>DATBKQ010000449.1:0-5280 GCA_036555825.1 Acetobacteraceae bacterium | reverse complement strand
TCGAGCAGCAGATCAACACCAATACCAGCCTGACGCAGCTTATTCAGCTCACCCAGGCTGGCGAGGTCATGCAGGGATCGTCGATGACCGGCAAGCGGGTGACGGTCAGCTCGGATCATGTGCCGCTGCAGAACGGCCAGGGCACGATCCAGTTCAACGCGCCAGCGGCCGAACCGGTCGATATCGCGATCTACAGCGACAGCGGCGCCAAATTGAGTGACCAGATGCTGATGGCGACCAAGGGATCGAACACCTGGACCTGGAACGGCACGACAAGTTCCGGCAGCACGCTACCGGACGGCAGCTACAAGGTCGCGGTGACCGGGGCGAACGCCGACGGCACGACGAGTGCACTGACATTCAGCGTGATCGGTACGGCGACCGGCGTGCAGAACCAGTCGAACGGCATGCAGTTGCAACTCGGTGCTCTGTCGGTCGATTTCTCCAAGGTCCAGGCGGTCGGCAATCAGTCGAATTGAACGGTCACCCCGGGTTGGCGGGCGGCCACTGGTAAACGCTTTGCAGGGTCCCACCCATCAGCGTCGCCTTGTCGCTGTCGGAGAGGCGGTTGGTTTCACGGAACGGCCGCACACCCTGTTCGTAGCTGAGCAGTTCGGTCGCGCGGGTCCAGTCGGTGCCCCACATGCAGCGGTCGAGGCCAAACGTGTCGATGATGCGCATGACCGGTTCCCAGATGTCATTGAACGGAAAGGGCTCGTGCGAGAGGGTGCAGGCGCCGCTGATCTTGATGTGGACGTTGTCGTGTTCGGCCAGTGCCAGCACCTTTGGCAGATCGGCCCATGGCTGCGCCGGCGGAGGCGGATGGAATGGCTGCTGCAGGCCGAGGTGGTCGATCACCATCACTGTGTCGGGGTTGCGTGCCGCAAGCCCCTTGGTCTGTTCCAGGCGGCCCCAGACCAGCATGTTGACCGGAAGCGAATGCCGCGCGGCGGCAGCGAGGGCTCGATTGATTCCCGAATCGGCGGGATCGGTCGAGGCGGCCTGGTTCAGCATGATGCGGATGCCGACGGCACCTTTCATCGCGGCCCACTCCGCCACGACATCGGCAACGTCGGTATTGGCGGTATCGACCGGCTTGACCAGACCGAACTTGCCCGGATGCGACGCTCCGACCTCGACCGCGTAGCTGGCATCGAAGCGATACAGCGAGAACGGTGAGACCAGGATCGCGCCATCGACGCCGACGGCATCCATCGCGGCCACCATCTCGTCCCCGGTGACATGCTCGGGACCCGCGATATGCCCGGCCCATGGTCGACCGGGGTGATTCCTTTCATACGCGTGGACCTGGACGTCGATGATCGGCATGAATCAATCCTCCAGCGGTTGTGACCAGCCGCGAGGCATCGCGGCGAGCGGGGGTCGATCGGATCGAGGCGAGCGCGGGCGTTCAGCGGAAGAATTTAACGCCTTCGACCTGGCAGGCCAATCGCGCGGCGTGGATTGTGTTCGGCGGCCGGCGGGTTACGTTCATGTGCTGCACGGGCGGGCGTCGCCTGGCGCTTGCGACCGCTTGCACGACCGCATGGTTTCCTTCACCTCATGAGGTTGCGATGTCCGAACCAGAACGCATCGATCGCCGCCGCGCCGCACTCATCTGCTACGACGTCTGCCGGCGCGCGTTGGTCCCATCGGAGCCCGTGCGGAAGGCCGCCATGCGGCCCGTACTCGATGCCTGGGTGCGAATGATCGCGCTCGCGCGGGCGGTGGGCCTGCCGGTGATCTACACCACGCCCGTCAGCCGTGCCGACGGCGCCGATGTCGTCATGTTGCCCACCGACCTTTCAGCCGAAACCGGCATGCCGCCGCTCACCAACGCTGTCGAAGGCACCGCGGATGCCGGTTTCCCCGAGGAGATCGCGCCACAACCAGCGGACTACGTATTGCTCAAGCGCCGACCGAGCGCCTTTTACGGAACCGGGATCGGCGAATTGCTGCACATGCTGCGGCGCGATGTCATCATCATCGGCGGGGGTGCCACCAACCGCGGCGTCGAGACCAGCGTCCGCGAAGCCTTCAATCACGACCTGGCGTCGGTCGTGGTGCGGGAGTGCTGCTGGAGCAGCGATGCAGCCGCCCATGCCTATAGCCTGGACAAGGCAATGAAAATGTATGCGCGCATCCGCCGCCTCAGCCAAATCGCGGCAATGCTGCAGGAATGAGGCCTGACGGCGCGCGCGTCAGGCCGCATCGCAACATCAGTGCTGCATCGCCACTCCCATAAGCTGGTTGAGCGCCAGTTGCAGATCGCTCAAAGTGAAACCGCCGCTGGGCGGCGACGGATTTTGCGGCGACATGATCGGCAGGGGCGGCAGGCTATCGATATATGCCACCGCGGCTTTGACCGTCTGGGTCTGCGCGTCCTGCATCTGGCGGATTTGCGCCAGCAGCGCGTCGGCCGCAGCCCAAGGGTTGTCGGTCGTGGTCGGCGCGGCGTTGCCGGCTGCGGCGAAGGATGGCTGGTTCGGTAAGTTGAGTGCCGCACCGATCGTGCCTGCACCCACCACATTCCCAACGCTGTAAGATGCAGTGTCGGTGTTCGAGGTCAGGCCGAACGGCACCGCGATATTCCACCCGTACGAGTTCGTGTGGTTGCCGCTCACCCAAACGCTGTTGGTGTAGGTTCCGGGCGCGGATGAAGCCGTGGTCAGCGAAGTGTGCGACAGCATGCTGGCGCCAGGGGCCAGGTCCTGCGAGTCGAACGTGAAGCCCTGCACGCTGAGCTGGTGGTCGGTGACATTGCCGGTGTTGGTGACCAACGCGGCGTGCAGCACCTGCGCCCCCGCCCTGACGTTGGGGGCGGTGGTATAGCCGACCACATCTGGCGTCATGCCAGTGGCGGCCTTGAAGGCTGCCTGCACGTTTGCCGCGTTGGCGAAGCCCGGCATCTGATGGAAGTACCACGTCTGGCCGCCGTCGAACGATTCCAGGTTCTCGACGTTGACGGTCGGCTTCTGATCGACATCCACTCCGGTCTGCTTCCAGGAATTATCGCCGAACGCGGCGCCGGGTGCGTTCGCTTGGGCAAGCGTGCGGATCGACAGGCCCGCGTCCATATCGGCCTGGGTCACCGCATAGCTGTAGTGGAGAATCTTGGCCTGACCGGGCACCAGCGTGTCGGTGTCCAACGTGCTCGACGCGCCGTTCAACCCCTCGGTGACTGTCGTGGTCAAGGTGACGTTGCCGGTGTTCGCCTCGATGACGGTGAAGTTGATCACCTGGCCAGCGCGATTGACCGAGGTCTGATCGGCAGACACCAGAAGGATCGACGCTTGGGGGTCTTGCACCACCGGCGTTGCCACCGTGGCGGATGCGTTATCACCCTGATCGTCCTCCACCGTCGTGGTCTGCACGATGCCTGTTGCAGCCGGATCCTTCTGGTCGGCTGGGTTCGGCGGTGCGCCATCCTGGTCCATCTCGGTCTGTGTGACCTGATGGCTGGTGGTGTAGATCCAGATCTGACCGACCGGCAGTTGATCGAGTGTGTGGCCGTCCGTGGTGTGCAGACCGGTCAGCGTCTCGTTGCCGGTGTTCGTCACCGAAACCCTGTAGTTGATGGACTGATAGGCGTGATCGACCCGCCCCGCGTTGCGCGGATCATAGGGCATCGTGTCGAACGTCTCGCTGATCGACAAGCCCGGAAGTTGCAGGACCGGCACGCCTTGGGAGGCAGTGACCTGGTCGCCCTGATCGTCGGCGGCCTTCGCCACGACGAACAGCGTGCCACCCTGGTCGATATCGGCCTGGGTGGTCGTATAGGCAGCGGTGAACGCCTCGGAATCACCCGCGGCGAGATCGGCGATTTTGCCGATCGTATTGCCGAGGCCATCGGCGACCACGACATTGGTGAGGTCAATGGTGCCGGTGTTGGTCGCCGTCGCGGTAAAGGTAAGGTTCTCGCCCGCATGATCGAGGGCGGCGGGATTGATATCCGACGAGGCACCCGGATCACCGAACAGGTCGGTGCCCCAGTCGATATGATCGATGGTCAGTCCCAGCGCCGTCAATAAGGCGTCTGTTGTATTCTTGACTGAGATTGCCATAAAATTACTCCTGGGATTGCTTTGAATTTTCTAATGGACCGTTGGCCGATACCCTTTTGGTTCGGCGGGACTAGCGCAGAAATAGTACGCATTTGCAACTAGCCCAATTGGCCGAAACACACAGGGCGAAAATGTAAGCCTGCGGAAAGTTCCGATCTGTTATCATATCCATCGGATGCGTGGGCGGACAAGGATGAGGATCGGTTGGTGGCACGCCGCGGTGTTCACCATTGCCGTCGTGCCATCGGCGTCGGCAATGCAGTTCTCCAGCGTACGTGTCGAAGACTTCGGCATTGTGATCCGGGCAACGGGTCCAATCGTTCCCGGCGATACGGAACGGCTCGACGATTTCATCGGGCTGCTGCCGCAGGCCGCACGCATTCTCGGTTTCTTGCTGGACAGCCCAGGTGGCAGCGTGGTCGAAGCCGAGCAGTTGGCGGCCGTGGTCCACAGTTCGCATGCGACCGTTGGTGTGTTGGGGGGCGGCAAGTGTGCATCCGCCTGCTTCCTGGTGTTTGCCGCCGCCGAGACCAGGTTCGCCGCACCGGATGCGCTGATCGGGGTTCACAGCGCCGGAACGGACGATGGCGAAGAGACGCCGGGGACGCTGATGGCGACGACCTTGATGGCGAGGGATTTGGCCGCTTATGGGGTGCCGCCGGCGATCATCGGTAAGCTCGTGACGACCGAGCCCGGCCGGATGGAGTGGCTGGTGCCCTCCGATCTTGCGCAACTGGGTGTGACCACACTCGCCGCGCCACCGCCGGTTCGGCGCGAAGCGCCGGCCCCGGGTCTGACCGGGGACACGCCGGATCCTGGAACCGCGTTTCAGCATGGCCTGGCCGACCGCGAGCAATGGGAGACCTGGTTCAAGTCGTTACTCGGCGAGTATCAGGCGGGAGCCGAATATTGGTCGGGCCAAAGGAGCCTGCCCAAGCCAGGATCGTGCTTCGGACCGGCCGGCCAGAGCCTCGGTGATTGGACGAAAGGCTGTATCGCCGCGCGGCAGCGACTTGCACCGACCGATATTCGCCGCAAGTCGGAGCCGGACTATCGGCGGGGCTGGAACAGTTATCGTCAATCCGCGGGGAGCGGTTGGGGGACGAACCGGACCGGCGGTTGAGCGCAGCGTCGGCGCGGCTTGTTGGATCGATGATCGATGGTGCGGAAGCGACAGGCGAGCGCAGCCGAGCGCTGCTGGTGGGTGTCCATCGGA
>DATBKQ010000448.1:0-3617 GCA_036555825.1 Acetobacteraceae bacterium | reverse complement strand
TGCGTCGTAGATCGGCAGTACGGCGCCGCCGGGGTATCCGAAGATGACCTCCACGCCCTGATCCTTCAGGGCGCGGAGGAGAACTTCTGCTCCCGATTGTGTGGCGTCGGCGGACATGGATCGTCGCTCCAGGGTCAGGGGGCGCACCGATAGGCCGGATGCTGCGGCGCGTCAACCCAGCCTTTCAATAAACGCCAAGAATGAAGCTGAATTTCTTTCCGATAATTTCGAGATATTGGCACCCAAAGAACGAATCGTAAAGGACAGAGGTGGCTCTGCCAACACGTGATGCCGGAACCATGTCGCCTGCCGCTTGGTGTACTGGCCGGTTACCAGCTCGATCCGCCGGGTGGCCTCCTCCAGGTTGATCTCGCCGCGCAAATGGCTTGCCAGCTCCGGGACGCCATGCGCGCGCATGACAGGCAGGGCGGGGTCGAGGCTCATGGCCACCAGCGAGCGGACCTCATCGATTGCTCCGGCGTCCAGCATGGCAGCCAGACGAAGTATGATTGCCGCACGAAGGTCCGCGCGTGGCGGGTCGAGCAGGATTGCGGCGAACCGCCAGGGAACCGGCGGAGCCCTCGCCACCTGCCAGGTCGAAAGCCCGGTGCCGGTGCCGCGCCACACCTCCCAGGCGCGCGCGATCCGCTGGCTGTCGGTCGGGCGCAGGCGGGCGGCGGTCAGGGGATCCTTCTCCACCAGACGGGCGTGCAGCGCGGCCGGGCCGATCTGGCGCAGCAGCGAGCGCGCTTCCGCCCGCGCCTCCGGCCCCGGGTCGGGAATCTGCGACAGCCCCTCGGTCAAGGAGGCGAAATACATGCCGCTGCCGCCGGTCAGGATCGGCAGCCGCCCAGCTTGGCGCGCCGCCTCCATCGCTGCCAGCGCCGCCTCGCGCCACCAGGCGACGCTGCCCGGCTCCGCGGCGGCTCGCACGCCGTAGAGTGCATGGGGCACCCGCGCCTCCTCCTCGGCGGTCGGGCGGGCGGTCAGCACCCGCAGTTCGCGATAGACCTGCATCGCATCGGCATTGATGATCGTGCCGCGGGCGCGCACGGCCAGTTCCAGGGCAAGCGCCGATTTCCCGCTCGCCGTCGGCCCCGCGACGATCAGGGCGAGAGCGCCATCAGTGTTCATTCGGGTGCTTCTGTGGTTTCAAGCAGTATGCGTTACGTCATCACACTCGTCGCTGCCCGGCCGGACCCGGTGCTGCTGGGTCGCGCCATAGCGCGTGTAGGAGCAGCGGTCGGCGGTGACCCCCCGGTTGTCCTGTCCGAGGGAGAGGCAGCCGACATCCCGCTCGCCGATGCCCCCGATTGTGCGGCCATCACAGCCTCGCTGGAGGGCGCGCCGATTGATGCCATCGCCACGCCCGCCGGGGGCCGCCGCAAATCGCTGCTCATCGCCGACATGGACAGCACCATCGTCACCGGCGAAACCCTCGACGAGCTCGCCGACTTCGCCGGCCTGAAGGACCGCATCGCTGCCATCACCGCCCGCGCGATGAACGGCGAACTCGACTTCAAGGAGGCGCTGCGCGGACGGGTGGCGATGTTGAAGGGCCTGCCGGTCAGCGCCCTGGAGCGAGCGTGGCAGCGCGTGCGCCTGACGCCGGGGGCGCGCGAGCTGGTGGCGACGATGCGCGCACATGGCGCTTATACGGTGTTGGTGTCCGGCGGCTTCAGCTTCTTCTCCAGCCGCGTTGCGGCGCTGTGCGGCTTCGACGAATACCGGTCCAACGCGCTGCTCGACGAGGGCGCGGCGCTGACCGGAGAGGTGGCGGAGCCGATCCTCGATCGCGACGCCAAGCTGCACACTTTGACGCAACTGGCGGCTGAACGGGGGCTGCCGCTCGCGGCGTCGCTGGCCGTGGGCGATGGCGCGAACGACCTGGACATGATCCGTGCCGCCGGCCTTGGGGTCGCGTTCCATGCCAAGCCGATCGTCGCGGCCGCGGCGGGCGTGCGGGTTGAGCACGCCGACCTGCGTGCACTGCTGTTCGCCCAGGGCTATCGCGCCGAGGACATCATTGGAGAGTGATGACGGAAGGCGAGATTGCCGGCGGTCTCGCTCAATGCCAACCGGGCAAGCGTGCCATCACCGATCTTGCGGCTTGCGCAGCATGGGGAACACCGGGGGGCATGAACCCGCCTGGATCACGCCGAGGCGCTCGAAACCGTGGCGCTCGTAAAGCGGCAGGTTCTTCGGGTTCGTGCTGTCCAGATAAGCCAATTGCCGGTCGCGATCGCATTGGTTCAGCGTGTGTGTCAGGAGCGCCGAACCGTAGCCCATCCCCTGACAAACAGGATCGATCCCGATCAGCGGCAGAAACCAATGCGGCTCAGCCGGGTGGTAGGAAGCCATTTTCTCCGCAAGCTCGAATACCTCGGCCAGCCGCGCGGGTGCGATGCTTTCCCGAAGCAGGCCGCCGAGCCCCTCCTCGTCGGGCTCGGTCCCTGGCGGAAGCCACATCGCAGCGCCCCGGTTTGCCTCGACGACGTGCACGGTTCCACTGTCGAACGCGGCGCCCGCATAGAGCCGCACAAATGTCGGATAGCAGGAGAGATACTGCCGGGGATCCGGATACATCCACCGCGTTGCCGGGTCGGCACTGAAGGCCAGCATCATCAACGATACAACCGCATCCTCATCGGATCGTTCGACAGTCAGAACACACGGCATTGGCGACCTCCCGAGCTGCTCAGGTCCGCCAGAGCATTTGCTGAACCGGACCGTCGCCATGAGTTCAGTTGATTGACCGACTGGATTTCGACGACTATCACATAGCCGAGAGGCGAGTGCTAGCGGTCAAACAGGGTGAGCGCCAGCGTCGGCAGTCTGGACCCAGTCGTTGGCAATGCGACCGATGGTCGCAGGCTGATTGTCGTCGTCTACGCCGATATGGCCAACTACAGCCGGCTTATCGGCCTGGATGATGCGGATACGCTACACCGGCTGAACGCCTTGCGGCAGACCCTGATCGACCCAGCCATTCGTGAGTTCGGTGGCAAGCTGGTACAGACCGGTGGCGACTCATTGCTGATTGCGTTCGGCAGCATCGATGGCGCGGTGCGGTTCGCCGTCAAGGTGCAACAACAGGTCCCGCGTTACGACGAAGACCAGCCATCGGATCGACGCATTCGCTTTCGTATCGGGATCAACATCGGCGACGTGATCCCGGAAGGCACCAATCTGCACGGCGACGGCGTCAATATCGCTGCCCGGCTGGAGGCAGAATGTCCCGTGGGCGGTATCTGTGTATCACGGTCGGTGCGAGATCACGTGCATGGCCGTCTCGAGCTGTCATTTGAGCCAATCGGGGTTTTGACGCTCAAGAACATCGCTCGACCCGTGGAAGCATTTGTCTTGCGACTGGATAAGAGGGAAGGTCAACCCGCAGGTCGCAAACGCCTTCGTCCTATCCTGCTGGGTGGCGCGTTGGTGCTGCTCGTCGCCCTTACCGCTGCGGGGTGGATGTATCGAGATTTTTGGAGACCGCACCAGACTACCCAGCACGCTGCCCTGCCTGAAGTCGGGCTGGCCCATGCGCCTCGGCTCTCGCTAGTGGATAAAATCTGACGGTTGAGTCCGATTGAGGATTCCCTTCGGTGTGAGCGGAT
>DATBKQ010000447.1:0-5950 GCA_036555825.1 Acetobacteraceae bacterium | reverse complement strand
ATTGAGCGCCTCGAAGGCGGGTACGATGTCTTCGCCTCGCCGAATTTCTGATGCGATGACCTCGAGGCCGAGCGTGCGGGCCGCTGCCTCGACCTCGCGCATATCCAGCACAACGGCGGGACCCGCGACATTGCCCAAGATCGCCATCCGGCGGAGACCGGGGACAACCTCGCGCAAAAGTTCGATTCGTTTGTCCGCAAGATCGGTTTGCTGCATCGACAGACCGGTGGCGTTGCCGCCCGGTCGCGCCAGACTGGCGACCAGGCCGGTGCCGACAGGGTCCCCCGCCGCCGCGAAAACAATAGGGATGACCGACGTCGCCTGCATGGCAGCCACGATTACCGCAGTCGCCGATGTTACAATGACATCGACATTGCGCCGGACGAACTCGGCCGCGATCTCGGCTGCGCGGTCGGAGCGTCCCTCTGCCCAGCGATACTCGATCGCAATAGTACGACCCTCAATCCAGCCGAGTTCGCGTAACCGCTGCACAAAGGCGGCGACCCATCGGTCATGGGATGAAGGCGTGCCCGCGACAAGAAAACCGATGGTCGGCAGCTTCGCCGGCTGCTGCGCCTGCGCCGCTAACGGCCACGCCGCCGCACCGCCAAGCAGCGTGATGACCTGACGCCGCCGCATGTCGAGCATGGGGCGTCTCCCTCCCGCAGAAGGCCGCCCGCCGGCCTGTAGATCGCCAGCTTTGGCGGACCGCTACGACGAGATTACCGCAACCTGAGGCTGCCCCGGAAGCTACTCGCAGGTCCTTGGGCGGGTTCTGAATTGTTCTGAATCAGCCAATGCGGCAGCCATGTCCGCAGTCGGCGGGAGCAGACGTTCGAAGTTTAGAACGGGGACGGTCGAGGTTGACCCGACTCGGACATGAGGTGCACGTTTTTGCTGCGATGCACGGCCCTGACCTGCTGACGGTAAGTTTTGGCCATCTTCAGCAAGCCAAACGGCGCGGCTGAACTCAGCGGAGCCTGAAAGGCCACGTGAAATTGTGGCGGTCTCCGCACGCCGCGTTATGCCGCCTTGCCCCCCTGCCGCTGCAGCCAGCGCTGCACGCGCGTGTCTTCACAGACGGTGACGTTGAACCGCATCCACTGCGAGCGCCCGAGGTGCGGACGGAAGACGGTGCCGGGCGCGAGCATGATGCCGTCGCGCTGTGAAGCTTCCGCCAGTGTCAGCGAGTCCTCGACATGCGAGAAGCGTGCCCAAACGAACATGCCGTCAGTCGGCTCCACGAACAGCTCCAGCCCCATGCGTTCGAACACGCGCACGACATTGAGCCGCGCCTCACCGAGGCGTTCGCGCAATCGCGACAAGTATTTGCGGTAGTGGCCGTCGACTAGCATCAGATAGATTAGCCGCTCGGTGAATTGCGAGGTGGTGATGCTGGTCAGCATCTTGATGTCGGCGAGCTCATTGGCGATGTTCTGCGCGCAAGCGACGAACCCGACTCGCAGGCTGCCCGACAGCGTTTTGGAAAAGCTGCGCGCGTAGATCACGCGGTTGAGCTGGTCGAGCGTCGCGAGCCGCGGCGTCGTCTTCGCTTGCAGATCGCAGAAGATGTCATCTTCCACGACGGTGAAGTTGTGGCGCTCGGCGGCTTGGAGCACTTTGAACGCCACATGCGGGCTTATATCGGCGCCCGTCGGGTTGTGCATCACCGACTGGGTGAAATAGACCTTCGGCTGGTGGGTGGCAGCGAGCTTTTCGAGGACGGCGACGTTAGGTCCGTCGGGATTGCGAGGCACCGCCAGCATCTCGACGCCCTGCAGGCGCAGATTGCCGAACATGTTGTAGTAGCCGGGATCGTCGACCAGCGCGGTATCGCCAGGCTTGAGCAGATAGCGGATGATGAGTTCGAGCGCCTGGCTGGTGCCCTGCGTCAGCAGGATCTGGTTTGCATGGGCATTGATACCGAGCCCCGCCAGCATCAACGCGAGATGCTCGCGCAGCGGCAGATAACCGAACGGGTGCCCGTATTCCAGCAGATACGCGCCGTTCTTGCGTGCGAGCACGTTGAGGCTCTGGCGGATGCCGGTTTCATCGAGCCACGAATTCGGCAGCCACGGGCCGCCCGCAAGGATAGTGTTCTCGTCCGCCTCCAAGACGCGGCGGATGAGCCAGACCAGTTGCTCGTTGCGCTGGTGGTTGTCGGACGGTGCGGGATGCGTGGCGTCCGCATGCGTTAGCGCGGCCGACGTGTAGAAGCCGGCGCCGCGGCGCGACTGCAGGTAGCCCATCGCAACTAGGCGGTCGTAGGCCTCGACCACCGTGAAACGGCTGACATTGTAGGTGCCGGCGAAGTTGCGGATTGACGGCAGCCTAGTGCCGGGCCGCAGATGCCGGTCGTCGATCTGTTGTTTGATGCCGGCGACGATCTGATCGGCGAGCGGCTGGCCGCTGTTCTGACTGACGGTAAGTGAGAGCATGCCGATTCTCGCCTCGCTGAACTGGCCCGGTCGGCGGACCAGTACAGTCACGCCGACTGACAGTAAAATTGTCTATTACCGTACCGGAGAGTATTCGGCATTGTGACGCGCGTGTCCAGCAGAGATAGACGAGAGAAACGTCCGACTCGGTGCGGCACACGAAAAGCAATCCCTAAAGCACACGAAAGGACAAAGCCAATGCCCCTCATTCAAGTCCGCGTCATCAAGGACGTGTTTAGCAAGGAACAGAAGCGCCAGATAATCAGCAAGCTGACCGACGCGATGGTCTCGATCGAAGGCGAGAGCATGCGAGGCGTCACTTGGTGCGTGGTCGAGGAGGTGGAGAGCGGCGACTGGGGAATCGGCGGCAACGCCCTGACCACCGCCGACGTGCACGCCTTGGCGCGCGGAAAGGCTGCGTGACGGTCTGACCTCGTTGCGGTTGCGTTGTGCCCGAACCGCCTGCGGCGGTTTCGGGCGCCCCGTATCAGGGGATTCGCCCTCGCCCCCGCGTTCTCTGGGCACACTGCTCAGGCCGAGCCCACAGCCGCCACTATCGCGAAGCGATTTAGTCCTTTGGCACGAAGCGACGTTTCGCTGCGCTGCGTTGAGAGGCACAGCGGACACTCCGCCAACTTGCCGGAAGAACGGGTGCAACGTGATTGACCCAAACCGGTCATTGGCGGTTGGAATTCCGCGCGGTGCAGCGGCGCGCGCGCACAGCAGCCGGTGAAGTTGCATTGGTCATTGAAGGGACGCTGTGGCTGCTCGGCTTTCATGTAGCGCACCCACCGACGCTCTACGGCTGTGAACCTCAATGTGTTCATGGCGAAGGCTGTGGTGAGACACTGCTTCACAGCGTCTGCAACCTGCGGCAGGATGTATGCGCGCGGTTTCTCTGAGGGCGACGCGGCCTGCCCAATAAGGCAAGCCACCTTCGGGCGCGCACGCAACAATTGGCAGGCATTCCGGTCAAGGTGGCGAGGCCGCTTCGAACCAGCCCTAGTAGAACTACCGGTGCGGGGGCTCAATGAGCGGTCTAACGACAAACGAGATTGTTGCGTTCGTGACCCTCGCGCTCTTGCTGGCCCTGCTTCTGGTTTTGCTTCTCCGCTGAATGCGTCTGGCGTTCAGAGGCCGTTAATGTACATTGTTTTAGCGTAAGGCGGCGAGGGATCCGGTCTCGCGCAGGTCTGCTATCTGGCAGCACCACCGAAGCCGGCATAGAATTACCTTCTTGCCATCGGCTCTCCCTGAGCCTCGCTGTCGGGGCGGGCCAAGACATAGGGAAATCGAGGAGAGTAGCATGATCAGGTTGATTGCTGCTGCGGGCTTTGCCTTAGCCGTCGCAACTTCGGCGCAGGCAATGACGCCTGCGCCAATTCCTCAGCCGGACGGCATGATCACGCAAGTGCGCTTGGCATGCGGCCCAGGTAGGACCCGGGTTGGTGGTGTCTGCGTGGCCAGAACCACCATCCGCCATACCCGCCGAGCCGTTCGCAGGGGCTACCGCAGGGGGTATTACTGAGAGAGCCCCTGTGTCAGCTTCGTTCTCTAGTTTGAACCGTAAGGGAGGACGCAATGAGACTAATCGCTATTGCCTTTGCCTTGGCTCTCGCATCATCGGCACAAGCTGTGCCAATCGCACCCATCCAACAGTTGGACAGCATGGTCACGACAGTCCGCGAAGCATGCGGCGCTGGTATGCACATGGTGGGTGGTAAATGCGTGAGAACTCACGCCCGCCGCGAAACCAGCAGGTGCGTCCGCGGAAAGACTTGCTAGCCGCGAGCTAGAGGGACTGGTCTCGACACTCAGCAAGTTTGAGGCGGCCGCCCTACGACTGCGACATCGGGCCAGCTCAAAACGCTGGCCCGATGTCGCATATATTGGCACTCCGAAAGTGCCTTAATGTCAACCTTCGCTGATAGCCTGAACGGCCAAAGCATTTAGCCTCTCAAACATCCAAATGGGAGGGAATCATGGACACTCCGCGGCGTCTTGGGGCCGAATTCTTCGGCACTTTCTGGCTGACCTTTGCGGGCTGCGGCAGCGCCGTGCTAGCCGCGGGTTTTCCGACGCTGGGCATCGGATTCCTCGGGGTCAGCTTCGCCTTCGGGCTGACGGTACTGACAATGGCTTATGCGGTCGGCCATATTTCCGGAGGACACTTCAATTGCGCGGTAACAGTCGGTCTGTGGGCAGGTGGCCGCTTTAAGACGAGCGACGTGATTCCGTACATGATTGCCCAGGTACTGGGTGCGATCGCGGCCGCCGCGGTTCTCTACGCGATCGCCTCGGGCAAGCCCGACTGGGTGCCCGACGGATTCGCGTCCAACGGCTATGGCGATCTCAGCCCCGGCAAATATGGTTTGGTGTCCTGCTTCCTTATCGAAGTCATCGCCACCTTCTTCTTTTTGTACGTAATCATCGGCACTACCTCGAAGGGCGCGGCCGTCGGCTTTGCCGGCATACCCATCGGGCTGTGCCTGACACTTATTCACCTCTTTCTCATCCCGGTCACGAACGCCTCCGTCAATCCGGCTCGTAGTACGGGCCCCGCGCTGTTCGCCGGCGGCGCGTATATCGGCCAGCTCTGGCTTTTCTGGTTTGCGCCATGCCTCGGCGCGGCACTTGCCGGATTCGTCGGCCGATGGCAGCACGAGGTTGACACCCCATCGACGTAATGCATCACGCATCACAACGCGCGTCGATGACATTTCGCGTCGCGATGGCGTATGCCCGGAGTTGGGCACAACGCGGACCTCCCACGCTGTCCCGCTTTTGCACCGGCTGTTGGGGTCAAAGCTGACGTTGAGCGACCGGATCAATCGATCACGTTCGGTAACCTGTACGTGAATTCTTGGTCCCGCTGGGGCTTTGGGTCACGGCGTGTGGCCCCCCGCCGCGGCGATCACCTTAAGCTAACGGTCCTACGGTTCGATCAGCAGCTGAGCGTTCATCGAGACCCCGGACGGTGGGGCGCTCCGCACTAAGAACGCCGGTGATGATTACGCAGACCCGTCGCCCCGCCAGTAGCCCAGCTGCTTCGAGCTCTTCCAGCCGCGCCTGGCACGCGGCTTGCCATGCTGCTGACGATTGGGATTTGGAGTGCAGCCACCGACGCAGGCGACCCCTGGTGCGTAGTCTATGATCGGCATGTGGAGGGGGTCACCCTTCATATCGCGCGTATCGACAGGCAATACGTCGTCGTATGTCCGCGTGAGGAACGCTCCGAGAAGTCCGCGATTATGGCACTGGCTATCGACATCGCTATCGAAGGGCTGAAGTCGTACCGGCGTCGCGCGGGTTGACCCGAGGGGCGCGAAGCCAATCATGACTATGGAGGCCCGAAGATAATCCACGGATCGGTGGCTGCGCTCAACTTCATGCCCGCGGGACTCCGGTAATGATCACCATCTCGTCAAAATGGACCTCGCGCTTCTCGCCAGTTGCTCGCAACTCTGCAAGCTTCTCTGCCTTGGCGGCCTCGATGGCTGCGGCGGCTTCCT
>DATBKQ010000446.1:0-18250 GCA_036555825.1 Acetobacteraceae bacterium | reverse complement strand
ACGCCGCCGGGCGTGGCGCCCGAGCCTTCCGCGCGGCTGGCTTCGTTGCGGCGCAGCAGGGCACGGATGCGCTCGATCAGCAGCCGTTGCGAGAACGGCTTGGTGATATAGTCATCGGCGCCGAGCCGGAGGCCCATCAGCTCGTCCACCTCCTCGTCCTTCGAGGTCAGGAAGATCACTGGCATCGAGCTCCGCTGGCGCAGCTTTTGCAGCAGCTCCATCCCGTCCATGCGGGGCATCTTGATGTCGAGCACGGCGAGGTCGACCGGACGGGCATTCAAGCCCTGCAGGGCGCTCTCGCCATCGGTGTAGGTGCGGACCTGGAAACCCTCCTGTTCAAGCGTCATCTGAACGCTGGTGAGGATGTTCCGGTCATCATCGACCAGGGCGATGGTCTGCTTCATCGAAATATCTTTCGGGGGTACGGTCATGGTCTCCCTCCGTCCTGCGAATCGAGGCGAGGCTGACACCGGATTGTGGCGCATTGCGGACGGGAGGTGAACGGACCGTGGCGGACGCCGAACCTCTCGAGTCGCGCCGCTTCCGCTCTGCGGCACGGTATTATCTTACCGGCCGTCCCGCCTATTCGCCCCGGCTGATCCAGCACGTGGCTCGAATGGCCGGGGTGACGCGCGAATGCCGGGTGCTGGACCTGGGCTGCGGTCCCGGCGTCCTGGCGGGCGCATTCGCGCCGCTGGCCGGCGAGGTGCTGGCGATGGACCCCGAGCCGGAGATGCTGCGGATCGCCGGCGCCAGATTCGGCGGCGCCGGCCGCATCAGCTTCGTTCGCGCCAGTTCCCTCGATCTGTCGCCTGCGCTCGGGCGATTCCGGCTGGTGACGATGGGACGGTCGTTCCACTGGATGGACCGCGCCGAGACGCTGCGGCGGCTGGATGCGATCATCGAGCCGGGCGGCGCGGTGGCCCTGTTCGACAGCAACCACTGCGACGTTCCCGAGAATGGTTGGTACGCGGACTATCGGGCCCTGGTGCGCCGCTATGCCGAGGGCGACCGGGCGCATATCAGGCGGGTCAGCGGGACATGGGTGCGACACGAAGCATTCCTGCTGGACTCAGCCTTTTGCCTGCTGGACGAAATCGCAGTGATTGAGCGGCGCCAGGTGAGCGTGCGCCAGTTGATCGATCGCGCCTTCTCCCGCTCCAGCACCGCGCCCGATCGGCTGGATGGCCGCGCCGAGGAGCTCGCACACGAGATCGCGGCGCTGCTGGCCCCGCTGGGCCCGCTGGGCCCGCTGGCCGAGGTCCTGTCGACCAGCGCGCTGCTGGGCAGCCGGCCATGAGCGGTTCGTCGCCCGCCTGGGAGGCACGCAGGCTGCTGCGCGCCGCGCGCGTCGGCACGCTCGCGACATCGGCGCAGGGACAACCGTTCGCCTCGCTGGTCACGCCCGCCTGCGCCCCCGATCTGGCGCTGCTGCTCCTGTTGTCCGACCTCTCCGAGCACACGCGCCATCTGCGTGTCGAGCCGCGTTGTTCGGTGCTGGCTGCCGGGACGCCCGTGGATGCCAACCCGCAGACGACCCCTCGCGTCACCGTCACAGGCACGGCCGAGGTGGTGGACGATGCCGCGCTGAAGGCGCGGTATCTGGCGGTGCATCCTTATGCTGCGCTCTATGCCGGCTTCGGCGACTTCGCGCTGTGGCGGGTTCGTCCAGCCGCCGGCCTCTATGTCGGCGGTTTCGGCCGTGCCGCCCGGCTGCGCGCCGGGGACCTCGCGCCGGACCCCCAAGGAGTGGCCGCGATTGCGGCAGATCAGGCCGGCATCATTGCCGATTGCAATACGAACCACGCGGACGCGCTGGGCCGCATCGCCGGCCGGCCTGGCCCCTGGCAGGTGGTCGCGGTCGATGTGGACGGCTGCGATCTGGCCCAGGGCGAACGCGTCATCCGCGTCCACTGGTCGGCGCCCGTCGCGAACCCCGGCGAGCTGCGCAGCGAGCTGGCCAGACTGGCGCGCGGAGCCCGGGGTGGTTAGCGTTGGCAGGACAAGGGAGAATGACCGTGCTCAAGCTCGGATACAAGGCGTCCGCTGAACAGTTCGGCCCATCGGAGCTACTGGCATTCTCGGTGCTGGCCGAGCAGGTGGGCTTCGATTCCGTGTTCATCAGCGACCATTTCCAGCCCTGGAAGCACACCGACGGCCACGCACCCAACGCGCTCGCCTGGCTTGGCGCTCTGGGTGCCTCGACGCAGCGCGTGGTGATGGGAACCTCGGTGCTCACGCCGACCTTTCGCTATCACCCCTCCATCGTGGCCCAGGCGTTCGGCACGCTGGGCGCGATGTTTCCCGGACGCGTCGTACTCGGCGTCGGCACCGGCGAGGGGCTGAACGAGGTGCCATCCACCGGCATGGCCTGGCCCGAGACCAGGGAGCGCTTCGCCCGCCTGCGCGAGGCGTGCCAGTTGATCCGCAAACTGTGGACCGACGACCGGGTGACGTTCGAGGGCCAGTACTACCGCACCGACAAGGCGACCGTTTACGACAGGCCGGCGCGACCGGTGCCGATCTATGTCGCCGCCGCCGGCCCGCAGGTGGCGAAGTATGCCGGCCGCTCGGCCCAGGGGTTCATCTGCACCTCCGGCAAGGCGTGGAAGCTCTACACCGACACGCTGCTGCCCAATGTCGCCGAGGGGCTGAAGCTGGCATCGAACCCGCCGGCCGAGTACGACCGAATGATCGAGATGAAGGTGTCGTTCGACATCGACCGCGAGCGGGCGATGCAGGACACCAGACACTGGGCCGCGTTGGCGCTGACCCCCGAGGAGAAGGTGTCGGTCGAGGACCCGATCGAGATGGAGCGGCTGTCCGCCGCGCTGCCGGTGGAACGCGCTGCCAGCCGCTGGATTGTCTCGACCGACCCGGACGAGCATATCGAGAAGATCCGCCCCTATGTCGAGATGGGCTTCCGCCACCTGGTGTTCCACGCGCCGGGCCCGGACCAGAAGCGCTTCCTGCGGCTTTATGGCGAGCAGGTGCTGCCCCGGCTTCGGCGGCGGTTTGACTAGTCCACTGCCCATGTGTGAGCCGTGAGCTCCGCCGTCGAACTGATCGCTCTAACCGGCATCCCGATGGTGCGGCAGGGCGACGACATTGGCGCTCTGATCGTTGGCGCTCTCGGCTCCAGGGAACTGCGCGGCGGCGACGTGATCGTGGTGGCACAGAAGATCGTTTCCAAGGCCGAGGGCCGCACGGTCGACCTTGCGAGCGTGACGCCCTCGGCGGCAGCGACGAGCCTGGCGGCGAAGGTCGGCAAGGACCCACGCCTGGTCGAAGTGATCCTCTCTGAGTCGACGCGCGTCGTCCGCTCGCGCCCTAACCTGATCATTGTGCAGCACCGGCTCGGGTTCGTGATGGCGAACGCCGGCATCGATCACTCGAATGTGGCGCCGGCTGATGGCGTGCAGCGCGTGCTGCTGCTGCCGCGCGACCCCGACGCCGCGGCGGAGGTGCTGCGCCAGAGGCTCCAGCGGCACTACGGCGTGCCGGTCGGCGTGATCATCAGCGACAGCTTCGGCCGCGCCTGGCGCCGCGGCACCTGCGGCATCGCGATCGGCGCGGCCGGTCTGCCAAGTCTGATCGACCTGCGCGGCCAGCCCGACCTGTTCGGCCGCACGCTGGAGGTCAGCATCATCGGCTTCGCCGATGAGATCGCCGCCGCGGCATCGCTGTTGCAGGGCCAGGCAGCCGAGGCGCAGCCCGTCGTGCTGGTGCGCGGCCTGACCTGGAAGGCGCCGGACACCCCCGCCGCCCATCTGGTGCGACCAGAAGAGGAGGACCTGTTCCGGTGACCGTGGTCGCACTGTCCGGCGGCGTCGGCGGCGCCAAGCTGGCACTGGGCCTGAGCCGCGTGCTTACGCCCGGCGAGCTGCTCGTGGTCTGCAACACCGGCGACGACTTCGAGCACGTCGGCCTCACCATATCTCCCGATATCGACACGGTGATGTACACGCTGGCCGGCGTCGCCAATGCCGACCTTGGCTGGGGCCGGGCCGACGAGACCTGGTCGTTCATGGAAACCCTCGCCACCATCGGCGGCGAGACCTGGTTCCGGCTCGGCGATCGCGACCTCGCCGTGCACGTCGAGCGCACCCGCCGGCTGCGCGGTGGCGAAACGCTGTCGGTCATCACCGCCGACCTGTGCGCGCGCCTCGGCATCGCATCGCGCGTGCTGCCGATGAGCGACGACCCGGTGCGCACGCGCGTGCGCACGGATGCGGGCTGGATCGACTTCCAGGACTATTTCGTGCGCCGGCGTTGCGCTCCGGTAGTGCACGAACTGGCCTTTCACGGCGCCGCCACCGCGCGTGCCCAGCCCGCGTTCCTGGCGGCACTGGCCGATCCCGCCACCAGGGCCGTGGTGATCTGCCCCTCCAATCCGTTCATCAGCATCGAACCCATCCTGGCGGTGCCAGGCGTTCGCGCCGCATTGGGCGAATGCGCGGCACCGGTCATCGCGGTGTCACCGATCATCGGTGGCCGCGCGATCAAGGGGCCGACCGCAAAGATGATGGCGGAGCTCGGGATGACCCCGAGCGCCGGCGGCGTGGCGCAGCGCTACGACGAACTGATCGACGGCTATGTCTGCGATTTCGCCGACATGGACCAGGCAGCCGGCGTCGCCGCCAAGGTCACGCTGGCCCAGACGCTGATGACCACACTGGCCGATCGCGAGGCGCTGGCACGCGTCGTGCTGAGCGCGGCGCGCATGCTGCGACGATAAGGGTCATGGGTGTTTGGGCGGCGGTGCCGGTCAAGGAGTTCGCCGGCGCCAAGCAACGTCTGGCGCCGATGCTGACGGCGGAACGGCGCCAGGCGCTGGCGGCGGCGATGCTGGAGGACGTGCTGGCGGCATTGGCCGCGGCGCCGCTCACCGGAATCATGGTGAACACGATCGACCCGCTGGCGACCGAGCTGGCGCGGCGCTATGGCGCGCGTGTCGTCACCGATGCGGCGCGCGACGGCCACACCGGCGCGGTCACCGCCATGGCGCGCATCCTGGCCGCCGAAGGGCACGACATGCTGACGGTGCCGGGCGACATCCCGCGCGTCACCGCCGCCGAGATCGCCGCGGTGATCGAGGCACGCGGTCCGGCGCCGTCCGTCACTATCGTGCCGGCGCACGACGAACGCGGTTCCAATGCCGTGCTCTGCGCGCCGCCGCTGGTGATGCCGCTGCGCTTCGGCGACGACAGTTTCCTGCCGCATCTCGCGGCGGCGCGCGCGCTGGGCATCGAGCCAACGATCCTCAGACTACCTGGCATTGCGCTGGATATCGATCAGCCCGACGATGTGCGTGCGTCCCTGCGGGCCGAACCGCCGATGCAGACACGGGCCCTTCTGTCATTGCGAGGACCGTAGCGACGCGGCAATCTCGATGGCGGCGCGCGGCGGGCGCGAGATTGCTTCGCTACGCTCGCAATGACACGGGTTGACGTGTCGGCGCCGTCTGAACCACCGGGGCCAATTCCGGCGCGCCGAACGAGGCAGCCCGGCGTTCCTGCGAAGCCGGCCGGTACAGCGTGTCTCGCTGCAGCGGCACCCGGCCGATGGAACGGATCAGCGCCTCCATCGACTCCGGTGGAAACTCCTGGCCGTGCTGCGTGCCGGCCGCACGCGAGATACTCTCGTTCATCAGCGTGCCCCCAAGGTCGTTGGCCCCAGCATTCAGGCAGAGCGCGGCGCCGTCCGGCCCCATCTTCACCCACGACGTCTGCACATTGGTGATCAACGGATGCAGCGCCAGCCGCGCCACGGCGTGCATCAGCACCGCCTCGCGCAACGTCGGCCCCTTGCGCGCCTGGCCGCGCAGATACATCGGTGCCTCCATGTGCACGAACGGCAGCGGCACGAACTCGGTGATGCCGCCAGTCTCCGCCTGCAGGTCGCGCAGCCGCAGCAGATGGCGCGCCCACGATATCGGGCGCTCCATGTGGCCATACATGATCGTGGAAGTCGTGCGCAGGCCCAGTTGATGCGCCGTGCGCACCACATCGAGCCATTGCCGCGTATTCACCTTATCGGGGCAGATCACCGCCCGCACCTCGTCGTCGAGGATTTCCGCTGCGGTCCCCGGCAACGTGCCAAGACCCGCGTCCTTGAGCTGCGCCAGGAACTCGCACACCGGCAGGCCGAGGGTCGCCGCCCCTTGCGTCACCTCCAGCGGCGAAAACGCGTGGATGTGCATCTCCGGCAGCGCCTGCTTGATGGCGCGACAGATGCCGAGATAGGTGGCGCCGGTGTAATCGGGATGGATGCCGCCTTGCAGGCAGACTTCCGTACCGCCGCGCTGCCACGCCTCCTGCGAACGTCGCACCACTTCCTCCAGCGCCAGGTCGTACGGCGCGCCGCGCAGCTCCTCATGCGTCTTGCCCTTGGAGAAGGCACAGAACCGGCAACGGAAATAGCAGATGTTGGTGTAGTTGATGTTGCGGTTGACGACATACCGCACGACGTCGCCGCTGACCGACTGGCGCAACGCATCGGCCGCGGTGACGACGTGTTCGTAGTCCGCATCGCGCGCGGCGAACAGCCGCACGATCTCTTGCTCGTCCAGCCGCTTGCCGGCGACCGCCTTCGACACCGCGCCGCTGACCGCCCGGTCGGTGCGATCCAGTATGGGCGGGCGCCGCTTCGGCAACACGGTCAGGCCCGGCGCCCAGTCGTCCTCCCGCGCCCAGCCGTCGGCATCGATCGCACGCCGCACGCGCGTCGCGATCTCCGGCGCACACCAGCGATCCGCCGCGAAGGCATAGGACGGATACACCGGCAGCCGTTGCACCAGGATCTTGCCCATCGCCGCGGTACGCCGCGCCAGCGCGTCGATCTCCGGCCATGGCGCCTCGGGGTTCACATGATCCGGCGTCACCGGCGACACGCCGCCCCAGTCGTCGATCCCGGCGTCGATCAGCTTCTCGTACACGCCGGGCGACAGGTTGGGCGGCGCCTGCACGTGCACATCGTCCGGCAGGATCAGCCGTGCCGCCGCGATGCTCCACAACAGGTCGTCGAGGTCCGGTTCCGGCGCGGTGGCGCGCCTGGTGTTCGGCTTGGCGCGGAAGTTCTGCACGATGACTTCCTGGATGTGGCCGAACTCCTCGTGCAGCGCGCGGATCGCGTGCAGCGACGCGAGCCGCTCGGCGCGCGTCTCGCCGATGCCGATCAGGATTCCGGTGGTGAACGGCACCGCGAGCTCGCCGGCGATCCGCATCATCTCCAGCCGCACCGAGGGAAGCTTGTCGGGCGAACCGAAATGCACGCCGCCCGGTTCGCACAGACGCTCGCTGCTCGATTCGAGCATGATCCCCATGCTGGCCGACACCTCGCGCAGGGAGGCGATTTCCTCGCGCGTCATGATGCCGGGATTCACATGCGGCAGCAGCCCGGTTTCCCGCAGCACCAAGGCGCACGTCTCGCGCAGGTACTGCACCGTCGTCGCGTGCCCGAGTGCCGCCAGCGCCTCGCGCGCCGCGCGGTAGCGCAGCTCCGGCTTGTCGCCCAAGGTGAACAGCGCCTCGGTGCAGCCCGCCGCCGCACCGGCGCGCGCTATCGTCAGAACCGCCTCCGCCGACAGATACGCCGGCCGCCCCGCCCGCGGCCGCTCGGCGAACGTGCAGTAATGGCACACGTCGCGGCACAGCCTGGTCAGCGGAACGAACACCTTGCGCGAATACGACACCAGCCGTCCATGCGCCGCGTCGCGCCTGGCCGCAGCACGTGTCATCAGTTCATCGAGCGGCGCGGTTTCCAGGTTGTCGATCATGTCTTGCGTACCACTTCTTCCCCGAAGCGCTGGATCACCTCCAGCGTCTCACCAATGGTCGGCCGTTGCGCATAAAGGATCACGTGCCGGGCGCCGGCCTGCTGCAGGGCGGCCGCGTCGGCCAGCATGTCCGAGGAACTGCCGCTGAACAACTGGCGCCCATCGGGACCCTGCCGCGCATCCCACACAGGCGGCGCGAACCATAGGTAACCGATGTCGATCGTTGCGGGATCGCGGCCCGCCTGTTCCGCGGCGCGATGCAGGCGAGCGATCCCGTCGCGCAACCGTCCGGGTGTGTTGAGCCGGATGCTCTGGTTGTTCGACACCGGGTACCAGGCGTCGCCGAACCTCACCGTGCGGCGCAGCGCCGGGGGGCTTTCGCCGCCGACCCAGATCGGCAGATGCGGCTTCGCCGCGGGCTTGGGTGCGAACACCACGTTGCCGAACTTCGCGTATTTGCCGTCGAGCGCCGGATATGGCTCGGTCCATAGAGCGCGCCAGGCAGTCAGGTATTCGTCGGTGACCGCGCCGCGTTCGTCGTAGGGCGGCGCGCCGAGCGCCTCGAACTCCTCGCGCATCCAGCCGGTGCCGACGCCGGCAATGACGCGGCCACCCGAAAGCACGTCCGCCGTCATGAACAGTTTCGCCGCCAGCACCGCCGGGCGATGCGGCACCACCGCGACCGAGGTCAGCAGCCTGATGCGCTCGGTGCAACCGGCGATGAACGCCAACGTGGCGAGGCAGTCGAAACACTCGCCGCTGGGCGCCCCAGGCCATATGCCATCGGCGGTATATGCATAGCGGACGCCGGTCTGTCTCGGCACGATTAGGTGGTCGGCCACGCCGAGATAGGCATACCCCAATGCTTCGGCGCGTTGCGCCATCGCCATCATGTTCTCGCGCGAGGTCAGGCAGCCGCGCGTGCCGATGTGAATGCCAAAGTCGATCATACCAAACTCCGGGCATAAGCCCCCGCCTGGCTGGCAGGCGCGGATCGTGTGCTATCGTCGCTGCCAACGCAACGCAAGCGGGAGGAACAAATGCAGATCGGATGCAGCGCCCCGACCAGCGGACCTCTGATCGCGCCGGACAGCCTGGTGCGCATCGCGACCGAAGCTGAAATGCTCGGCTTCGACTACGTCACGGTCAGCGACCACGTGATGATCCCGAAAAGCATCGCCTCCCGCTATCCGTACAGCGAGTCTGGCGAGTTCCCTTCCGGCGCCGGCGCCGCGCGACTGGAGCAGCTAACCACTGTCGCCTTCATCGCCGCCGCCACGTCGAAACTGCGCATCGTCACCTCGGTGATGGTGGTGCCGCACCGCCCCGCGGTGCTGACCGCCAAGATGCTGGCGACCGTCGATTATCTGTCGAAAGGGCGCCTGACCCTGGGCATCGGTGCCGGCTGGTGCAAGGAGGAGTTCGAGGCGATCGGCGCCCCGCCGTTCGAGGACCGCGGCCACGTCACCGACGAATGGATGATGGCGTGCAAGGAGCTGTGGTCGAATGATGATCCGAAGTTCGATGGGAAGTATGTGAAATTCGCCGATGTCGTGTTCACGCCGAAGCCGGTGCAGAAATCGATCCCGATCTGGGTCGGCGGCGAGAGCGGCCCGGCCCTGCGACGCACCGCGAAGTATGCCGATGCGTGGTATCCGATCGGCACCAACCCGCAGTTCCCGATGGATACGCTGACCCGGTTCAAGGCCGGAGCGGCGAAGCTGCGCGATCTCACCGCGAAGGCCGGGCGCGATCCGTCCGCGGTGGGGTTGGCTTATCGGGTATCGTCCAATCCCGAGGCGCAGCCGAAGGGAACCGTGAACGGCGAGCGCAAGCTGTTCACCGGCGGCGCGGCCGATTACGCCGGCGACATCCGTGAACTGCAGGATGTCGGCGTCACCTGCTTCGACTTCGGCCTGTTCGGCCCGACCTTGGCCGCGACCATCGACAACATGCGCCGGTTCAAGGACGAGGTGATGGCGAAGGTGCGCTGACATGCAGATCGGCTTCAACGCGCCCACCACCGGTGCCCTGATCGAACCGGACAGCCTGCGCCGCATCATCACCGAGGGTGAGGCACTCGGCTTCGACTACGTGACGATCAGCGATCACATCATGGTGCCTCGTAACCTCGAATCGAAATATCCGTATACCAACGACGGCGAGTTTCCGGCCGGCACCGCGGCGGCCTGGCTGGAACAGCTCGCCACCACTGCCTACATCGCCGCGCTGACCAACAGGCTGCGCTTCGTGCTGTCGGTCATGGTGGTGCCGCATCGCCCCGCGGTGCTGACCGCCAAAATCCTTTCCACCATCGACTACCTGTCGAAGGGCCGGCTCACCCTCGGCATCGGCGTCGGCTGGTGCCGCGAGGAGTTCGAGGCGATCGCCGCCGCGCCGTTCGACGACCGCGGCCACGTCACGGATGAGTGGATGGCCGCCTGCAGGGAATTGTGGACCAATGACAACCCGCGGTTCGACGGCAAGTATGTGAAGTTCGCCGACGTGGTGTTCACGCCGAAGCCGGTGCAGCAGCCGATCCCGATCTGGGTCGGCGGCGAAAGCGCACCGGCCTTGCGGCGCATCATGCGGTATGCCGATTGCTGGTATCCGGTCGGCACCAATCCGCAGTTCCCGATGAACACGGCGAGCCGTTTCAAGGCCGGTCTCGCGCGTTTCCGCGGCTTTGCGGACAAAGGTGGACGCGATCCGGCCACGCTGCAGGTCGCATTGCGCGTCCTGATCGGGCCGTCCAACCGCCCGCGCCGCACGATCGATGGCGAGGGCGAGATGTTCACCGGCGGCACCGCGGACTACGTCGGCGACATCAAGGCATTGCAGGACCACGGCGTCAGCGCGGTGGATGTTCGCCTGTTCGCCGCGACGCTGGACGGCACGATCGACAACATGCGCCGCTTCCGCGATGAAGTGATGACGAAGGTTCGATAGAAGGAGTGCAGGCGATGCAGCTTGGCATCACGATGCGCATCAACGGCGCCTCGCCGAGGCTCAGCATGGACGAGGTGCTGGAGGCGGAGCGCCTGGGTTACGTCTCGGTGTGGTCGGGCGAGGCCTGGGGCACCGACGCGGTTTCGCCGGTTGCCTGGGTACTGGCGCGCACCACGAAGATCAAGGCGGGCACCGCGATCATGCAGATGCAGGCTCGCACGCCGTCCTGCACGGCGATGACCGCGATGACGCTGCACGCGCTGTCAGGCGGGCGTTTCCTGCTTGGGGTTGGGCCGTCGGGACCGCAGGTGATCGAGGGTTGGCATGGCGTCGCATATGGCAAACCGCTCGGACGCACCAAGGAATACATCGCGATCATCCGCAAGGCGCTGGCGCGCGAGGCGCCGCTGACCTGGCAGGGCGAACACTACCAGATTCCTTATGCCGGTCCTGGTGCGACCGGACTGGGCAAGCCGCTGCGCAGCATCGTGCATGGCGATCCGGGTATGAAAATCTATACCGCATCGATCACACCGGCGGGTCTGCGCACCGCGGGCGAAGTGTCGGATGGCACCCTGCCGATCTGGTTCTCGCCGGAGCAGGCGGATCAGGTGGTGCAGCCGATCCTCGAAGGGCGAGCGAAGGCCGGCAAGCCGCGCGACCTGAACGGCTTCGATCTTGCGCCGTACGTAAAGGTCAGCATGGGCAGCGATCTGCGGGCATGCCGCGACGCGCTGCGGCCCAACCTGGCGCTGTACATCGGCGGCATGGGCGCGCGATCGAAGAATTTCTACAACGACTTCGCGGTACGGCTCGGCTACGAGGAAGCAGCAGCGAAGATCCAGGACCTGTATCTCAGCGGACACAAGAAGGACGCCGAGGCGGTGGTGCCGGACAAACTGATCGACGAGATCGCACTCGTGGGCACGGCGGATCGCATCAAAGACCGGCTGCAGGCGTGGCAGCAGATGGCCAAGGCCGGCAAGCTGACCACCATGGTGCTGACCGGCGCCAATGTCGAAGCGTTGCGCGTGGTGGCGGAGGCGGTGCTCTAAGCACGGCCGCACTACCGGTCAGCCTGACGCGTATACCCACCGGCATGGACTGAGACCCGTCAGTCTCCTAGCATCGCGGCGCATCGGCAGGGGAAGCATCGATGAGCGCAGCATCACCGGTCAGCTTGGAGCGCCAAGGCGACGTCGGCGTCATCACCGTCAATTATCCGCCGGTGAACGCGCTCGGTCCCGGTGTGGCGGAAGGCATCAAGGACTGCCTCGCGCGCGCCAACATCGACCCGGCGGTCAAGGCGATCGTCCTGATCGGCGCCGGCCGCAGTTTCATTGCGGGTGCGGACATTCGCGGCTTCGGCACCAATCGCCCTCGCCTGCCCCTCGGCCAACGCGTCTATGACACGCTGGATGCCAGCGGCAAGCCGGTGATCGCGGCGATTCACGGCTATGCGCTGGGCGGCGGACTGGAGATCGCACTGGCTTGCCACTACCGGATGGCCTTGCCGAGTGCGAGGGTGGGACTGCCGGAGGTCCTGATCGGCATCCTGCCCGGCGGTGGCGGCACGCAACGCTTGCCGCGACTGATCGGCGCCAGGGCCGCACTGGAGATGATCGTCACCGGCCGCCACGTCCCGGCGCCCGAGGCGAAGCGGCTCGGCATTGTCGACGAGTTGCTGCCGGAAACGGCGGACCTGCTCGAGAGCGCCATAGCCTATGCCATGCGCATCATGGATGTTCGCCCGTTGCCGCGCGTGCGCAACCGTGCGGTGAAACTGGAAGATCGGGGCATGTTCGACGCGATGCGCAAGTCCATCGCACGGCGCGCGCGGAACCAGAAGGCCCCGTACTGCTGCATCGACGCGGTCGAGGCCGCATGCTCGTTGCCGTTCGACGAAGGCTGTCAGCGCGAGGCAGGGCTGTTCAGAGAATTGGAGGACAGCCCCGAGGCACGTGCCCTGCGCTACGCCTTTTTCATCGAGCGCGAAGTGGCGCGGTTGCCGGACATTCCACCCAACACGCCAGTGAGCGATTTCGCCAACGCCGCGGTGGTCGGTGCCGGAACCATGGGTGGCGGGATTGCCATGAGTTTCGCCGACGCAGGCATCCCAGTGAAGATCATGGACGCGACACCCGAAGCGCTGGAACGCGGCATGCAGCGCATCCGCGACAACTACGCCACCTCGGTGCGCCGCGGCTCGTTGTCGGAAGATGCAATGCAGCGGCGGCTCGCACGCATCGAGCCGGTAGCGGGCTACGAGGACATCGCCGACTGCGACTTGGTGATCGAGGCGGTGTTCGAGGAAATGGACGTCAAGAAGCCGGTCTTCGCCAAGCTGGACGAGGTGATGAAGCCGGGCGCGCTGTTGTTCTCCAATACCTCGGCGCTGGACATCGACCGGCTTGCCGAGATGACACGTCGACCGCACGATGTGGCCGGCACGCACTTCTTCAGCCCGGCCAACGTGATGAAGCTGCTGGAGGTGGTGCGCGGCCGGCATTCGTCGCCCCGAACGCTGGCAACCGCGATGCAGATGGGCCGCAGGATCGGCAAGATCTCGGCCATGGCCGGCAATACTGACGGGTTCGTGGCCAACCGCTCGCGCGCGCCATTCAACACCGAGATGGTCATTCTGCTCGAGGAAGGCTGTCTGCCCGAGCAGGTGGACAAGGTGATGGTGGATTTCGGCTACCCGATGGGACCGTTCGCCGTCGGCGATCTGGCGGGGCTCGACATCGGCTATGCCAGCCGCAGGCGCCGCGCTGCCGAGAACCCGAACTTCCGCCGCCAGCCGATCGCCGACCGGCTGGTGGAGATGGGGCGCCACGGGCAGAAAACCGGCGCCGGCTGGTATCGCTATGAAAAGGGCGATCGCACGCCGCATCCCGATCCCGAGGTGGCCGCCATCATCAAACAGGTCGCAACCAGTCTCGGCATTCCCCAGCGCACATTTACGGACGAGGAGATTTTGCGCCGGTTGCTGTTCTCGTCGGTGAACGAGGCGTGCAAGATCCTGGAAGAAGGCAAGGCGTACCGGCCGAGCGACGTCGACGTGATGTGGCTGCACGGCTTCGGCTTCCCGCGCTATCGTGGCGGGCTGTTCTTCTGGGCCGACACAATCGGCGTGCGCACGGTGTACAACCAGGTCGCCGCCTGGCATCAACAGTATGGCGATCGCTGGGCCCCGTCGCGGCTGTTGCGCGATCTGGCTGAGTCAGGCACGCCATTCCGCGAGGCCAAGGCCGCGCCATTCGTGCCATAGGCGGAACCCATAGGGGACACAATGTCAGCAGTGATCGAGGACCTGAGCGCGTTGCCGGACGAGGACTTCCGGCTGCATGTGCGGCAGTGGATCGAGGCGAATTATCCGCCCGAGATCCGCAATCCGCCGAAGCGGCTGCACTACTCGGACACCAAACCCTGGTATCAGGCGCTGTCGCGCAAAGGCTGGCTGTGTCCTGGCTGGCCGAAGGAATTCGGCGGCATGGGCCTCTCGCCCGGCAAGCAGCTCATCATGCTGGAGGAGAAGGAGCGCCACGGCTGCGCCCGCATCAACGATATGGGCGTGACGATGCTGGGGCCACTGCTGATCCGCTACGGCACCAGGGAACAGCAGGACCACTATCTGCCGAAGATCCTGACCGGTGAGCACATCTGGTGCCAGGGCTATTCCGAGCCGAACGCCGGATCCGACCTCGCCAGCCTGCGCACCGAGGCGGTGCCGGACGGCGACGAATGGGTAGTGAACGGACAGAAGATCTGGACCTCGCTGGCGATGGACGCCAATTGGATCTTCCTGCTGGTGCGCACCGACAGGCAGGCAAAGAAGCAGGATGGCATCAGCTTCCTGCTGGTGCCGATGGACAGCCCCGGCATCACGGTGCGGCCGATCACCAACCTCGATATGGGCGACGAATTCTGCGAAACGTTCTTCGATAACGTGCGGGTGCCGAAAGGCAACCTGGTCGGCCAGGTCAACAAGGGCTGGACCATGGCGAAGAACCTGCTGGGGTTCGAGCGCATCGGCTCCGGCTCTCCCCGCCAGTCTTCCTATGCGCTGTCGCGGCTGCGTTTGCTCGCCGAACGGATGGGCGTGTGGGACGAGGAGTGGTTCCAGGATCGCTACACCCGCCTGCGGCTGGACCTGGAGGACCACAAGTCGCTTTACAGTGAATTCGTCGCCAAGGTGTACCGCGGCGAGGCGCTGGGGCCGGATGTTTCGATGTTGAAAATCCATCAGACCGAGCTGTACCAGCGCATCACCGAGACCATGCTCGAGATCGCCGGCGAATACGGTGGCCAGTTCGGGCCGATGGATGGCAACCGTGAGTTGAACCCCGCCGGCCTGTTCATCCAGTCGCGGCCCGCGTCGATCTACGCCGGATCGAACGAAATCCAGCGGAACATCCTGGCGAAGAACGTGCTGGAATTGCCCTAACTGACGGGGCCTCGTCCATTGACGTTCTCTCTGCCGCAAGCCTATCGTCGCGGCTGAAACCAAACGCCGGGGCACCACGAAGCCGGCCCCGCCTTCCGGGAGGGCCGCCGACCGTGGAAGATGCTGCGCGCCTCTTGCAGCTTGTCGTCAATGGCGCGGCCGCCGGCTGTATCTATGGTCTGATCGCGCTCGGATTCGTCCTGATCTACAAGGCGACCGAGATGATCAACTTCGCCCAGGGCGACATCATGATGCTGGGCGGGTTCTTCGCCTTCGCGCTCATCGCGCATTTCGGCCTGAACTACTGGGTGGGCGCGCTGATCGCCATCATACTCACGGCCGCGTTCGGCTTCGCGCTCGATGCGGTGATCCTGCGACGCGTCATCGGACAACCGCAATTCGCTGTGGTGATGCTGACCCTGGGCCTGGGGTTCATCTTCCGCGCCGCCGCGGGGATCACCTGGGGCTACGACTCCGTCGGCTTCAACACCCCGTTCACCAACCGCACGATCAACCTGAGTGGCCTTATCCTCGGCCAGGACAATGTTTCCATCATCGTCGGCACGGTCCTGCTCTGCGGCGTGCTCTACATGTTCTTCAGCCACACGCGGCTCGGGATCGCGATGCAGGCCTCGTCGCAGAATCAGCTTGCGGCTTACTACATGGGCATTCCGGTGCGGACCGTGTTCTCGCTGATCTGGGCGATCAGCGCCGGCGTCGCAGCGGTCGCCGGCATCCTGCTGTCGCCGGTGTCGATGATCGACGTGAACATGGGTTTCCTTGGCATCAAGGCATTCGCTGCCGCGGTCCTGGGCGGCTTCGGCAGCATCCCCGGCGCGCTGGTGGGTGGCGTGGTCATCGGCATCGTCGAGCAACTGGCCGGCTACTTCCTGCCGGCCGGCTTCCAGGAGGTCACATCGAATGTCGTGCTGCTCGCGACCTTGATCCTGCGCCCGCAAGGCCTGTTCGCGGAAATCGCTGGCAAACGGGTCTGACCCATGCGCTACCTGTTCAAGACCGACTACCGCCAGGACCTGACCATTTGGCGCCATCGTGGCGACCTGTTCTGGTACGGCCTGCTGTGCATCGCGCTGCTGGCGATCCCGTTCGTGCTGAGCGAATTCTATGTCGGCGAACTCGGCGGCGTGTTCATCTTCGCCGTGGCCGGTGTCGGCATGATGCTGCTCGCCGGCTACACCGGACTGATCAGCCTCGGTAACGCCGCTTTCCTCGGCATCGGCGCCTACACCGAGGCGATCCTGCTGGCGCACGGCGTGCCGCTCTTGATCACGTTGCCGGTCGCCGGCCTGTTCACCGGGCTGTTCGGCATCGCGATCGGCTTGCCGACACTGCGCATGAGCGGCCTCTATCTCGCCATCGCCACGCTGGCCTTCGGCTCGATCGTCGGCACTGTCTTTCAGAAGTGGGATGCCGTTACCGGTGGCTTCGATGGCTTTGCCGTACCGGAACCCGACATCTTCGGCATCCCGATCCAGAGCGCCACGGGTGTCTATTATCTCTCGCTCGCGGTGCTGGTCATCGTACTGTGGCTCTCGGCCAACCTGCTGCGCACCCCGCTCGGGCGCGCCATGGTGGCGATCCGCGACAGCGAAATATCCGCCCAGAGCATGGGCATCCATCTGGCGCGCTACAAGACGTTTGCCTTCGCCATCAGCGCCTTCATCACGGGATTGGCCGGGGCGCTGTTCGCCCACTACGTGCGCTTCCTGGCGCCGGACGCGTTCGACGTGCTGCTGTCGGTGCAGTTCGTCACTATCGTTTTCGTCGGCGGCCTGGGTTCGCTGCACGGCGTCATCTTCGGCGCGTTGTTCGTGCGGCTGCTGCCGCAGTTCATTGCCATCATGCGCGACGATCTGCCGTTCGGCATCGGCCGCATGCCGGGCCTGGAGCCTTCGCTGTTCGGCCTGGTCCTCGTGCTGGTGATCCTGTTCGAACCCGGCGGCATCTACGGCCGCTGGATCAAGATCAAAGGCTGGTTCCAGGCCTATCCGCTGAAGCGCCGCGCCAGCTTCCGCCGGCAGAAGTCCTACGCACGCTCGGAGCGGCTGCGATGACCCTGTTCCGCGCCGAGGACATCGCTATCCGTTTCGGCGGCATTCGCGCGGTGGATGCGGTCAGCTTCGACGTGCAGCCAGGCGAGGTGTTCTCCATCATTGGTCCGAACGGCGCCGGCAAGACCACCATATTCAACCTGATCAGCCGCATCTATGCGCCGACATCCGGGCGGCTGGTCTTCCAGGATCAGGACATCACCAGCGTTCCGCCGTACCGCATCGCCGGCCTGGGCATCGCGCGGACGTTCCAGAATATCGAGCTGTTCGCCAACGCCACCCTGCTGCAGAACCTGCTCATCGGCCGGCATTGCCATTCCGGCGTGGGCGTCCTGTCGCAGCTCATCTTCACCCCCGCCGTGCGGCGCGAGGAGCTCCGGCACCGCGAAAAGGTCGAAGAGGTCATCGCCTTTCTCGGCCTCGAGCGCTATCGCGACACACTCATCGCCAACCTGCCGTACGGCGTGCGCAAGGTGGTCGAGCTCGGCCGCGCCCTTTGCGTCGAGCCGAAGCTGCTGCTGCTGGACGAACCCTCCTCGGGCCTGAACGTCGAAGAGACCGAGGGCATGGGGTTCTGGATCGAGGACATCAAGAAGGACCTCGGCATCACGGTGATCATGGTCGAGCACGATATGAACCTGGTGCGCATGGTGTCGGACCGGGTGATGGCGCTGAACTACGGCAAGGTCATCGCGCTGGGCACGCCGGACGAGGTGCAGAACCATCCCGAAGTGGTGCGCGCCTATATCGGGGGCGAAACATGAGCGCGTCCGAACACCCTCTCCCGCGCAGCGGGGGACGGTTCGGGAGGAGGTGCCGGTGAGTTCGCACCAATCTCTCCTCGACGTCACCGCGATCGAGACCTTCTATGGCCCGATACAGGCCATCCGCGGCATCAGCCTGCAGGTGGCGCAGGGGCAGATCGTCACTGTGCTCGGTGCCAACGGCGCCGGAAAGACGACTGTGCTGCGCACCATCTCCGGCGTGCTGGACCCGGAACGCGGC
>DATBKQ010000445.1:0-1695 GCA_036555825.1 Acetobacteraceae bacterium | reverse complement strand
GCCAGGTCCACATCGCCCATCTGTTCCCAGATCCCCGTGAACGACCGGCTGGCACCGGCGGCCGCCTGCGCCGCGGTGTACCGGGCCTTGAGCGCCTCCATATGAGCGGCGAACCCGTTGATCTGGGCCTGCAGCCTGCCCGCGGCGGCGGAGAGCTTCTCCTCATCGGCGCGCAACGCGGCCCGCTCGGCCCGCAGGTCGCGGGCCTGGGCGAGGGTGGCCGCGCGCAGGGTCAGCGCCTGCCTGGCGAGCTCGTCCTGCCCGGCGGCCGCCGCCTGCCGCGCCTGCCGCTGCAGCCGGGCGGCGGCGCGCCGCAGCTGGTGTTCTTGTGTCCCGGCCCGGGTGCGGGCGGCCGCCACCTCGGTGACGGCGCAGCGGATCCGCGGCAGCAGCTCCTGCTGCCGGGCATAGGAGTAGTTGAGTATTTCGCGGGGATCCTCGGCCCGGTCCAGCAGCGCGTTGACCTTCACCTCATACAGCTGCGCGAGGCGCCGCCCAATGCCCACGGTGACCCCTTCCTGCCCGCCAATCCCACAATCCGCGCGGACGCGCCGCAACGGCAGAGGCGTTGGTCCCGGCGGCGGTCCTGCCGGAAGCCGGGGTTGCGCCTGCCCGGTGGCGGGATCCTGGTCCTGTGGCACGCGGTGACTACGATCGTCACCGCCACGCCGACCAGGCAGAAGCAGCAGATGCCCAGGCACGCGACGGCCGCCAAGTACCCGAATGCCCGCACACGAAGGTCACGTGGAAGACCACCACACCGGCGGCCACAAGGACCGCCGCCGAGGCCACCCGTAGAGTCATGATGGAAGCGAGAATCACCTGCCGGGGAGGACAGATGGGCGCCGAACCGGGAACTGCCGGGCTGCCGCCTGGGTATCCGCGCGAGTGCGAGCAGGAGGTGACGCTGCGCGATGGACGGCGGGTGCTGATCCGGCCAGTCCTGCCTAGCGACGCACCGGAATTGGGCGAAGCGATCAAGACAGCCGATGCCGACACACTGCGCCGCCGCTTCCTGGGCGCGCCGCCGCGGGTGACGCCGGCGCTGCTGGCACATCTGACGGTTGTCGACTATGTGCGGCGGTTCGCGCTGGTGGCCATCGACACGGTTACCGGGCGCGGCGTGGCGCTGGCCCGGTATGAGCCGGCCGGTGAGGGCGTGGCGGACATCGCGGTCGCGGTCCGGCCCGCCTGGCGGCGGGTGGGGCTGGGAACTGTCCTCATCGTGTGTCTGGCCAAGGCCGCGGCCGAGCGCGGCATCGAGGCCTTCAGCGCCTCTTACCTGGCCGAGAACCGTCCCGTCGCTGCCTTGGTCGAAGACGCCGGCGGGCTGGGCAGGCTGGTCATCAAGCAGGGGATCGCCGAGTTCTCGCTCGCGCTTGCCCCCCAGCGCCCCGCCAAGCATCGCGGCGGCGACGCCGCGGCGGACACATAGGGCGAAACCTTGCAAGACGTCCGGCGGCATGATCGGAAGCAAGGCGCAGGCATCGGCGTAGCCGAGGGCCGGGGGCGCTGAGCGCTGGGACGGCTGCTCTGGCGCCGGGGCGCAGTGCATGCCGCGCCTTAGAGCACCCGCCGCCGTGAGCCAGCCAGCGCAGGCGAACCTGTGTGCCGCGCCGGATGAGTCCTACTGCCACCTCGGTGACACATCGCCGCCCGCGCGGACAAGCTTCCAAGGCGGGGGGATGGACGCCG
>DATBKQ010000444.1:0-5957 GCA_036555825.1 Acetobacteraceae bacterium | reverse complement strand
GGCTGATGTGCGCCTCACCCGCGTAGCGGAACTCGTTCTCCGGACGCACGCCGCACCAGGGACAATCGATCAGCAGCATCAGTGCGCGACTGCCGCCGCAGTGGCTTCGTCGATCAGCCGGCCGGTCACGAAGCGGTCGAGTGCAAACGGCGCGGCGATCGGATGCGGTTCGCCGCGCGCAATCGTGGCCGCGAACACGTGGCCCGAGCCGGGCGTCGCCTTGAAACCGCCGGTTCCCCAGCCGCAATTGACGAAAAGACCCGGAACCGGCGTCAGCCCGATGATCGGCGAGCGGTCCGGCGTGACATCGACGATCCCACCCCAGTTGCGCAGCATGCGCAGCCTGCGGAACGTCGGGAACAACTCGCAGATCGCCTCCAGCGTGTGCTCCGCCACGTGCAGTCCGCCTGCCTGGCTGTAGGAGACATAGGCATCGGTGCCGGCACCGATCACCAGCTCGCCCTTGTCGGATTGCGAGATATACGCGTGGATGCTGTTCGACATCACGACGCAGGGCAGCACCGGCTTCACCGGTTCCGAAACCAAAGCCTGCAACGGATAGCTTTCCAGCGGCATACGCACGCCGCCCATCTCCATCACCACGCTGGTATGGCCTGCTGCCGCCACCGCCATCTTGCGGGCGGCGATGCGCCCCCGCGTCGTCTCCACCGCGTTCACCGCGCCGGACGGCGCGCGGCTCATGCCGGTGACCGCGCAATTCTGGATGATATCGACCCCCAGCGCGCTTGCAGCCCGCGCATACCCCCAGGCTACGGCATCGTGTCGCGCTACGCCGCCGCGGCGTTGCAGCGCGGCTCCCAGAATCGGATGGCGCAGGTCGGGCGAGATGTTCAGCGGCGGACAGAAGCTCCTGGCCTGCTCCGGCGTCAGCCATTCATTGTCGATGCCGTTCCGGCGGTTGGCATGCACGTGGCGCTTGAACACCTGCACCTCGTGCGCCGAGTGCGCCAGCATCATCACGCCGCGCGGCGAATACATCACGTTGTAGTTCAACTCTTGCGCCAGCGTTTCCCACAGCTTCAGCGCATGCTCGTAAATCGCGGCGCTCTCGTCACGCAGATAGTTGGAGCGAATGACAGTGGTGTTGCGCCCGGTATTGCCGCCGCCCAGCCAACCACGCTCCAGCACCGCGACGCGGCGAATCCCGTGCTCGCGCGCCAGGTAGTAGGCGGTAGCCAGCCCGTGGCCTCCCGCGCCGATGATGACCACGTCATAAGCCGCTTTCGGCTCCGGCGAGCGCCACTGCTCCGGCCAGGCGGTGCCAGCGATCGTATGACGCAGCAGGTTATAGATGTTGAAGCGCAACGTCTCTTCCCGGTGTCATTGCGAGGAGCGTAGCGACGAAGCAATCTCGCGGAAAGTGCACACTCCCCGCGGGATTGCTTCACTCCGCTCGCAATGACACTGTACCAGCGAAGGGGGACGCCCATGGCTGATTACGACTACATCATCGTCGGCGCCGGTTCGGCCGGCTGCGTGCTTGCACACCGGCTGACCGAGGATTCCGCTACCCGCGTGCTGCTGCTGGAAGCCGGGCCGAAGGACGATTCCATGTGGATCAACATCCCGGTCGGCTTCACCAAGCTGTTGAACCACGCGCGCTACAACTGGAACTTCGCCACCGAGCCCGAGGACAACGTCAAGGGCCGCTCGATCCCGATCCCGCGCGGCAAGACGCTGGGCGGGTCCAGCTCGATCAACGGCATGCTGTATGTGCGGGGCAATCCGCTCGACTACAACACCTGGGCGCAGTTCGGCAACCGCGGCTGGTCGTACGACGCGGTGCTGCCGTACTTCCGAAAGTCGGAGCATTTCGAACCCGGTGGCGACGAGACCCGTGGCCGCGGCGGTTTGCTGAACGTGGCCGACATGATCGAGCGCGCCGAGTTGCTGGACGCGTTCATCGACGCGGCCGTGGCGGAAGGTTGGCCGCGCAACCCAGACTACAACAACGGTCGGCAGGAAGGTTTCGGCTACTATCAAGTCACCCAGAAGCGGGGCCGCCGCTGGTCCACCGCGCGGGCCTTCCTCGATCCCGCGCGTGGGCGGCCCAACCTGCGCATCGAGACGGAAGCCCACACCACGCGGATTCTGCTGGAAGGTAAGCGCGCCGTCGGCGTCGAGTACCGCCAGGGCGGCCAGACGCACCAGGTGCGCTGCAATGCCGAGGTGATCGTCTCTGCCGGCGCGGTGAAGTCGCCGCATCTGCTGGAGCTGTCCGGCATCGGCCAGCCCGAGTTGCTGCAATCACTCGGCATCGAGGTGCAGCACGCGCTGCCCGGAGTCGGCGAGAACTACCGCGACCACTTCGCGCCGCGCATGAACTGGCGGGTCAAGCTGCCGATTACGTTGAACGAGCACACCCGCGGCGCGCGCTTCGCCCGGGAGATCGTCAAGTACTACACGCAGGGCCGCGGCGTGCTGACCTTCACCGCCGGCATCGTCTATGGCTTTGTCAAGACCCGGCCGGAGCTGGAAGAGCCCGACGTGCAGTACCACTTCGCGCACGCCAGCTACGCCACGGCGCAGACTCGCATCCTGGACCGCCAGCCGGGCATGACCCTGACGGCGTACCAGTGCTCCCCGGAATCGAAGGGCTCGATCCACGCGAACTCGCCCGATCCGATGGCCGCGCCGGCGATCCGGCCGAATTTCCTTTCCGAGGAGCTGGACCGGCGAACGATCGTCGAGGGCATGAAGATCGGCCGGCGGATCATCAACAACCCGGTCATGGACAAGTATCGCGCGTTCGAGATGAACCCGGGCGAGACGGTGCAGACCGACGATGAGTGGTTGGATTTCGCGCGGATCAATGGCCAGACCACGTATCACGTCACCGGCACATGCAAGATGGGACATGATCAGATGGCAGTGGTGGACGATGAGCTGCGCGTCCATGGAGTTGCGGGGCTGCGGGTGATCGATGCCTCCATCATGCCGACGCTGGTGTCGGGCAACACCAACGCCGCGGTCATCATGATCGCCGAGAAGGGCGCCGACTTGGTCAAGGCAGCGCAGCAGCCGCTGCGCGCCGCGGCTTAACCGACGAACCGGACCAGCCTGCCGCGCGGAGTGCCCAGCACTTCGTCGTCGCGCATCACCGTCTGTCCGCGCACCACAACGCCGACCGGCCAGCCGGTGATCTCCATGCCGGCGAACGGCGTCCAGCCGCAAGGTGACACGATCCACGACTCCTCGACCCGGCGGCGGCACTTGAGGTCCACCAGCGTGAAATCGGCATCGTACCCGGCCGCCAGCCGCCCCTTGCCCACCACGCCATAGACGCGCGCCGGTCCCACACACATCAGATCGACCATCCGCGTCAATGGCAGCCGGCCCGCGTTCACATGGTTCAGCATCACCGGCACGATCGTCTGGACGCCGGTCAGCCCGGCGGGACAGTCGGGCCAGGGCAGCTTCTTCTTGTCCCTCGCGTGCGGCGCATGGTCGGAACCGATCGTGTCCACCGTGCCGTCGTTGATCGCGCGCCACGCCGCCTCGAGGTGGCGCGGACCGCGAATCGGCGGGTTCATCACGCCGAAGCCTTGTAGATTGTCGTAGCAGTCAGGCGCCACCTGCGTCAGGTGGTTCACCAGTACCTCGCACGTCGCGACGTCGCGGAAGTCTTTCAGATAATCGAGTTCCTCCGCCGTCGAGACATGCAGGATATGCGCCGGCCGGCCTGTGGCGCGCGCCAGCGCCATCAGCCGGCGGGTGCCGAGAAACGCCGTCTCCTCGTCGCGCCACTCCATGTGCCGGCGATACGGATCGCCCGACTTGAACATCGGCCTCCGCTCCTGCAGCCGGTACTCGTCCTCCGAGTGATACGCGATCCGCCGCCGCCCCGAGCGCATCACGCGTTCCAGGTGTTCGTCGTCCTCCACCAGCAGATCGCCCGTTGAGCTGCCGGCGAAGATCTTGATGCCGCACACGCCGCGCCCCAGCTCCAGATCCGCCAGCCTGGGAATGTTCTGCTTCGTGCCGCCGACATAGAGCCCGATGTCGCACCACGATTCGCGTTCGACATATTCCTGTTTCCAGGCCAGCCCTTCGGCGTCCACGATCGACGGCGACGTGTTCGGCATGTCGAACACCGCCGCCAGCCCGCCGAGCACCGCGGCGCGCGTGCCGGTCGGAATGGTTTCCACCGCCTTGTCGCCGGGGTCGCGCAGGTGCACGTGCGGATCGATCAGGCCGGGCAGCACATGCAGGCCGCCCGCGTCGATGGTTGCATCCGCCGTCGCATCGACGGCGACACCCAGCGCGGCGATGCGGCCGTCGCGTACCCCGACATCCGTCACCTCGATGCCCCATGGCAGCACGCATGTGCCGCGCCGGATCAACAGATCGAAATGGGCTGGCATGACTCGATTCCCTCGGCTTGCCGCAGCATAACACCGGAACCAGCTATGCGAGAGACCGGGAGCACCCCATGCCAGCCATCCCGCGCGTGACCGGTGTCCTGGAAACGTCGCTCTATGTCGCCGACCTCGACCGGGCATGCGGGTTCTACGAACAGGTGTTCGGCTTCGAGCGCTTCGTGCACGACGGCCGCATGTGCGCTCTTGGCGTTCCCGGCAGCCAGGTCCTGCTGTTGTTCAGGCGCGGCAGCACCGACGAGCCGGCGCCGGTCCCGGGCGGCGTCATCCCGCCGCATCATGGCACCGGTAACCTGCACCTCTGCTTCGCCATCCCATTCGGCGAATTGGCGGCGTGGGAAGCGCATTTGCGCAAGCTGGACATCGCTGTGGAAAGTCGCCTCCGGTGGGCACGTGGCGGCACCAGCCTCTACTTCCGCGACCCCGACGGCAATTCGCTGGAGGTCGCGACGCCGGGGCTCTGGCCCAACCACTGAGGGACAATTGCCATTGCCACCGACCCGGGTCATCGGAACGCCCGGCCTCATGCCGCGTTGTCCGAGCGGCACGAAACAGGAGCGCGCGATGGACCGCATCCGGGTGATCGAAGAGTCGCTGTGGCCGCGGGTTCCCGCCGATGTGATCGAGAGAGCGAGGCAGGCAGCCCAGGCGGAACCGTCCTGGATCGCGATGCAGGGCAACGGCCATGTCGTATCGATGGTTCCTCCGGGCAGTCCAGATGGGGCAACCGGCGACATCATCTACATCGCCGAGGTCAGCCCGGTGGAAGCCTAGGCCGCTCGCCCGCGGCCAGCTTCGCATCCAGCGTCGCTATTGCCTGCGGCAGATCGGCGATGCTGTCGATCACCAGGTCGGCAGCCCGAAGTTCGGCGGCGGCCGGCTCGCGCAGTGCTGCGCGTTCAGCCTGCGAGAGGGCGGCCAATTCCTCGGCCGACAGGCCGGCGGCATTCCCGGTCAACACAATGCCGACGGTCCATGTTCCCGCCGCCCTGCCTTCGCCAATTCCTGGCGCCGTGTCGTCAACCTTCACCACCGCCGCCGCCGGCCAGGCGCCGAGTTTCGCCATCGCGTACCACATCATCAGCGGCGTCGGCCGGCCCGCCGGAAGGTCGCCGGCGCACACCGTCAGTTCCGGCAGGTAGCCGGCCGCCGCGGCGAGCGGTTCCAGCACGTCCATGATGGGGCGCGTGTAGCCGGTGGTGCCGGCGATGCGGATGCCGCGCGCACGCAGCGCGTCCACCGCCGCGATAGCGCCGGGGATGATATCGGCGTGGTCGCGCACCGCGGCGATGTTCATCGGTTCGAACACCTGGAAGATCGCGTCGACGTCGCCCTCGGTGAAGTCGCGCCCGTGCCGCGCGCGCCAGGCTGCCGCGACGGAGGGAGTGTGGCCGATGGCGCGGATGTGGTCCCACTTCGCCATGCCCATCGGCCCGCGTGCGTCCGCGATGCTGATGGTCACCCCGAACTGGGCGAAGGCACGGACGAACGCGCCCATCGGCGCGCGGCTGCCGTGGTCCACCACCGTGCCGGCCCAGTCCAGGATCGCGGCCTGTA
>DATBKQ010000443.1:0-3849 GCA_036555825.1 Acetobacteraceae bacterium | reverse complement strand
CCGACCATGCCGCGTATCGAGGGAGTGGAGACGTTCCGGGGTGAGTCCTTCCACACCGCGCGGTGGCCGAAGCAGCCGGTGCGTTTCGAGGGCAAGCGCGTCGCGGTGATCGGCACCGGTGCCACCGGGGTGCAGACGATCCAGGAGGTGGCGAAGACCGCCGGGCACCTGACGGTGTTCCAGCGCACGCCGAACTGGTGTGCGCCGCTGCACAACAGCAGGATCGACGCCGAGACGATGGCGCGGATCAAGGCAGGCTATCCGGAGATGTTCCGCCGCTGCCAGGAGACCTTCGCCTGCTTCCTGCACACGCCGGACCGGCGCAAGACCTTCGACGTCACCCCGGAGGAGCGCGAGGCGTTCTGGGAGAAGCTGTACGCCGAGCCGGGGTTCGGCATCTGGCAGGGGAACTTCCGCGACATCCTGGTGAACCGCGAGGCGAACGCGCTGCTGTCCGAGTTCGTGGCGAACAAGATCCGGCAACGGGTCAGGGACCCGAAGGTGGCGGAGAAGCTGATCCCGAAGAACCACGGGTTCGGCACGCGGCGGGTGCCGCTGGAGACGCACTACTACGAGGTGTACAACCAGCCCAATGTCGTGCTGGTGGACCTGAACGAGACGCCGATCGAGCTGATCACGCCGGCCGGCGTCAGGACCAGCGATGCCGAGTACGCGTTTGACATCATCATCTACGCGACCGGCTTCGATGCGATCACCGGCAGCTTCGACCGCATCGACATCCGTGGGGTGGATGGCGTCCGGCTGAAGGAGACGTGGACCGGTGGGCCGCGGACGTATCTCGGCGTGCTGGTGCAGAGCTTTCCGAACATGCTGATGCTGATGGGACCGCACACCGCGCTGGGCAACATTCCGCGCAGCATCGAGTACAATGTGGAGTGGATGACGGGGCTGCTGCGGTTTGCGCGCGAACGGGGGCTGACCCGGGTGGAGGCGACGGAGGAGGGCGTGCGGTCATGGACCGAGCACGTGAGGACGGTGGGTGCTCACCTGCTGACCAATGAAATTGATTCCTGGATGACCGGCGTCAACCGCAACGTCGAGGGCAAGCAGACGCGCACGCTTGCGCGCTATAGCGGCAGTGCGCCCGCTTATCGCGCGCGCTGCGACGAGGTGGCCGCGGCGGGGTACCGGGAACTGGCGTTGACCTAGTATCGACTTTCGATGAAAGTCGATACGTCGCTCCCTGGTTCAAGTATCAGATTCACGCGGCGGAGACTGGCCGCAGGCGACTCACGTTCCTCTGCGATCGGATACTAGGCAGTTCTGTACGGCTGTTCGCCTCGAGCTTTCAGCGAAGCGTGAGCGCCAGGTCGTTCGGGCCGGCCGAGGCGAGGTGGAAGCTGCCGGAGCCAAGGCTGGAGGTCTGGAACGAAAGGGTTGCTTTCGCCTCGGCGCTGTCAGTGATCTGCAGCAGCCCGCTCGTGGCGTCGTAGCTCAGCGTGGCACCGACAGGCGAGATCTTCAGATCTATTGTGTTGTCCATAGTGAAGTCCTGAAGCTGTGGCCCGACGTAGGATGACGTGCCGACGTTCAGGCCAAATTCTTGCGGCGAGTCTATCGTCAACCCGCCGTAGCCCAGGAATGCGATGCGTGGCGTGCCGAGGACCTGGCCCAGTTCCAGCGGGTCGGCGAGCTGAAAGACGCCGGTGCTGCTGGGGTCGACAACGCTGGCTTTCAGCGTACCCGTTATGGTGAGGGTCCCTTGATTGGTCAGCGAGGAGATCCAGTTGCCGCCAGGAAGCGTCCAATTGCCGCCCTGGTCCACCAACAGCCTGTTGAAATTGAACTTGTTGAGGTTGTAGCTGCTGGACCCGATGCCGCTGATGGAGCCGGTGCCGCTGGAAAGCTCGATCACGTCCTGGTTCGGGTCTGCCGGGTTGCCGGCGCCGGACACGTCGCCGTTAAAGACGGCGCCAGGGTTCACCACAAGGCGCGAAACGTTGACGATGGCGTAGCTTCCGCCGGAGATGGTGCCCGCGTTGATGATCGTGCCGTTGTTGGCGAGGATGCCGAACTGGGTGCCCGAGATGCTGGCGCCAGCCGCGTTTGTCAGCGTGCCCCCCGCCCCAAGGTCAACGCCTGTTCCGCCAGTGGAAGTGGCTTTGATCGTGCCCGAATTGCTGACCGTCGCACTCGCCCCAGACTTCGCGTACAGCCCGACGGATCCTCCGGAAATCAGCGCGCCCACCGCATTGCTGATGCTGCCACCCGTGGTCAGCACGATGCCGTCATAGGTCGTGCCCGAGATGCTGCCGGAATTGGTGACCGTGCCGGCGCCGCCAGCGATCCAGACCCCGAATTGACTGCCGGAGATCGCCGCACCGGCCGCATTGCTGACGGTGCCGCCGCTTTCGAAATCGACGCCTGCGCCGGTGCTCGCCGCGATGCTGCCGGCGTTGACCACGTTCCCGGCGCTGCCGTTGACGAACACGCCGGCCACACTGCCGGAAATCGAGGCGGAGGTACCGTTGGTCACGCTGCCGCCGGCCGCCAGGAAGACACCCAGCCTGCCGCCCGTGACGGTGCCGCTGTTGCTGGCGGTTCCGGCGCCGCCGGTCGCGAAGATGCCGAAATTGCCGGCGACCGATCCGCCGGCGTTGTTGGTCGCGCTGCCGCCGCGCTCGAGGTCGATCCCGGTTCCGCTCGAGGTGACGGTGCCGGAATTGGACACGGTCCCGGTGCCGCCGCCGATCTCGATCGCCGCGGAGCCGCCAGAGACCGTCGCCGACGTGGCATTGGTGACGCTGCCACCGCCATTGACCAGCACGCCCAGGCTGTTGCCGCCGATGCTCCCCTGGTTGACGATGGTTCCGGCGGCGCCGGTGAACACGCCGGTGCCGGACGATCCGAGCGCGGATATCGTCCCGCCCGCGTTGTTCGTAAGGCTGCCCCCGGCGCGCAGTCCGACCCCGTCGCGGCCCGATATGGCGCCGGTGTTGGTCACGCTGCCGCCGGCGAGCAGGAGCAGCCCGTAGCCGGCTATGGCGGAGCCGATTATTTTTCCGTTGTTGTCGACGCGTCCGCTGCCGCCGAAGATCTCCGCGCCGTTGGCGCCGCCCGAGACCACGCCGCCGGCCGCGTTGCTGATCGTGCCGCCGCCGCCGAGTGCGATGCCGTCGCCGGTGGTGCCGGTGAGCGTGCCGGTGTTGGTTACGCTGGCGGCCGCTCCGGATCGCGCGTAGACGCCGTCGCTGTGGCCGGTCACCGCGCCGGCATTGGTGACGGTTCCGCCCTTGCCGAGCACGATCCCGCCATATGCGCCGGAGCTGACACTGCCGGAGTTCGCGATGGCTGCCGGTGCGCCGGCGACGAAGACGCCGAACTGGCTGCCGGAAATGACCGCGCCGGCATTATTGGTGAGCGAGCCGCCGGCGCCGAGATCAACCGCGGCACCGGCGCTCGCGGTTATGCTGCCTGTGTTGCTGATGGTTCCCGCGGCCTGCTTGATGTAAACGCCGTTGGAGCCGCCCGCTATCGAGCCGCCGGACTGGTTGGTCACGCTGCCACCGGCGCCGAGCAGGACGCCGGTCTGCGTCGTCCCGACGATTCGCCCCGCGTTGGTCACAAGGCCGGGACCGCCATAGATCCCGATCCCGGAGACACCGCCCGAGATGAGCGCGGCGGCTCCGGTGGACGGGCCATTGCTGATGGTGCCGCCGGACGGCAGGTCTATCCCCAGGCCGTTGCTGGATGTGACCGAGCCATCGTTGGTGATGGTGGCGACCACGCCGTCGGCGAAACCGAGAGCGTTCGGGAAAAAGGCGGCCGGTGTTGTGTACACCCAGCCGGTGCTGGTGATGGTGAGCGGGGTGTCCCGGGCGAGGAGGA
>DATBKQ010000442.1:0-1846 GCA_036555825.1 Acetobacteraceae bacterium | reverse complement strand
GCGCGGGCCGATGCCGGGCGACTTCGCGTTCACCGCCATGCCCGGGCCACTCTCGCCGATATAGGCGAGCGGATGGCGGCCGCGCGTCATGCACAGGCCGCAGGGCCGGTGCATGTTGTTCCACTGCGTTTCGTAGCGGCCCTTGCCGTTGAACACCTGCACGCGGTGGTTCTCGCGATCCGCCACGTACACCCAGCCGTCCTCGTCGCAGCAGATGTTGTGCACGATGTTGAACGCGCCCGGGTCGGTGCCCGGCTCGCCCCAGGAGAACTGCAACCTGCCGTTCGGCGCGTACTTGTGCACCCGCGCATTGCCGTAGCCGTCGGCGACGTAGATGTCGCCTTCCGGCGACAGCGCGGTGTGCGTGCAGCGGTTGAACGGGTCGCCGCCATACATCGTTGCCGGTTCGCCGGGCACGCCGATTTCCAGCAGCAGCCTGCCGTCGAGCGTCAGTCGCCGCACCGTATGGTCGCCATCGTCGGTGCAGTAGATCGTGTCATCCGGCGCCAGGTGCACGCCGTGCGGCCGCTTGAACAGGCCTTCGCCCCAGGAGCGCACGAAGTTGCCGTCGCGGTCGAACACCATCATCGGGTGCTCGGTGCGCGCGAAGACATAAACGTTGTCCTTGCTGTCGAGGCCGACCGCGGCGACCTCGCCATAGCGCCAGCCGTCGGGCAGCCTGCCCCAGTTCTCGATCACCTCGTAGCGGTGCTCGCCCGAGCCGACGATGATGGCCATGGACATCTCCAACGGATTTAGGGAGGAGCCTACCACCGTCCGCGAGGAAGGCCAGAACAGCGCAGCGCCAAGTGCGGGCTCTGGTTGCCGTTGCCAAGGACGTTGTCACACCTTCGATTCGCGAGTGTGCTGTGACCGGGCGGCCGGCCTCAAAGGCTCGAGATCGAAATGGCGGATGGGTGTGCCTGAATGCGCGCGCGATCATCGAGATTGCTTCGCTTCGCTCGCAATGACACGAGATGCGCTCCACCGATAGCGGGTACTCGTATTGCTAACGACGACATACCAGCTTAGCCTTGTAGCAAAGATGCGAAAGGGAGCTGGCGGTTCAGCCGGTTCGTTCGTAGTCCGGCTCGCCGCAACGGCCCTCATTCGAAATGAATCTGGTCGATGAGGAGGAGCGAGCCATGCCCTACGATCTGCTGATCAAGAACGCGCGTATTGTCGATGGTTCCGGCGAACCTTCGTTCCATGCCGATGTGGCGGTGCATCAGGGCAAAATTGCCGGCGTCGGCAAGACGAGCGCCAGCGCGAAACGGACCATCGATGCCGGCGGCCGCGTGGTCGCGCCCGGCTTCATCGACCACCACACGCATTTCGATCCGCAGGCGCTGTGGGATCCCTATTGCGGCTCGTCGGTGCAGAACGGGCACACGACGGTGCTGGTCGGCCAGTGCGGCCAGGTGATCGCGCCGGCGCGTCCGGGCGACCACGACTGGTATCTCGAGTTCTTCTCGGAGGCCGAGGCGATTCCGCTGAACGTACTGCGCGAGGGTGTGAACTTCACCTGGGAGTCGATCGCCGAATACATGGATGCACTCGGCCGGCGCCGCGGCTGCAACGTGGGCACGCTGGTGGGTCATTCCGGCATCCGGCGCTACGTGATGGGCGAGGCGGCGTCGGGAAAAGCCGAGACCACCGCCGACGAACTCGCGTCGATGCAGCGCCTGTTGCGCGAGGGGATGCGGGCCGGCGCGCTGGGCTTCTCCACCTCGCCGCTGGGCCGCGGCGATCCGGCAGGAGCCGCGACCGACGCGGAACGCCTGGCACTCGCCAGCGTGCTGGGCGAGCTGGGCACCGGCGTCATGCAGGTCTCCGGCGGCGCGCC
>DATBKQ010000441.1:0-4109 GCA_036555825.1 Acetobacteraceae bacterium | reverse complement strand
GACTGACCGACTGGCTGAAAGCGATCACCGGCTTTGCCGCGGTTACGCTGCAGCCGAACGCGGGCTCGCAGGGGGAATACGCCGGGCTGCTGGCGATCCGCGCCTACCATGCGGCACGCGGCGAAGGGCATCGCAACTTTTGCCTGATCCCCGCCAGCGCGCACGGTACCAATCCGGCAAGTGCGGCGATGGCCGGCCTTCAGGTCGTCGTGGTCGGCTGCGATCGCGACGGCAATATCGACGTGGGCGACCTCCAGGCCAAGGCGGACAGGCACGCGGCCAATCTCGCCGCCCTGATGGTGACCTATCCCAGCACGCACGGCGTGTTCGAGGCTGCGATTTGTGAGATCTGCGACATCGTGCACGCGCGCGGCGGCCAGGTTTACATGGATGGCGCCAACCTCAACGCGCAGGTCGGTCTGACCAGCCCGGCCGCGATCGGCGCCGATGTCTGCCATCTCAACCTGCACAAGACGTTCTGCATCCCGCATGGCGGCGGCGGACCTGGCGTGGGGCCGATCGGTGTCGCGGCGCACCTGGCACCGCATCTGCCGAACCATCCGTTGCGCGCCGACGCCGGCCCCGCGACCGGCTACGGCCCGGTCGCGGCGGCGCCATTCGGCAGCGCGATGATCCTGCCGATCTCGTATGCGTATGTCCGCATGATGGGCGCGGCCGGCTTGCGGCGCGCCACCGAGGTGGCGATCCTCAGCGCCAACTACATCGCGAGGCGCCTGCGCGGACACTATCCGGTGCTGTACACCGGACCGGGTGGCATGGTGGCGCACGAGTGCATCATCGATTGCCGCGGCTTTCAGGCCGAGGCCGGCGTGATGGTCGAGGACATCGCCAAGCGGCTGATGGATTTCGGTTTCCACGCGCCCACCATGTCGTGGCCGGTCGCCGGCACGCTGATGATCGAGCCGACGGAAAGCGAGAGCAAAGCCGAGCTCGACCGGTTCTGCGAAGCCATGATCGCGATCCGCGCGGAGATCTCCGAGATCGCCGCGGGCATCCTCGACAGGTCGGACAACCCGCTGAAGCAGGCGCCGCACACCGCCGCCCAGGTAATGGCTAATGTATGGACGCACGGCTATTCGCGCGAACAGGCGGCATATCCGGTGTCTTGGGTCGCGGCGACGAAATACTGGCCGCCGGTCAGGCGGGTGGACAATGTGTACGGCGACCGCAACCTGGTCTGCACCTGCGCGCCACTGGAGGCCTACGCCCAGGCGGCGGAGTAAACGGCGCCCTGGTTGCGGCCAACCCGAGAAGAGTCCGAGCGGTGGTTTATCTAAAATCAAACATGATGAATTTAGTTTCATGAAGTGATTTTCTACAAGGAAGTAATCCAACTCTCACGCAAGTGACGGCCGATGAATTTGACGACCCGATGCCGCGGTGCTAGCGTTTATTCGTATCGAGAACGAAAGAATAACGGCAGGGAAGGAAGGCGGCCATGAATGGCATGAGCCGGCGGACTGTGTTGGCTGGATCTTTCGGTCTGACAATGGCGAGCCTGGCGCGGCCGCACATAGCCAATGCACAGGCGACCACCGCGACCGTCTGGGTCAATCAGGGCTTTGTCCCGCAAGAGGACGCGGCGTTCAAGAAACTGGCCGCGGACTACATGAAGGAGAGCGGCAACAAGCTCGACTACAGCATCATGCCGTTCCAGGCGCAGAATCAGAAGACGATCGCCGCGCTGACCAGCGGCGATGTGCCGGACCTGATCTTCATGGACGCGCCGGGGACCATCCTTCCGCAGAACGCCTGGAACAACAAGATAGTCGACGTGACCGACGTCGTCACGCCGTACGAACATCAGCTCACCGATACCGCGAAGCTCGCGTCCACCTTCTACGACAAGACGCTGGGGAAGCGCAGCTACTACCTGTGTCCGATCAAGCAGGGGGCCACCCCGTTCCACGTCTGGGGTAACCTCGTCGAGAAGGCCGGATACAAGGTGGCGGATATTCCGGATACCTGGAATGCACGCTGGGACTTCTTCAAGCCAATGCAGAAGATCCTGCGCGGCAAGGGGATGCGGAAGATCTACGCACTCGGTCTCGAGGTGGAGACCGTAGGACCGAACGACGGCAACAACCTCTACACTCACACGCTGATCGCCAATGGCGGCGTCGGCATCGTCACACCGGATGGCAAGCTGCACACCGACGATCCGCACGTCCGGGAGGCGGCGATCAAGACATGCGAGTACCTGACGACGGCGTTCAAGGAAGGCTTTGTGCCGCCGGAGGCATTGAGCTGGAACGATGCCGACGACAACAACGGCTTCCACGAACAGCTCTTCCTGGTGGATTTCGACGGCACGATCTCGACCGAGCTCGCGATGTACGACGACAAGGAAGCGTATCACAACATGGTCACGCTGGGCATGCCGCATGGCAATGACGGCAAGCCGGTTCCGTGCCAGGTCAACGCCGGTGGCGGGTTCATCCCGGTGGGCGCGAAGAATGTCGCGGTCGCCAAGGACCTGATGAAATACTGGATGCAGCCCAAGGTGATGGGCGAAAACCTGAAGGCCGGCCTGGGACGGTGGGCACCGGCGATCACCCAGATCGTGAAGGACGACCCGTGGTGGCTCGATCCATCGGACCCGCACCGGGCAACCTATATCCGCGAGGCTGTATTGGAGCCGACCACGCCGGTGTTTACCGGCTACACGCCAGCCTGGGGTCAGGTCGAAGCCGAGCAGATCCTGCAGCAGACCACCGCCGATGTCGTCAAGAACGGCATGACCCCGACTGCGGCGGTGGACAAGATGTTCAAGCGCGCCAACGAGATATTCGGCAGGTTCTCATTCGACTAGTGCCATGACGCGATTATGAGCGGAATACAACAAGCCCTTGTCGGCCATAGGGCTACCACCGGATTGCGCAGGCTCGCCTGGCGCAAGAGTCTGCGCGGCTCGGAATACACCTGGGCGATCGCGTTCACCCTGCCGTATGCCGCGGTCTTCCTGGCCTTTGTCGCCTACCCCGTCGTCTATGGGCTCTGGCTCGGCCACCGCCCCGTGCTTTATCGTCAGCTCTTCGACGACCCGGTGTATGCCAATACGGTCGTCAATACGCTGCTGTACGTCGGGATCGGCGTGAATGTGAAGATGTTCCTGGCCTTTCTGGTGTCGGGCTTCTTCATGCGTCGCGACTGGTGGGTGAAGGCCCTGTTCCTGGCTTTCATCCTGCCGTGGGCAATGCCGGCGATGCCGACCGCGCTGTCGTTCCACTGGCTGCTCAATGGTCAATGGGGCTTGTTCAACAATCTGCTGTGGTTCCTGTTCGGCATCGACGGACCGATCTGGCTGAATTCGCGCTGGACCGCACTCGGCTCCAACATCATCGCCTATATCTGGAAGTTCATGCCGTTCTGGACGGTGATCTTCCTGGCCGGCCGGATGGCGATCCCGCAGGAACTCTATGAAGCAGCCGATGTCGATGGCGCAACCGGCTACCGGCGCTTCGTGCACGTCACCTTCCCATTGCTCGCCAATCTCTACCTGATCTGCACCCTGCTCTCCACCATCTTCACCGTCGGCGACTTCACCACCGTGTATTTCGTCTCCGGTGGTGGCCCGGCGATGTCCACCGACGTGCTCGCGACGCTCGGAATTCGTGAGGCGTTCACCGTGGCCCGGCCGGAACTGGGCGTGGCCGCGGTGATGTCGGCGCTACCGGTCGTGATCCCCATCGTGATCTTCCTGATGCGCAAGCTGAGCACGATGGAGGTGCAGTTGTGAGCCTCGCCCTCACCGCCGGATGGTCGACCCGTCGGCGTTACCGGGTTCGCCGCGCCTTGGCGGAAGCGGTCGCGGTCATCTTCGCGCTTGTGCTGCTGATCTGGTCGCTGCTGCCGATCTACAACATGCTGCTGATGTCGCTCGACAAGCACAATGACATATTCAGCGGCGCGATCTGGCCGCCGGCACCGACGCTGGACAGCTTCCGCATCGTCGTGACCGAGGGTTTCTGGTACCTGGAATATTTCTGGCACCAATACGCCAACAGCATCTATGTCGGCGTGGCGACCACGTTCTTCACGCTGCTGATCGGCTCGCTGACCAGCTTCACCGTCGGGCGGATACGCCC
>DATBKQ010000440.1:0-15267 GCA_036555825.1 Acetobacteraceae bacterium | reverse complement strand
GCCTACCAGCGAGACGAAGAAGGGAAGGGCGATCAACGCCGCCAAAGTCGAGGACCGGCTTGGCCTGACCGCGGCGCTGTGGAGGCTGGTCGCGTGCCCCGACCTCTGCTCGCGCGCCTGGGTGTGGGACCAATACGACAGCACGGTCGGCGGCCAGACGGTGAAGCGGCCGGGCGCGGCGGATGCGGCTGTGGTGAAGCTCGAGGGGCTGGCGCGCGCACTGGCGCTGACCACCGACTGCACGCCGCGCTATTGCGCCGCCGATCCGGAAGCTGGGGGGAAGCAGGCGGTCGCCGAAGCCTGGCGCAATCTGACCGCGGTGGGCGCGCGGCCGCTGGCGATCACGGACAACATGAACTTCGGCAATCCTGAGCGGCCGGAGATCATGGGTCAGTTCGCCGCGGTGATCCGCGGCATGGCCGCGGCGTGCGAGGCCCTGGAGTTCCCGGTGGTGTCGGGCAATGTGAGCCTCTACAACGAGACCCGGCTGCCGTCGGGGGACGTGTGCGCGATCCTGCCGACACCGGCGATCGGCGGGCTGGGTGTGCTGGACGATGCCGCCAGGGCCGTGGGCCTTGCGCTGGGCCCCTGGCTCGACATCGTCGTGGTCGGAGAAACAAGGGGCTGGCTTGGCCAGTCGCTGTGGCTGCGCGAGATCGCCGGCCGCGAGGAGGGGGCGCCACCGCCGGTCGACCTGGCCGCCGAGAAGGCCGCCGGCGAATTCGTGCGCGCACAGATCATGGCAGGCAACGTGCGCGCCTGCCACGATGCGTCGGATGGCGGATTGCTGGTCGCGGTGGCGGAGATGGCCATGGCGGGGCTGACCGGTGCGCGCATCTTCACCGGCCCGCGCGAGATTCCCGGCCATGCGTATTGGTTCGGCGAGGACCAGGGGCGCTACGTGCTGGCGGTCCCGGACGCGGGATCGCTGATCCGGGCGGCGGAGGCGGCGGGCTTGCCGGCGATGCGCATCGGCACGTCGGGCGGACAGGATTTGACACTGCCTGACGGGGGCACAATATCGGTGCGGGCGTTGCGCGCGGCGCACGAGCGCTTTTTCCCGTCCTGGATGGAGGACCGGCATGGCGATGGCGGCGAATGAGATCGAGGCGCTGATCAAGGCCGCGATCCCGGACGCGTGCGTCACGGTCGAGGACCTTGTCGGTGACGGCGACCACTACGCGGCGACGGTCGTCTCCGAGACGTTCCGCGGCATCCCACGTGTCAAGCAGCACCAGATCGTCTATGCCGCCCTGCGCGGCCGCATGGGGGGCGAGCTGCACGCCCTCGCGTTACAAACCTCCGCCCCAGAGTCCTGAGTTTCTAGGAGTTCCCGATGGCCAACGACGTGTTCGAGCGCATCCAGACCGAGATCAACGAAGCGCCGGTGATGCTCTACATGAAAGGCACCGCGATGTTCCCGCAATGCGGGTTCTCGGCGCGCGTGGTGCAGATCCTCACCCACATGGGGGTGCCGTTCAGGACGGCCAATGTGCTGGAGGACATGGAGCTGCGCGAGGGCATCAAGCAGTTCTCGCAGTGGCCCACGGTGCCGCAGCTCTATGTCAAGGGCGAGTTCGTCGGCGGCTGCGACATCGTGACCGAGATGTTCCAGTCCGGCGAGCTCGAGACGCTGCTTTCCGAGAAGGGCATCGAGCACAAGACCGAGGCGTAAGTCAGGCGACCGCAGAGCGCGATGACCGAGGGCAGGCGGTCGGCGGTCTGAGCCGCGCGGCTCGAGAGTTCCTGCTCCGTTAACGCTTTGTTCGTTGACCGATGCGCACGCTGAAGGCGTGCGCATCGGCATTGTCATCCCCGCGTTCAATGCGGCCCGCTGGATCGGTACTGCCATTGCGTCGGTATTGGCGCAGACGCACACCGGCTGGTCGCTGGTGGTGGTCGATGACGGATCGATCGACGACACCGCCGATGTCGTCGGCGGATTCCACGACCCGCGCATCCGGCTGATGCGGCAGGCCAATAGGGGCGTATCGGCGGCGCGAAATGCCGGTTTCGATGTGTTGTCGCCGGACGCGAAGGACGCTGTCCTGTTCCTCGATGCGGATGACTGGCTGGCATGCGATGCGCTGTCACGCCTTGCCGCCGCGGTGAAGGCGTCGCCGGCCGCCGTCGCAGCCAGCGGCGCATGTTCGTTTGCGGATATAGGGCTGGTTCGCTGCCCGCCGTCCGGCGATCTGCTGCGACGTTTGCTGGTGCGCAACCTGTTCGCCAACGGTGGGCATGTGTTGCTGCGCACCCCCGCGGTGCGCGCCGCGGGCGGCTTTCTGCCCGGCCTCGCCTACGGCGAGGATTGGGAGTTCTGGATCCGCATCGCGCTCCAGGGACGGTTTGCCTCCGTGCCAGACAACGCCCCGGTGCTTTTCGTACGCCGGCACGGCGAAGGGGCTTATCGACGTCTCGCCGCGGACGCCGATGCTTTCGCCCCCTGCATGGACGCAATCTTTGCCAACCCGGCGCTGCAGGCGCGTTTCGGGGCGAAGCGCCTGGCGACGATCCGCCGGCACACCGGCGCGGAGAATGACTGGATCATCGGGCGGGAGCAAATCCGTCATGGCTGCCGGGCAAGCGGTCTGGGGAGGCTGCGGCGGTCGGTTCGCCGACACCCGACACCGAGGCGCGCCCTTCTGCTGGCCGCCGCTCATGTGACGCCGCTGCTGCCGACGGCCTGGCGCGGGCCGCTCAGGCCGTATCGCGCGTAGCGTCTCCCGCGGTGTCGAGGCGCAGGGCCGCGTCGCCAGCTTCCACCATGCCGACGACGACCGCCGGCACGCGATGCCGATGCATTGCCGCCAGACACGCCTGTACATTCTCGGCAGGCACGCCCGCCAGCAGGCCGCCCGAAGTCTGCGGATCGCACAGCAGGGCCGTTGTTGCACCCGGCGTGGCGCCGGACAGCAGGCGCCGGTTCCGCGTCGCCAAGGGGTTCTCCACCCCTTGGGCGGCAAGCTCCGGCGCGCCGGGCAGGGCAGGGATCGCATCGGCCCACAGCACCGCGCCCACAGCGGAGGCTCGCAGCATCTCCATCAGGTGGCCCGCCAGCCCAAAACAGGCTACGCCGGTGCACGCGCTCGCAGCCGATGCGCGCAGTAAATGCGCTGCGGTGGCATTACTCGTCCGCATCGAGACGATCGCTGCCTGCAGCCATGCCGCGCGCGCCAGTCCGCGCATGTGGCCGCCCAGCACGATGCCCGTGCCGAGTGGCTTGGTCAGCACCAGGGCATCGCCTGGCCGCAGTCCGGATGCGCGCAACAGCCTGCCTGGATCGGCAAGACCGGTAACCGAAAATACCAATGACGGTTCCGCGGCCTCGCCGTTGTGGCCGCCGATCAGCGAGCAACCGTCCGCGGTCAGCACGCCGGTCGCGCCGTTCAGCATCTGCGCAAGTTGCTGCTGCATCTTGCGTGGCGGTGCATAGGGAACCGCGGCGACCGCCAGCGCCGTGCAGGGCTGCGCGCCCATCGCATACAGATTGGACAGGGCATGGGCGGCGGCGATTTCTCCGAACACGAACGGATCGTCGATGAACGCCCGGAGGTGATCCACGCTCTGGACCACCGCCATACCTGGCGGCGGCAATATCACCGCGGCGTCATCCGGCGCATCCGGTCCGATGAGCACATCGGGGCCGGGAAGGTGAGGCAAGTTGGCGAGTGCTCCCGTCACCAACTCGGCGCCGATCTCGGCGCCGCAGCCACCGCTGCGCATCGGGTCGTCGCGTGTCCGGAGATCCCGCCGCATGTGCGCCATCGGGCGCTGGTACATTCGGATCCAGCGGCGGTCGCTCCAGTCTTTCCAGCGCCAGACCGGGCGGCCGGCCATGGCAACGCCGTTGCGCCAAGCGAGCGCGCGTCCGTCTCCCAGGCCGACGATCGCCGGCGCATCGGACTGTGGCCGCCAGCGGCGGAGCCGGCGTCCCGCCACGGCACGCCGCAAATTGCTGCTCAAAAGTACGCCCGCACGCACTGCCCACACTCCGGCCTTTGGCCGGGGCTTCGCCTCCACCGAAGCACAGTCGCCGGCGGCGAAGACGAAGGGGTGGCTGACGCTTTGCAAGGTGGCAGCGACCTGCACGCATCCCGCAGCATCGCAAGCCAGGCCGGATGCCGCGAGGAACGCGGGCCCCGTAACGCCGGTGGCCCACAGCGCCGCTGCGACCTCGAGGAAGCTGCCATCGGACAGCGACAGGCGGCCATCCATCCAGGCGCCGGCGCGCACGGCGCAGGCAATCTCCACCCCGGCGTCAACCAGCGCGCTGCGGGCGACGGACCGCGCATAGGACGGGGCCCGTGCGAGCGGCTCCGCGTCCTCGCATACCAGAGCGATACGGACCCGGTCGCGGTAGCGCCGCGCCAGGGCGAGCGCCAGCTCCGTCCCACCGGGGCCACCGCCAATGACCGCGATCCGCGCGCCGGGCGACAGTTCCGCCTCCAAGGCCGACAGCCGGGCGAGCAACTGCCCGATCGGCTTCACCGGCTGACCGCCGCCGGGCGGCATGGCTGGCTCGCCACCCACGTCGATGGACAGCAGATCGAAGGGAATCGCGGGACGGCCGTTCACCACCAGCTGCCGCCCCGCCAGGTCAATGGCGATCGCCTCCGCCAGGATGAGCCGAGAGCGGGCGGCGGCGGCGAGCGGGGCCAGGTCGATATGCGCCTGCTCGAACGTGTAATCGCCGCGGATCAGGCCCGGCAGCATGCCGGTATAGGGCGTCTCCGGTTCCCGACCGATCAGTGTCAGCCGGACCCCGGGTTCCGGCCGCATGGCGAAGCGCCGCATCACCTCGACATGCGCGTGACCGGCGCCCAGCAGGACGAGATCGCACCCGACAGGCACATCCGGTAGCATGGCGCAGCCTAGCCCGCTTGCGGCGAGTCGCGTGTGCGGTAAGCATGCCGCGCATGACCTGGTCCATTCTGGCGCGCGATGCGGCGACCGGCGCCCTGGGTGCCGCCGTGGCGACACGCTTCTTCGCGGTGGGCGCGCTGGCGATCCATGCGGAGGGCGGCGTGGCCGCGCTCGCCACGCAGGCGCTGATCAACCCTGTGTATGCCGTGACCGGCATGGCACGGCTTCGGGCAGGCGAGGCGCCGGCCGTCGTGGCTGCCGCATTGCTGGAGGCGGACGCCGGCGGCGAATACCGGCAGTTGCACATCGTGGACACGCACGGCCGCATCGTGCAGCACACCGGCGGCGCCTGCATCGCCTGGTGTGGCGCGGTGCGCGACGCAGATGTGTCGGTCGCCGGCAACATGCTGGCGGGGCCGGCGGTAGTGGAACGCACGCTGGACGCATTCCAGCGCGCCACCGGCGGGTTCGCCGAACGGCTGCTTGCGGCGCTGGAGGCGGGCGAAGCCGCGGGAGGGGACAAACGCGGCAAGCAGTCGGCGGCGCTGAAGATCTGCACCCGCGATCCGTTTCCGGATCTCGACATCCGCACGGACGATCATCCCGATCCGCTGCGCGAACTGCGGCGGCTGTTTGCTGTCAGCCAGGAGCGGTTCGCGGTGTTCCGTCGCTTCCTCGCCGGCACGGACAGTCCGTGCGGCGTGTTCGACCGCGTGGTACTGGACGCCGCCATCGCGCGCGACGGGAAGCCGCCGGCGTGACCCAACCAACAAGATCAGGGAGCTTCATCATGCGTCGTCTCTTGCTGGCCGCGGCGTGTATCGTGGCCACTGTCGTGCCGGCCTGCGCGCAGACGCTGCGTATCGCGTTGCGGGAGGACCTCGATGTGCTCGACCCGACGCTCGCCACCACCTATGTCGGCCGCATCGTGTTTGCCGGCCTGTGCGACAAGCTGTTCGACATCGACGAGAAGCTGAACATCGTGCCGCAGCTTGCCACCGGTTACGAGTGGGCGGACGACCGGACGCTGGTGATCCATCTGCGTCAAGGGGTGAAGTTCCAGAATGGCGAGCCGCTCGATGCGGCGGCGGTGAAGTTCTCGCTGGAGCGTCACCTGACGATGCAAGGGAGCTTCCGCAAGAGCGAGATCAGCTCGATCGACCACGTCGAGGTGGCCGATCCGGCGACGGTGCGCGTGGTGCTGAAAAGCCCGTCGGGGGCGTTCCTGGCGCAACTGACCGATCGGTCGGGCATGGTGCTGCCGCCGAAGGCAACCGAGGCGGCCGGCAAGGATTTCGCCCTGCATCCGGTCTGCAGCGGTCCGTTCAAGTTCGTCGAGCGCGTGCCACAGGACCATGTCACGCTGGAGCGCTTCACCGACTACTGGGATGCCAAGGACATTCATTTCGACAAAGTGGTCTATTCCGTACTGGTCGATTCATCGGTGCGGCTGGCCAATCTGAAGGCGGGGACAGTCGATCTCGCCGAGTATGTGGTGCCGACCGACGCCGCGGCCGTGAAGGCTGATCCCAGGCTGCGCCTCGTCGTTTCCGACGCTCTCGGCTACTTCGGCATCACCAACAATCTGGCGAATGGCCCGCGAGCGGACAATCCGTACGGCAAGAACGCCCTGGTGCGCCAGGCGCTGGATCTGGCGATCGATCGCGCGGCGTTGGTCAAGGTCGTGTTCAATGACATGTACTCTCCGACCGTGCAGGCGGTATCTGCGAGTTCACCGTTTTACGATGCGGCGCTGAAGGTGCCGGAGCGCGACGTCGCGAAGGCAAAGGCGCTGTTGCAGCAGGCCGGTGTGACGCTGCCGGTGAAGCTGGAGCTGTTGACGTTCAACAACCCCGACATCCTGCAGGCGTCCGAGGTGATCCAGTCGATGGCCAACGAGGCGGGGTTCGACGTGCATATTCAGGCGATCGAGTTTGCATCGTCGCTGCAGGCGTCGCAGCGTGGCGACTACCAGGCCTACATGATCGGCTGGTCCGGCCGCGTCGATATCGACGGCAATACCTATGCCTTCCTGCACAGCGGCCAGGGCAACAATGTCAGCCACTATGCCAATGCCACGGTCGACCGGTTGCTCGATGAAGGTCGCGCCACCATCGACCTGGCGAAGCGGAAGGCGATCTACGCGCAGATGTGGCCGGAGCTGCGCAAGGACCTGCCGGTCACATACCTCTGGGCGCCGAGCAACATCGTCGGGATGTCGGCCAGGCTGCAAGGATTCCGGCCGGTGCCCGACGGCATGATCCGGGTGCAGGGGCTGGAGATTGCGAAGTAGTGCGCGGACATCTCGGCACCCGCATCGCGCAGATCATCCCGACACTGATCCTGGTCAGCGTCCTGGTGTTCTGCCTGCAGCAGCTCATGCCGGGCGATCCGGCGCTGGTGATGGCCGGCGAGGAGCGTGGCGATCCGCAGGTGCTGGCGCAGATCCGCGCGGAGCTGTGGCTCGATCGACCATTGCCGGTGCAGTACCTGCACTGGGTCGGCAACCTGCTGCAGGGCAATCTCGGCTACTCGTGGCGCATCCGCCAGCCGGTGGCGCAGCTCGTGGCGGAGAAGCTGCCGGTCACGCTGCAGCTTGGGGCGATGGCGTTCGCCATCGCGGTGCTGATCGGCGTGCCGACCGGGATCGTCGCTGCGGTGCAGCGGAACCGGTTCTGGGACTATTTGGCGAATGCGATCGGACTGGCGGGCCTGTCCACGCCGACGTTCTGGCTGGGCATCATGCTGATCCTGCTGGTCTCGGTCGACCTGGGCTGGCTGCCACCGTCGGGCTACGTGCCATTGACCGTGGACTGGCAGCAGTCGCTGGCCACCACGATCATGCCGGCCTTCGTGCTGGGCAACGCCATAGCCGCCATCCTGATGCGGCACACGCGCAGCGCGATGCTGACCTCGCTGGATCAGGATTATGTGCGCACCGCGCGCGCCAAGGGGTTGCGCGAATTCGTCGTGGTGATCCGCCACGCGCTGCGCAATGCGCTGATCCCGGTGGTGACCTTGGGCGCGCTGGAGCTGGGCACCTTGTTCTCGGGCGCGGTGCTGACCGAGCAGGTGTTCAGCATCCCGGGCTTCGGAAAGATGATCGTCGATGCGGTGTTCAACCGGGATTATCCGGTGGTGCAGGGCGTCGTTCTGGTGACCGCGTTCCTGTATGTGATGCTGAACCTGCTGGCGGACGTGCTGTACGTGGTGATCAATCCTCGGCTGCGAGGCGCCTGAACCCATGAGCACCACAGTTGTCGCCTCGCCGGTTCAGCCCAGTGCCGTCATGCCGCGCAGCCCGACACAGCTTGCGCTACGCCGCTTTGTCCACCGTCCAGTCGCGGTGGTCGGCCTGGCAGTGATCGTGCTGTTCATTGCCGTGGCGATCTTTGCGCCGTTGATCGCGCCATACGATCCGATTGCCACATCGTGGTCGGCGATTCGCAAGGCGCCGTCGATGGCGCACTGGATGGGCACTGACGAGAACGGCCGGGATGTACTCAGCCGCGTCGTGTTCGGCGCGCGTGCGAGCCTGCTGGCGGGCGTCGTTGCAGTGCTGATCGCCGCGGGCATCGGGGTGCCGGCGGGTCTGCTGGCGGGTTTCGCGGAAGGTTGGGTGGACAGCGTGCTCAGCCGCATCGTCGATGCGATGCTGGCGTGCCCGTTCCTGATTCTGGCGATCGCGCTGGCGGCATTTCTCGGACCCGATCTGACCAACGCGATGATCGCGATCGGCGTCTCCACCGCACCGCGCTTCATGCGAGTGGCGCGCGCGGCGACCTTGGATGCTAGCAGCAACGACTATGTCGAAGCGGCGCGCGCGATCGGCAACCCGGGCTGGCGGGTCGCGGTGCGTCACATTCTGCCCAACATCGTGCCGCCGGTGATGGTGCAGGGGACGCTGGCGATCGCCGCGGCGATCATCGCCGAGGCAAGCCTGTCGTTCCTGGGCCTGGGGCAGCAGCCGCCGGCACCGTCATGGGGTTCGATGCTGAACTCGGCGCAGCGTTTCCTGTCGCAGGCGCCCTGGCTCGCGGTGTTTCCCGGGCTGGCGATCTTCCTCGCCGTGCTGTCGTTCAACTTGGTGGGCGACGGGTTGCGCGACGCGCTCGATCCGCGCGGGCGGTGACGCTTAGTCAGCGTGGTGCGTGACGCTGTCCAGGTAGTGTACCCACGCCTCGGGCAGGCCATGTACGCGGGCGCCTTCGCGCAGCAGCGAAATGTAGCGCAGCGATGGCAGGCCGTCGGTCTCCCTGCCGCGCGCCATATAGGTCACCGCGGTGACGATGTTGCCGTCCGTGTCCTCGGCCGGCACCAGGACATGGCGATAATGCCGGCCCGGCACACCCTCGGTCGCATCGAGCCGCAGCAGTTCCCGCCGGGTGATACGATACAGCACACCCCATAATTCGCAGTTCGGATCGGGACAGATGTTCGCCGGCGCGGCCTTGCCCGCCGGGCGGCCGACCAGGTTGAAGCGCAGGCGATAGCCCGGCACTCGCGCGACACGCCATTCGGTCGGCTGCATGCCGCGCCGTTCGCGAAACGCGCTGTGGTGCATGTTGGAGCCGTAGGCGAAATACCACACCGGATCGGAGGGACGGCCCGCAAGTATCATGCCGTGTCTGCTGTAGTGCCAGCGCGACAGGGTCCAGGACTGCATCAGCAATTTCCGCCATCGGCGCCGGATTGCCCGGCGCGATGTATCAATGTGGCTGGCGAGAGAGCGCGAGATGGCCGGCTTCACGGGGCACGTGCGACGAGTGGGTTTGTCCACTTGAGCCCTGGAAACCGCATGAAGTCGCGATCGGTGGTGTACAAGGTGGCGCCATGTTCCAGGGCGATGGCGGCAAGCGCGGCGTCCATCAGTAGCGGACCGGTCGTTTGGCCCATATCCATCAATTCTCTCAGGATATCCCAGTGCCGCTCACCTGGGTCGAGTACGCCGGCTGTGGGCGCAGCGAGCCATGACGAAACCACGTCTGTGGCCTCTGAGACCGAGAGGGGGCACTCGAAGACGCGGGGACTGGTCGCGATCCTCAGGAACGCCCACAGCGTGAGCCAGGCAAAGCGCACGAGCTCCGGCCCCGAAAGCACTGTCTCCAGCCAGGTACGGCTCGCGGCGTGCTGTTCTGCTCTCGGATGATAGGCGTAGAGCAGCAGGTTCGCATCGATCATGATCACCGATGCAGTGAACCTTCTATCTGATCGATCAGTTCCGCGACATTGTCCAGCGAAAGGCCCGGCCGGAGGTTGCCGAGATCACGCGGCGCAATCTTGAAACTCTGGCGCGATGAAGCAGCACGACGGGTGGCCAGCCCGCGCCGCAGCGTCTCATTGACGACGTCGCGAAAGGGCCGCCCCGCGCGCCGCGCCTCCGTGCGAAGTTTGGTCGCGATATCATCGTCCAGGGTCAATGTCGTGCGCATGCCGAGATGCTCGGGCGCAGGCATCATGATGTCAATGGCCAGGCATCAATGCAATCTCATTCCGGCTGCGTCGCCTTGTGCGCCAGCAGCGCCATCAGGCGGCGGTCGCGCCACTCCTGCCGCACCGGCTGCATGTTCGCCGGCAATTCCGCGCGTCGCGCCGCTTGCAGCCGGTCGATCAGCGCGGGCCCCCATGTGCGCGGTGTCATCTCGCGCTGCAGTTGCGCATAGAGCGGGCCGTAGCGTTCGCAATAGTCCTTCAGCCCACCCGGTGCGTTCAGGTCGATCGTCTCCAGCGGTCCCATGAAGCTCCAGCGCAAACCCAGCCCGTGCTTCACCAGCGCATCGAGATCCGTGGGCGAGATCACGTCATCGTCGATCAACCGGAATGCCTCGGCGAGCAGTGCGCCCTGCAGACGGTTCAGCGCAAAACCTGCCATCTCCTTGTTCACCGTCGCGGGCACCTGACCGGCACTGGTCATCAGCGCACGAGTGCGCGAGACGGTCGCGGGATCGGTCCATGGCGCGGGGCACAGTTCGACCAGAGGGACCAGGTAGGGCGGGTTGACCGGATGCGCGACCAGGCAGCGGGCGCGGCCCGGCAGCGCTTCGGTAAACGCGCTCGCCGGAATGCCGCTGGTCGAACTCGCCAGCACGGCGTCCCGACGCGCCAGCCGGTCGAGTTCGGCGAACAGTGCCTGCTTGGCCTCGACACGCTCCGGCCCGTTCTCCTGCACGTGTTCCGCCGATCCGACCGCCGCGGCCAGCGTATCCACGGGGCGCACACGGCGTACCACGAGCTGCGCGGGTTCCTTCAACAGCCCGGCCTGTTCCAGCTCGGGCAGACGTTCGCCGATGAAGGACAGCGCCGCTTCGACCTGCTTGGCCACCGGGTCCCACAGCAGCACGTCGAACCCGGCGCGGGCGAATACGATCGACCAGGCACGTCCGATCAATCCCGCGCCGATTACCGCCACCTGCGTCATGCCAGACCTCCTTGGCGCGCGATCAATTGAGGCGGAACTGTCGGAAAGCGTGAATCGCGCGCCCAGACGATGATGTTAGGGCATGGCCGGATCAAGGTTGATCCGGCCATGCCCTAATGGCCACTTGAGGTCAGCCTTGCCGCCCGACAGAGTCAACGCGTGGAATTCGATCCTGACTGGTACCGCACGATCGCCGGCCGTCCGGAATTGCTGGCGCCGGATGAAATGGCGCGCGCCGATGCAGCCGCACCCGCCCTTGGCGTGCCGGGCGGGATACTGATGGCCAACGCGGGTCGTGCTGTGGCCCGCGCCGTCCAGCAGCGGTTCCGGCCTTGCCGGACGCTCGTATTGGCGGGCCCGGGCAACAACGGCGGCGACGGTTATGTTGCGGCGCGGTTGTTGCAGCAGCAGGGGTGGCCGGTCGCGCTGGCCGCGCTCGCGCCGCTACGGGACGGATCCGATGCCGCCGATGCTGCATCACATTGGCGTGGTCCCGCGGTGCCGTTCGCCGCCCGAGAAGCGGCGCGGGCCGAGCTGGTGATCGACGCATTGTTCGGTGCCGGGCTGGCGCGCGAAGTGGATGGCCTCGCGGCCGACGTGTTGCGCGCCGCACGGCATGTGGTCGCGGTGGATGTGCCGAGTGGCCTGGACGGCACGAGTGGGGCGGTGCGCGGGTTCGCGCCGCAGGCAGAGCTGACGGTCACGTTCTTTCGGTTGAAGCCCGGGCATCTGTTGCTGCCCGGGCGTGAACTTTGCGGCGACATCGTGCTGGCCGATATCGGCATGCCGGACGGTGTGTGGGATCGGGTACCGCGCAACTGCTTCGCCAACCTGCCTGAGCTGTGGCGCGTGCCGGCACCCGATCCGCAGTCGCACAAATATTCCCGCGGTCATGTCACTGTCGTCGGCGGCGCAACGATGACCGGCGCGGCACGCCTTTCGGCGGATGCGGCGCGACGAGCCGGCGCGGGTTTGGTCACCATCGCGGCGCGCGGCGCCGGCGATATTTACCGAACCGGATCGCCTGGCGTGCTGGTGAGCGATGCCGCGCTGCCGGAACTGCTGACCGACGCGCGTCGCGAAGTCTGGGTGTGCGGACCGGGTCTCGGCATCGACGCGGCACGCGAGATTCTGCCGTTGTTGCTGTCCGCGGGGCGTCGTGTGGTGGCGGACGCCGATGTGTTTTCCGCCTTCGCCGGCATGCCTGACGCATTGCGCGGCACGGCGGTGCTGACGCCGCATGGCGGGGAGTTCGCCCGTGTGTTCGGCGCAATGGGCACGGATCGCATCGCGGCGGCACGAGCGGCGGCGGCGCGCACCGGTGCCGCGGTGCTGCTGAAGGGTGCCGATACCGTTGTCGCGGCGCCGGATGGCAGGGCGGCGATCAACGTCTGCGCGCCGCCGTGGCTGGCGACCGCCGGCTCAGGCGATGTTCTCGCCGGGCTGATCGCTGGCCTTCTCGCACAGGGTATGCCCGCCTGGGATGCGGCGGCGGCGGGCGCCTTCCTGCATGGCCGCGCCGGCACCGTTGCCGGACCGGGGCTGGTGGCGGAGGACCTGCTGGCCGCGACGACCGAAGCCCTGGTCGAGGCAACGTCATCACCACATCTACCGCATCAAACCCTCGCTCGAGGACCGCATGTATGAGTGAAGTCGCTGTACCTGGTCTCCTCGACCGAGCCATCCGGCGGATCACCACGGTCTGGCGCGAAATGGCCACCGGGGTGGAGGACGAATCCATCGCGGCGCAAATGCGCGCCTGTCTGACGGCGCGCGGTGGCGAGGTCAGCGCCCGCAACCGGGCGGCCAAGCTGGCGGAGACCTATCAGCGTCTGGACGAGAGCGGACGGCGGGAATTCCTGCGCACGCTCGCCAGCTTCGATTCTGATCCCGACGCGGTGGCGGCGGCCTATGCGGAAGTGCAGGCCGCGGCCGACCCGGCGGAACGGGCGACCGCCAAGGCGGCCTTGCGCCGTGCACTGGAACCGCCGCGGCTGCGCCTGCTGACACAATTCACCAGCATTCCCGACGGCAGGAAATTCCTGGTCGATCTGCGCGGGTTCCTGCTGCGCACCCGCAAGGATGACAAGCTGCTGGCGGCGCTGGAGGCCGATCTGCGCGGGCTGCTGGCGGCGTGGTTCGACATCGGCTTCCTGGAACTGCAGCGCATCGACTGGAACAGTCCCGCGGTGCTGCTGGAGAAGCTGGTGGACTACGAGGCGGTGCACGCCATCCGTTCCTGGCGCGATCTGAAGAACCGCCTGGACTCCGATCGCCGTTGCTATGCCTTCTTTCATCCGCGCATGCCCGGCGAGCCGCTGATCTTCGTCGAAGTAGCGCTGGTGAAGGGGCTGGCCGGCAGCGTGCAGGGCCTGCTGGACGAGAAGGCGCCGCTGCTCGATCCGCGCGAGGCGGACACGGCGATCTTTTACTCGATCAGCAATTGCCAGCGAGGCCTTGCGGGAATCAGCTTTGGCAACTTCCTGATCAAGCGCGTGGTCGAGGAGCTGTCGGGAGAGTTCCGCAACCTCAGGACGTTTGCCACCCTGTCACCGGTCCCGGGGTTCCGTGCCTGGCTGGAAGCCAGGCTGCGCGAGGACCAGCCGCGCGTGCTGTCCGACGAGGAAGCAGCCAGCCTGCTGTCGGCAATGCCCGCGCCATCGGGATCCGAGGCCATGGCTGCCATAATCGGCAAGCGCGGCTGGTGGCGCGAAGCCCCGTTGCGCAAGACCGTCGAGCCGGTACTGCTGCGCCTCTGCGCGCGCTATCTGCTGATCGAGGCGAATGGCCGGCGCGCGCGCGACCCGGTGGCGCACTTCCACCTGTCGAACGGCGCGCGGATCGAACGGTTGAACATGTTGGGAGACACCTCGGAGAAAGGCGCCAAGGAGAGCGCGACGCTGATGGTCAACTACCTGTATGATCCGCAGAAGATCGAGGACTGGCACGAGGACTATGCCGGTGAGGGCAAGCGCAATGCCTCAACCACGGTGCGGCGGCTGGCACGCGGCTGGACGTGACCGGCTGAAGGCTTGGCTGCCCTGAAAGGGAACGTGCTGCATGAACGATCCCAACCTGACACTTGCCGTTCCGGGCGCGCATACCGGTGTCGATCGGCTCGGCATCCTGAAGCAGCTCGAGAGGAAGCTCTTGTGGCTGTCGTCGTGGATGATCCATCACGCCAACCACATCCGGCCGAACCGCGACGGGCTGAAGGTGGGTGGGCATCAGGCGTCGTGCGCCTCGGTGATCTCGATCATGACGGCGCTCTATTTCGACATTGCACGGCCGCAGGACCGCATCGCGGTGAAGCCGCACGCCGGCCCGGTGTTCCATGCCATCAACTACATGCTCGGCCGGCAGACGCTCGAGAAGATGCGGACACTGCGGCAGTTGGGCGGCGTGCAGTCCTATCCATCGCGTGTGAAGGACGGGCCGGAGGTGGATTTTTCCACCGGCTCGGTCGGGCTCGGAGTGGCGATGACCACCTTCGCGGCGCTGATGGCCGACTATGTGCGACTGCACAACCTTGGGCGGACCGACCTGCCGGCCGGGCGGCATATCGCCATCGCGGGGGACGCCGAACTCGACGAAGGCAACATCTACGAAGCGCTGCTGGAAGGCTGGAAGCACGACGTCCGCAATCTGTGGTGGATCGTGGATTACAATCGCCAGAGCCTGGATTCCGTCGTGCCCGACCGACTGTTCGGCCGGATCGAGGGCTTGTTCCGCGACATGGGCTGGAACGTCGTCACCATCAAATACGGCCGCAAACTGGAGGCCGCGTTCGCGCAGGAGGGCGGTGAGGCGCTGCGGGCATGGATCGACGACTGCCCGAACTCGCTCTACTCGGCGCTGACGTTCCAGGGCGGGGCGTCGTGGCGGCAGGCGCTGCTGGCGGATCTGGGACGATCGAAGGCGCGCACGATCATCGATGCGCTCGCGGACGATGAACTTGGCGCGCTGATGACCAATCTGGGCGG
>DATBKQ010000439.1:0-3839 GCA_036555825.1 Acetobacteraceae bacterium | reverse complement strand
GGTTCCGCCTTCGGTCATCACGTTCACGGATTTCTCTCTCCTGCGCAAAGGTCATATCGCCTGAAGCCGGATTAATGCCGCCTACCCCCTGCTCTATTTACGCTCGAAACGGCAGCACCACTGCCCTGACGAGGAGAGAGCCAAATGAGCGGGGTGATCGAGCGGGCGTCCGGCATCGGCGCCGGGCAGCCCATGGTCCGGCGCCGCCACCTGAGCCTGAAGCAGGCATTGCTTGGTATCGCCGGCGCGATCGGCTTCGCCGCCGCCGCGGCGTACGGCATGCACTACTGGCAGGTCGGGCGCTTCCTGGTCGAGACCGATGATGCCTATGTGCAGGCGGATTCCATCATCATCGCACCGCGCATCGCCGGTTACATCGCCGAGGTGCTGGTCAAGGACAATCAGCCGGTCAAGGCGGGACAACTGCTGGCGCGGATCGACGATCGCGACCTGCGGACGGCGCTCGACCAGGCGGCCGCGGATCGCGAGGCGGCGCAGCACCAGGTCGCCAACCTCGATGCACAGCTCCGACTGCAGGCATCGCTGATCGCCGAAGCCGAGGCGCAGCTCGCCTCGGCCGAAGCGGCCGCGGGCTTCGCCGCGCAGGACCAGAAGCGGTACGCCGACCTGGCGCATTCCGGAGCCGGCAGTTTGCAGCAGGCGCAGCAAACCCAATCACTGCTGCTGCAACGCGCCGCGGACCTGCAACGCGCGCGCGCCATGCTGAACAGCACCCGCCAGCAGGTTGACGTGCTGAGCACGGCCGAGGCCGCGGCGAAGTCGGCGCTCGAGCATGCCCGGGCGGTCGAGCAGCAGGCCCGGCTGAACCTGGGCTACGCTACGCTTACGGCACCCGAGGATGGCACGGTCGGCGCCCGGACGCTCCGCGCCGGCCAGTATGTTCAGGCCGGCACGCAGTTGATGGCAATTGTGCCGCTGAGCGCGGTTTACGTGGTCGCCAATTACAAGGAAACCCAGCTTACCGATGTGCGCCCGGGTCAGTCAGTCGATGTCGCGGTCGATACCTTTCCGGGTCGCCCGGTGCACGGCCGGGTCGACAGCATCGCACCGGCAAGCGGCCAACAATTCGCGCTGCTGCCGCCGGACAATGCAACCGGCAACTTCACCAAGGTCGTGCAGCGGATTCCGGTGAAGATCGTGCTGAGCGATCGCGGTGCGCTCAGCGGCGTGCTGCGACCCGGCATGTCGGTCGAACCGACCATCGACACGAGGGGCGGCTGATCGCCATGAACCCCGCCGTCACCGCCTCCGAGCCTCGCCCTGACTTCAGGACCTGGCTGGCCGTCATCGGCTCGATCATCGGCGCGTTCATCGCCGTGCTGAACATCCAGATCACCAATGCCTCGCTGCCGGACATCCAGGGAGCGATCGGCGCCGGGATGGACGATGGCGGCTGGATTTCGACCTCATACCTGGTGGCGGAGATCGTGGTGATCCCGCTCACCGGGTTCCTGGCACCGGTGTTCTCGCTTCGCCGCTACCTGCTGGCGAACACGGTGCTGTTCCTGGCAATGTCGGTTGCCTGCGCGTTCGCCGGCAACCTCCAGCAGATGATCGCGCTACGGGCGCTTCAGGGCTTTTTCGGCGGCGTGCTGATCCCGCTCGCCTTCACCATCACCCTGACCATGCTGCCGCGTTCGAGGCAGCCGGCGGGTCTCGCGATGTTCGCCTTGTCGGCCACCTTCGCGCCGGCGATCGGCCCGACGATCGGCGGCTACCTTACCGAGACCTATGGCTGGCAGTACATTTTCTACGTCAACCTGGTGCCCGGCGCGGTCATGCTGGCGGCGCTGGTGCATGCATTGCCGCGTGCTCCGATGCGGCCTGCGCTGCTGCGTCGGGGCGACTGGCCCGGAATCGTCACGCTGGCCATCGGACTTGCATCGCTGCAGACCGTGCTCGAGGAAGGCAACAAGGACGACTGGTTCGGCTCGCCGTTCATCGTGCGGCTGTCGTTCGTCGCCGCTGCCGCCCTCTCGCTGTTCATCTGGATCGAACTGACCACCGGGACGCCGCTGCTGAACCTTCGGCTGCTGCGGCGGCGCAATTTCGGGCTGGGCAGCATCGCCAATGTTATCCTTGGGATGGCGCTGTACGGCTCGGTGTTCCTGCTTCCCAGCTATCTGTCGCAGATGCAGGGCTACAATGCCCAGCAGGTGGGCGAGGTGCTGGCCTGGACCGGCCTGCCGCAGCTCGTGCTGATACCGTTCGTCCCGCGCCTGATGCGCCGGTTCGACGCGCGCCTTCTGGTCGCTCTCGGCCTTGGCCTGTTCGCCGCGAGCTGCTTCCTCAACGTCGACATCAATCAGGACTACAGTGGCCCGCAGCTTCTGTTCCCCAACCTTGTGCGCGCGGCCGGCCAGGCGCTGGTGCTGACCCCGCTGTCGGTGCTGGCGACCAGCGGCATCGAGCCCGGGAACGCCGGCTCCGCCTCGGCGATGTTCAACATGATGCGCAACCTTGGCGGCTCGGTCGGCATCGCCGCGCTGCAGACGCTGCTGACGCGGCGCGAGCAGTTCCATTCGGCGGTGGTCACCCCGGCGGTGTCGCTGTTCAACGAACCGACACGCCAGCGGCTCGCCACGCTGCAGAGCCATTTCATGTCCTCCGGTGCGGCTGATCCTGCTACCGCCTGGCATGACGCCGTGGTCACCATCGGGCGTGGCGTGCGGCAGCAGGCATACTTCCTGGCGTACGGCGACACGTTCTTCCTGATGGGTGCCACTTTGCTGCTGGCGATCGTCGCGACACTGCTGATGCGCCGCACCATCGAGGGCGGCGCCGGCGTGCATTGAAACACCGCTACATCGCGGCCATGGCTTTCGATGGCCGCATGCCTGATGTACAGGACGATGGAATCTATAATGCCGAGTGCGAGGACAATGATCCACCACGAGCGCCTCAGGCCACCGGCCCGCGACTATCCCGCCGACGAGTGGAACCTCGTCGAGCAGGCGTTTCGCCCGGAGTTTCTCGCCCAGCTCGAGACCATGCTGGCACTCGGCAACGGCTATCTCGGCATGCGCGGTTGCCCGGAGGAAGGCGGCCCTTGCGTCGAGAACAGCACACTGATCAACGGCTTCTACGAAATCCACCCGATCATCTACGGCGAAGAGGCATACGGGTTCGCCAAGACCGGTCAGACGATCTGCAACGTGACGGATGCGAAGACCATCAAGCTGTTCGTCGATGACGAGCCGTTCTGGTTGCCGCATGCGCATCTACTGAGATACGATCGCCGGCTCAACATGCAGACGGGGACGCTGGACCGCGACGTCGTATGGGAAACCGCCGCGGGCAAGCAGATCCAGATCAGATCCAGACGTCTGGTGTCGCTTGTCGATCGGCATGTCGCGGCTATCTCGTATTGCGTCACGCTGCTGAACGCAGAAGCCCACGTCGTGATCTCGTCGGAAATGGCAGTGAATGAGCGCAACGCGCGCATTGAAACGGGTGATCCGCGGCAGATGAGGGTAACCAAGAGACGCCTGCTTCACCACCGTTGCAGCTATTCCAACGACCGTCGCATCGTGCTGTGCCACGCGACGGAAAAGAGCGGCCTGCTCCTGGCATGCGCCACCGAGCAAGCGTTGGAGACCTCGTGCCGGCACAACCACAAGGTCGTGCACACCGAGGACTTTGGTCAGGTGGTGTTCACGGTCGACGCACAGCCTGGCTGTCCGATCCACCTGACCAAGTACATGGTCTATCATACCTCCAAGACCGCCTCGGTTCAGGAACTCTGCGGCCGCGCCGAGTGGACCATGGATCGCGTTGCAAGCCGCGGATTCGAGGAGCTGCTTGCTGCGCAACAGAGG
>DATBKQ010000438.1:0-2842 GCA_036555825.1 Acetobacteraceae bacterium | reverse complement strand
CTTCGGTCACTGGGGCGATCGGCTCGGCCGGAAATCCGCGCTGATCGCGACCCTGATGCTGATGGGCTTCGCCACGTTCCTGGTCGGCCTCGTGCCGACATACAGCAGTATAGGTATCTGGGGCGCGATCCTGCTGACGCTGTTGCGCTTCATCCAGGGCGTCGGTGTCGGCGGCGAGTGGGGCGGCTCCGTGCTGCTCTCGATGGAATGGGCGCGTACCAGCCACCACCGGGGGTTCGTCGCATCATGGCCGCAATTCGGCGTGCCCTCTGGCTTGTTCCTCGCCAACCTCGCGGTGCTGGTATTCAGCTCGCTTTCTGGTAACGCGTTCATCACCTGGGGCTGGCGGATCCCGTTCCTGATCAGCATCGTCCTCGTCGCCATCGGCCTGTGGATACGCCTCGGCATCTTGGAAACCCCCACCTTCCGTCGCCTGGTCGAGGAGGACCGCATCGAGCGCGCGCCGATCGCCGAGGTGTTCCGCCTGCAGGCGAAGGAGGTCTTTCTCAGTGCGTTCGCCCGCATGGCCGAGCAGGCGCCATTCTACATCTTCACGGCGTTCATTTTTGCTTACGGCACCGGCACGCTGAAGGTATCACGCGACCTGCTGCTGGTGGCAGTGCTGGTGGCCTCGGTTGTGTCGTTCTTCTCGATCCCTATCGCCGGCCATCTCTCGGACCGGTTCGGACGCCGGAGGGTCTATATCATCGGCGCCGTGGTGACCGGCATATTCGGCTGGATATACTTCCTGATGCTGGGCACGCTGGTGCCGTTCTGGATCTTCATCGCGATCGTGCTCTCGCTCATTCCGCACGACATCATGTACGGACCGCAGGCGGCACTGATCGCTGAAAGCTTCACCGGGCGGCTGCGCTACTCCGGCGCGTCGATCGGCTACCAGCTTGCCTCTATCATCGCCGGCGGTCCGGCGCCGCTGATCGCGACTGCCCTGTTCGCCAGCTACCACACGTGGGTCGCGATCGCGATGTACATTTCCGCATGTGCGGTCATCAGCGTTGTCTCGGCCGCGATGCTGAAGGACTATACCGGCAGGGATATCTCAGCCGAATACGTCTTCGGCGAGCAGTAAAGGGCCATCTGGCGCACCTCTTGCCCCCTGTCATTGCGAGGAAGGAGCGACGAAGCAATCTCGGCGCAGATTGCTTCGCGACGCTCGCAATGACACTCGGAGCGAGAGTGAACGTGCTCCCGAATTATGGCGATGCCAGCTCGTTCGAACGCTGCCAGCTCAAATCCGGCGTCGGCCCCACGTACTCCGATTGCGGCCGCATCAGCCGCCCGCTGGCCTGCTGCTCGAGCGCGTGTGCGATCCACCCCACCACCCGCGCAACCGCGAATGCGCCGGTGAACGCATCACGCGGCAGGCCAAGCGCCTCCAATAACAGCGCGGTGTAGAACTCCAGATTGGTCTGCAGCGAGCGATTGGGTTTTCGCCGGACCAGTACCGCAAGCGCCGCCTTCTCCACCGCCTCCGCGTAGCGTAGTCGGCCGGCATCGCGGTTCAGCCTCTCGACCACCGACTTCACTACATCGCTGCGCGGATCCTGCACGCGATACACGCGATGCCCGAAGCCCATCAGCCGGTCACCGCGCATCACCGCGCGATCGAGCCAGGTCTCGGCGTTTTCCACCGGCCCGATCGCATCCAGCATATCGAGCACCGGCCCGGGTGCGCCGCCGTGCAACGGTCCCTTCAGTGCGCACAGCGCAGCGGTCACCGCGTCGGTCAGACTGGCTTGCGTCGATGCCGCGACGCGCGCCGCGAAGGTCGATGCGTTGAGCCCATGGTCGGCGGCGCTCACCAGATACGCTTCGAGCGCCGCCGCCTCCTCGGCTGCCGGCGCTGCGTCCTTCAGCATGCGAAGGAAGTCCGCCGCATGACCGCTGGTCGGATCAGGCGGAACCGGATGTTTGCCGTCGCGTATCCGCAGCACCGCGGCCAGGCCAACCGCGATGGTCGCGGTCAGCAGCAGCGGCGCCTCATCGCCCTCGTCTGGTAAGCCTGCCGTCAGCAGGCGCACCGCCGCCAAGGGCGGAAGCCGGCCTGCAATGGGCAGCAGTGCTTCCATCCGGGCGAACGCACGCACGCGCGCTGCGCCAAGGTCGCGACGCACCGCCGCTTCATCAAAAACGCCTGAGACAAGGTCCTGCCAAAGCAACCCGGTGAGCCACTCAAAGCTGCGGTGTCCGGCAATCGCCTGCAGATAGTGGCCCCGCAGGATCAGCACACCCGCCTCGCCATCGACCTTGCTCAGCACGGTCTCCGCCGCGACCACGCTTTCGAGGCCGTCGGCAAAGTTGCCTGTCTCGCCATGCGGCATTTGCGCCCTCCTTGGCCAGTTGCCGCGCCGATGGCATACATGCCGAGGCCAATCGTCAATCTTGATCAAGACAATCAATATGGCAGATGATCAGACCGCACCGCCCGCGCGCTGGCTGACCGCCGAGGCGGCGACCGCGGAACTCGGCGTGTCGCGGCCGACCCTCTATGCCTATGTCAGCCGCCATCGCATCGGCACCATGGCCGCGGCAGATGATCCCCGCCGCAATCTGTATGACGCAGCCGATGTACGCCGGTTGACGCAGCGCAACCGCAATGGCCGCAGCCGGCGCGCCGTCGCCGCTTCGACGATAAGCTGGGGCGAACCGATCCTCGTCTCGGCGATCACCCGCATCGACGGCAGGCGTCTGGAATATCGTGGAACAGACGCGATAGCGCTTTCCGAACAGGCAACGCTGGAGGCCGTGGCCGCGCTGCTGTGGCAGGTGGACGCACTGCCCCAGTCTCGCTCGCGCGCAGCATGGCCGCGCGCCGGCGCGC
>DATBKQ010000437.1:0-8980 GCA_036555825.1 Acetobacteraceae bacterium | reverse complement strand
GAGCCGTCCGACTTCACCACAACGTCGTTCGGTCCGGTCAGCCGCTTGCCCTCGAACCGTTCGGCCAGCACGGTGATGCTGCCGTCGTATTCGGTGCGCGTCAGACGCTGGCTGCCCATTTCGCAGGTGATCAGCCGGCCCTGCCGGTCGCGCGTGTTGCCGTTGGCGTAGTGCGACGGCCGACGAAACACGCTCGCGGTCCCTGTCTCCTCGTCCCAGCGCATGATCCGGTCGTTCGGGATGTCGCTCCACAGCAGTTGCCGCGTGTCGCCGAACCACACCGGTCCTTCGGTGAAACGGCAGCCGCCGGCAATACGCTCGATCGCGGCGTGGCCCAGCATGATGCGGTCGAAGCGTGGATCGAGCGACACGACATCCGGGTCCGGATAGCGGATCGGCGAAGCGGAATCCCAGCGCGATGTCATGTGACGTTTCCTCCTGCCCGTGTTCGGCGCATTCTGCGGCGCAAGCCACCGAAGGGACAACAGCATGCAGCTTGGCATTCACCTGCCGCACGCGGGCGAGCAGGCAACTCCGGCGCTGATCCGCCGCCACGCGATGCGCGCCGAGGACCTGGGCTTTGCCGATGTCTGGGTGAGCGAGCACATCATCGTGCCCCGCCGCGAATTCCCGCGCTCGCCGCTGTTCTACGACCCGGTGGTGACGCTGAGCTACGCCGCGGCCGTGACCCGCCGCGTGCGTCTCGGCACCACCGTGCTGGTGCTGCCGATGCGCCACCCCTTGCCGCTGGCCAAGGAACTCGCAACCCTGCAGAACCTCTCGGAAGGCCGCCTGATCCTGGGCGCCGGAGTTGGCTGGCTGGAGCCGGAGTTCGCCGCTCTCGGTGTTCCGTTCAACGAGCGCGGCCGGCGGATGGATGAAGGCATTGCGATGATGCGCGCCGTCTGGTCGCAGGACCCGGTGACGTTCGACGCCAGGTATATTCCCGCGAGGATCCGCGACATGACGATGCTGCCGCAGCCGGCCAGCCCGATCCCGCTGTGGATCGGCGGTAGTTCCGACGCGGCGCTGAAGCGCACCATCCGTGTCGCCGACGGCTGGCATGGCAGCCGCGAATCACCCGAGCAGGCGGCGCCGATCGTGCAGCGCCTGCGCGCCGCGCGGCCGGACAATTTCACCATTTCGATGCGCATCCAGTGGAACGGCAAGGATCAAGGCGAACTGCGCGACCGCCTCGCCGCCTATGAGGCGATCGGCGTGCAGCACCTGCTGATAGCTCCGATGGACCGCGACGCGGACGATTGGGACCAGGTGCTGGAGGGGGCGGGAAAGCTGCTCGTGTAGGACGGCGGGCCCGTCTTGAGGGTGGCTGGACAAGACTTCATACGACCGCCGCGCCGCAGCCCTTCGGTGGTTCAAACGGGCGCAAGCAACCTTCGCCAGTCCGCCATCGGTTGATCCGGATAATCACGCTGGAGCGGATGCAGCCGAATTCATCCGCCGGACATGCGGCGGCATTCTGCACCACCAATGTTCATCGCTACCAACCAGTGATGACATGGAGGCAAGTCATGAAACTCGCCAAGTCAGCGATCGCCGGTCTTGGTCTCGCCGGCAGCCTGTTCTGCGTCGGACCGGCGCTGGCCGCGGCCGCATCGCAATCCACCGCCCCGGCAGTGCACGAGGTGAAACACCCGGCATCGCTGCATCGAGTGGCCATCCTGCAGGAAGCGCTCAACAGCGAAGGCGCGCATCTGAAGGTGGACGGCATCTGGGGGCCGTCGACCGAGATGGCGCTGCGGCATTACCAGCGGCAGAACGGCTTGCAGGTGACAGGGAAGCTTGATCAGGCCACGCGCGGGAGCCTGGCGCCGATCGGCTGACGCCCGGCTGACACGGACGGCATCGACGCGACGAGCCGGCGCCCGGCCTTCACGGTTGGGCCGGCGGCTGGACGGCGTGATTTCCTGAAGCTGGCTTAGCCGAACCCCACCGGCTGCCGCCTGCGGCCCCAGTTGCCGGGGCGCGCTTCGAACACACCGGCCGCCGCGGTGCCGCACTGCCGGCAGCGCCCCGCCGCATCCAGCGCCCAGGCGGTCAGCTCGTACCAGTCGCGCCCGATCAGCAGCGCGTCGCAGCCAGGGCAGTACGTGCTGCCGCCGGCATCGTCGTGCACGTTCCCGGTATAGACATAGCGCAGCCCGTGACTCATCGCGATTGCGCGCGCCCGCGTCAGCGTCGCCGGCGGCGTCGGCGGGTGATTCAGCATGCGCCAGTCGGGATGGAAGGCGGTGAAGTGTAGCGGCACGTCCGGGCCAAGCTCGCGGGCAAACCACGCCGCGAGCGCCTCGATCTCGGCATCCGAGTCGTTCTCCCCCGGGATGAGCAGCGTGGTCACCTCCAGCCAGACCTTCGTCTGGCTCTTGATCCACACCAGCGTGTCCAGCACATCCGCGAGCCGCCCGCCACACAGGTTACGATAGAACGGCTCAGTGAATCCCTTCAGGTCCACATTGGCTGCGTCGATGTCGGCATAGAAGTCACCGCGCGCCTGCGGCGTGATGTAGCCCGCAGTCACTGCCACCGTCTTCAGCCCCGCCGCGCGGCAAGCACGCGCGGTATCGACCGCGTATTCCAGGAAGATCACCGGATCGTTATAGGTGAACGCCACGGAACGGCACCCGAGCTGCCGCGCCGCCGCGGCGATCATCGCCGGCGTCGCGTCCTGGTTCAGCCGGTCGATCTCGCGCGCCTTGCTGATGTCGTGGTTCTGGCAGAACCTGCAGGTCAGATTGCAGCCGGCCGTCCCGAACGAGAGCACCGGCGTGCCCGGCAGGAAATGGTTCAGCGGCTTCTTTTCGATCGGGTCGATGCAGAAGCCTGACGACCGCCCGTAGGTGGTCAGCACCAGCGCATCGTCATGGCGGGCGCGGACGAAGCACAGCCCCCGCTGGCCTTCGTGCAGCCGGCAGTAGCGCGGGCACACGTCGCACTGGATTCGGCCATCCTCCAGCGTGTGCCAGTGCCGCGCCGGGAACAGGGCGCCTTCACCCCCAATGTCCATGCGCTATATTTGGCAACGGTGACTGCGATCCGCCATCCCGCCGTGGCCGGAACCTTCTATCCAGCCGAACCCGACGTGCTGGAGCGGCGGCTCGCGCGATTCCTGTCGGAGGCGGCGAACGATGCGCCCGCGGCGGCGTTGCCGAAGGCGATCATAGGCCCGCATGCCGGCTACGTCTATTCCGGCCCGGTGGCGGCGCGGGCCTATGCGCGGCTCGCCACGGCGCGCGGAAAGATCAGCCGCGTGGTGCTGATCGGCCCGTCGCATTACGTGGCGTTCCGCGGCCTGGCTGTGGATACAGCCGAGGCCTGGGCGATGCCCGGCGGCATGGTTCCGATTGATACCGGCGCGATCGCCCGCCTGCGCGCCCTGCCGATGGTGGGCGAGCTGGACGCCGCGCACCAGCGTGAGCACGCGCTCGAGGTGCATGTGCCGTTCCTGCAGCAGATGCTGGGCGATTTTCGCCTGGTGCCGATCGTCGCGGGTGATGCGCCGCCCGAGGCTGTCGCGCGCGTGTTCGACGCGCTGTGGGGCGGGCCGGAGACCCTGATCGTCATTTCCACCGATCTGTCGCATTACCTCGACTATGCATCGTGCCGCCGCGTCGACCAGGCGACGGCGGAGGCGATCGAGCGGTTTGACCTCGATGTGCTCGGGCCGGCGCAGGCCTGCGGCGCCATCCCCACACGCGGTCTGCTGTTCGAAGCACGGCGTCGGCGCATGACGATCGAGCGCCTCGACCTGCGCAACTCCGGCGATACGGCGGGCCCGAAGGATCGTGTGGTCGGCTACGGCGCCTGGGCGCTCTATGAAGACGCCGAACGCGCCGCCGTGGCGGCGGTGGGTGACGATCTGATCGCACTGGCGCGGCATTCGATCCTGTCTGGCCTGGACACCGGCCAGCCGGCCCGCGTGCCGGTTGATGAGCGCACTGCGGCACTCCTCGCCGCACCCGGCGCCGCCTTCGTCACGCTGCGTCGCCGCGGCGGCGCCCTGCGCGGCTGCATTGGCTCGGCAACCGCCACCCGACCGCTGATCGTCGACGTGACGCAGCACGCCTTCAACGCCGGGTTCCGCGACCCGCGCTTTCCGAGGCTGGAATGGCTCGAGCTTGCCGGGCTGGTGTTGTCGGTCTCGGTACTGACGCCGCCTGAGCCAATGCGGTTCGCCGATGAACCAGGCCTGCTGGAGCAACTACGTCCCGGCATGGACGGCCTGATCATCGAGGAGTTGGGCCGGCGTTCGCTGTTCCTGCCCAGCGTCTGGGAGGAAATATCCGACCCGCGGCAGTTCCTGACGCTGCTGAAGCTGAAGGCCGGGCTGGCGGCCGGACACTTCTCGCCGACATTCCGCGCCCAGCGGTTCCGCTCGATCGAGGTGAAGGGCGCGATGACAGCAGGCAACGGTGCTGCTCCCGACGCCGCAAGGTGGCGCGTTCTCGGTTAGCTTGCCGGCACGCAACCGGCGAGCCTAGGCTCGCCCAACCGGACAACCGAGGAGCGTCTCATGCAGGAAAAGCTGATCTCTGCCGACAATCACATCGATCTCACCTATTGCCCGCCTGACCTCTGGTCCGAGCGTGCGCCGCGCGAATGGCGCGACATGGCGCCGCGTACCGAGGAACGCGACGATGGCCTGCATTGGTTCGTCGATGGCCAGGACAAGGGCATGTGGAACGGTGTCGGCCCCGGCTTCCTGAAATATCAGAAGGGCACCTTCCACCATGTCGATGAGATGAAGGAGGCCGGTTTCGATTGGAATTATCATCGCGGTGCCAAGCCGCGTCCTACCACGCCGGAGACCCGCATCGCTGACCTCGACAAGGATGGCGTAGCGGCCGAGGTGATCTATGGCTGCCTGATGATCAACGAGATGATCGCGGACACCGCGATGCGCGACTGGGCGGACACGGTGTACAACGACTGGGCGGCGAACTTCGCCAAGCAGGCGGACCCGAACCGCGTATTCCCGCTGGCCATCATTCCCAACAGTGATCCCAAGTCCGCGGCAGCCGAGGTGCGACGCTGTGCCAAGCTGGGGCTGCGCGGCGGCGATCTGGCGTTCAAGCGCATGGGTATCCCGCTATGGCACCACGACTGGTATGCCTTGTGGGAAGCCGCCGCCGAATGCCGCTTCCCGATCTCGTTCCACTCTACCGGCTTCAAGGCGGCACGCGCGCCGGATACGCCGGAGATGGAGAAGCAATACGCGATCCAGTATCGGCTGGTGCGCTCGGCGTTGTTCCAGACCGATACGATGGAGGTGCTGGTTTCGCTGCTCGCCTCCGGTGCCTGCGAGAAATATCCCGACTTCAACTTCGTGCTCGGCGAATCCGGCGTCACCTGGCTGCCGTACATCTTCGACCGGCTGGACACCGAGTATGAGGACCGCGCGCGCAGCCTTGGCTTCAAGCTGAAGCCGTCGGACTACTTCCGCCGTCAGGGCTACGTCACCTACCAGCAGGACAAGTTCCTGGAACCGATCGTGCCGCTGATCGGCGAGGACAACATCATGTGGGCGTCCGACTATCCGCATCCGGATTCGCTGTGGCCGGACTCGCACCGCGTGGTGGACGAGAACCTCGCGGCGTTCTCCCCGGCGGTCCGTCGCAAGATCGTCTGCGACAACGCCGCGCGGCTGTATCGGCTGAACTGACCGCTGGCTCGAAAGGGGTGGAGCCTCGCCCGAGTGTCATTGCGAGGAGCTAAGAGACGAGGCAATCTCGGTCGGGATTGCTTCGCTACGTTTGCAACGACACCGGCAGTGCGGCGGCAAAGGTGAATCTACTCTAAGCCTTGCCTTCCCGTGCCGCCATGAACTCCTCCCAGTGCTGCCCGTCGAACAGGCTGGGAGAGAGGCTCGCCACATCGACGCCTTCGAGGCAGCGCACATTGACGCTGATCCCGTCCGGCTTCGACCGCGGCGTATAGAACGAGTGGATGCCGCACTGTCGGCAGAAGGTGTGCTTCGCCACACCGGTGCCGAATGTATAGGTGTTGACCGCATCGGCGCCGCGCAGCAGTTCGAACCGCTCGCGCGGCACCACCAGATGCACGTAGCCCTTCATCGAGCAGATCGAGCAGTTGCATACGGTCGTCTCATCCAGGTCGCCCTGGACACGGAATCGCACTCGGCCGCAGTGGCAGCCGCCTTCGTAGGTCGCGAGCATGTCGTCGCTCCGGTCGCATCGGCGCGCACGCTAGCGGTGCTCGCACCCTGCGTCCACCACCATGGCCCGGCAAACTCGCGGTAGATATCGCCGCGCGTAAGCCCCACATCCCACAGATCGCGGTCGGAGAACCGCGCCGCCAGCCGCCGGTCGCGAGCACGCTGTCGCCACAGCCGCCACAGCGCGACGATGCCATCAGGCCGCACGGCGCGCCTGCTCCTGCTGGAAAAGCGCCGTCTCCTCGGCGAACGCCCGTGCCACCGCCGGCCGCTCGCGCGTCCGTGCGAAATTCGCCTGCACCGCCGGCCATGACGCGAGCTCGATGCCGCTGAACGCCGCCCAGTTCAGCACCACGGCCAGATACGCATCGGCGACGGTGAACCGGTCCAGCAGAAACTCGCGCCCTTCCAGCCGCGCATTCAGGTAGGCGAAGCGCTGCGCCGCCTTGCCGCGCGCGAACTCCTTCGCGCCATCGGCGCTCTGCGGGGTCAGCAGCGGCGTGAACACCAGCTTGTGCAGCTCCGAGGTTATGAAATTCAGCCACTGCTGCAGCCGGTAGCGCGCCATGCCGCCTGCCGGCGCCAGTTCCGAAGCTGGATACCGGTCGGCGACGTACTGCAGCACGACCGGGTTCTCGGTCAGCAGCTCGCCGTCATCCGTGCGCAGCACCGGCACCTGGCCCAGCGGATTGATCGCCAGGAAGTCCGACCCGTCGGCCAGCCGCTTGGCCCGATTGTCCACCTGGTGGAAGCGCGCCGGTGCGCCCGCTTCATAGAGCGCGATGCGCGTGGCGAGCGAGCAGGCGAGCGGGGAGAAGTACAGCTCCATGGCATCCTCCAGTGGTTGATTTTTGTACCATACAGGATGAAAGTGCCTGGTTCAAGGATTTCATGCGAGATGGTACAAAAAGAACGTGAGCGCCGGCGCGGGCGGCCGCGCGCCTATGATCCGGACACCGCGCTGGCCCGGGCGATGGCGGTGTTCTGGGATGCCGGTTACGCCGGCACGTCGCTCGACGACATCACCGCCGGCACAGGGATGAACCGCCCCAGCCTGTACGGCGCATTCGGCGACAAGCGGGCGCTGTATCTACAGGCGCTGCAGCGCTATCGCGCCGGCGGTCGCGCCGCGATGGCTGAGGCGCTGGCACCAGATGTGCCACTGCGCGAGGCATTGCGGCGCGTCTATGCGGCGGCGCTGTCGCTGTACTTCTCCGGCGAGGCCGGCGCGCGCGGCTGCTTCCTGATCGGTACCGCACTCACCGAGGCCGTGGGTAATGCCGAGGTCCGCAAGCTCTTGCGCGAGGCGTTGCTGGAATTCGACGGGCAATTCGCGGCGCGCATCCGGCTGGCGCGCGAGCGGGGCGAACTTTCGCCTGACGTTGATCCGGCGATGCTCGCCAGGCTCGCCTCCGCGCTGCTGCACACCCTGGCGATCCGCTCGCGTGCCGGTGAACCGCGCAAGGCATTGGAAGCGATGATCGAGCCGGCGCTCGACCTGATCTGCGGCAAAGCCCGCGACCATCCAAGGCGGAGTCGGGCTCCCAATCGATCAGTCGATTGAGGATCCGGTCGGAGAACGTGAATCGCGGGCCTGGACGATCTACACCTTCAGCACCTCTGCACCCTCGGCCGGCTCCAGCTCGCACGCGTTCACCGTCATCGCCAGCAGCGCGTAATAGCCGATCGCGCCAGTGAGCTGGATGAACTCGTCGTCGCCGAACCGCTTGCGCATCGCATCCGCGGTCCCGGCATCGACCCGATGCCGGCGCAGCAGCATCCGGGTGAACTCGACGATCTGTGCGTCCTCGGCCGGAATGCCACGCGAGTGGTCCTCGCGGATTGCAGATATCGTGGATTCAGGCACACCCAGCCGCCGTGCGCCACCGCTCTGCGCTCCCCACACATACATCGCCTCGTATTCGCGCGCGACCACCATCGCCGCCAGCACCCGCACTCGCATATCCAATGAGCCTTCGAACCGCACATAAGCGCCCAGATGCGCGACCCGGCCGGCGATCTCCGGCGAGTGCAGGAACACTGTGAACGGTCCCTGCACTGCGCCGCGGCTGGCAACTATCGAATCGAATACGGCGTGATGCTGTGCCGGCACCTGGTCCTTGCGCGTGATCGACGTGAGTCTGGCCATCATTTCCTCCCTGCGGCAGTAGCGAAATACAACTTCGGGTCCGCCGCGCGCACACGCGCCTCGGGCAACCCCAGTTCGCGGCGCACGATGTTGGTGCCCTCCACCATCGACACGCACTTGTAGTGCGCGATCCGCCGGCTCAGGCCCTCGCGCCCGAAGCCGCAGTCGGTGGTGATCACCAGCCGCTCCGGCGGGATGAACTCCAGCGCGCGGCGGATCAGTCCCGCGACATATTCCGGCGGCTCCACCACCGTGTTGCAGTGGTTCACCACGCCGATGCCGATCTTCTTGTCGGTCTTGTACTTGCCGAACAGAGCGAGGTCGCGCCCGTCGCTGCTGGCGCATTCGAAGGTGATCACGTCGCAGTTCAGTTGCAGCAGATACGGCATCGCCTTTTCGTAACTCGGCACCTCCCAGTACACCCGCTGCTGGTTGGGATTGCCCCAGCAGGTGTGCACCCAGATCTCCGCGTTCACCCCGACGGTCTGGCGGTTGAATGCCTCGGTCAGAAACTGCAGCTCTTCCTCGGTGCAGTCGGGCCGGGTGGAACGGCCGTGATGCGGCGGCTCCTCCACCTGGATCAGCGGACAGCCGGCATCCGCCATCTCGCGGAACTCCGCGTTCATGATGTCGCACAG
>DATBKQ010000436.1:0-10825 GCA_036555825.1 Acetobacteraceae bacterium | reverse complement strand
ATGTGCATCCCGACCATGATGGCGTACGCGACGCCGGAGCAGCTCGATCGCTGCGTGCGGCCGGCGCTGCGCGGCGAGGAGGTGTGGTGCCAGTTGTTCTCGGAACCCGCCGGCGGCTCCGACCTCGCTGCATTGCGCACGCGCGCCGAGCGCGACGGCGACGACTGGATCATCAACGGCCAGAAGATCTGGACCTCCGGCGCGCATCTCTCGGACTTCGGCATCATCGTCGTGCGCACCGATCCCAATGTACCCAAACACGAGGGGCTGACGTTCTTCTTCCTCGACATGAAGTCGCCCGGCATCGAGATACGACCGATCCACCAGATGTCGGGCGCGTCGCACTTCAACGAGGTGTTCTTCACGGATGTGCGCGTGCCGGATGCGCAGCGGCTTGGCGCGGTCGGGCAGGGATGGAAGGTCTCGCTCACCACGCTGATGAACGAACGCCTCGCGGTCGGCGAGGTGCACCGGCCGGATGTCGAGGACCTGCTGGAACTTGCCCGCTCGCTGATGCTGGATGGGGCGCCGGCGATCCGCAACGGCGCGGTGCGCGAGCGCATCGCGGAGTGGTACGCGCAGACCCAGGGGCTGACCTTCACGCGCTTCCGGACCATGACGGCGCTGTCGCGTGGGCAGACGCCGGGGCCGGAGAACTCCATCCACAAGCTGGTGAACGCCAGCAAGCTGCAGGACATCGCCTCCTATGGGCTGGACCTGATGGGCACGGCCGGGCTGGTGATGGACGAGGACCTGGCAGAGGCCTACGCGATGTTCCAGCAGGCGCTGCTGTCCTCGCCGAGTGGGCGGATCGCCGGCGGGTCGGACGAAATCCTGCGGAACATCATCGCCGAACGGGTGCTCGGGCTGCCGGCGGACATCCGGGTGGACAAGAACAGGCCATTCAACCAGGTGCCGGCCGGGCCGCGCTGACCGCACATTGCGTGCAAAAACCAAGCCTGTGCTACAAGTGTGACAGCGAGTCTTCAGAGGACCGAGAGAGTGCCACGGAGGCGGCAACCGAAGCCGGACCCGCTCCCGAATGCCGAGATGCACTCGCGCGGGTTCAAGCAGAGCAGGGACGCGCGCCGCAACACCCTGTTGGAAGACTATGTCGAACTGATCGCCGATCTGATCGCCGATGGCGGCGAGGCACGTCAGGTGGACATCGCCGCACGGCTCGGGGTGGCGCAGCCCACGGTGGGCAAGGCACTGCGACGGCTCGGCGCGGCCGGGCTGGTGGTGCAGCGGCCGTATCGCGGGGTGTTCCTGACCGAGGCCGGGCAGAAGATCGCGCGTGAGAGCCGGCAGCGCCACCAGACGGTGGAGGCGTTCCTGCGCTCACTCGGCGTCAGCACCGAGACGGCGCGGATCGACGCCGAGGGCATCGAACATCACGTCAGCGAGGAGACGCTGGCGGCGTTCCGGCGGGCGATGGCGGGCGGGGTGGAGAAGTAGGCGCTACTCCTCGAGGCGGAACCCCAGCTTCAGGGTGACCTGATAGTGCGCCACCTTGCCGTCCTCGATATGGCCACGCACCTGGACCACCTCGAACCAGCCTAGATTGCGCAGCGTGAGAGAAGCCTTGTCGATGGCGCGGTCGATTGCCTTGCTGACGCTCTCCTCCGATGTGCCGACGAGTTCCACGACCTTGTAGACGTTCTCCGTCATCTGCGTGCTCCTCTGTTGGCAGTGCCTGGGGAAACGACAGGCGGCCCCGAGTGTTGCGCGGAAGCACGCGATCGGGAAGGGCGGTGTGGCGGGAAGTGCAAGGCGCTGATGAAGGCCGCCCGCCGGACGGCGTCATCGAAACGGAATGCGCCGGCAGCACCTGGCCTGTTCGAGGCCCGTCGCGCCGGTCTCGGTCACAAGTTTTGGCGAGGCGCGTCGGACGGCATTTGACTGATGCTAAAAAGACCCCGGTCCAGAACCAGGGAGGGACAGATGCCGACATGGTTTGGAGGAACCGGGAGGTTCGATAACCCGCACGACTGGTCTCCCCCCGGGGTGCCGCAATCAGGTGAAACCGCCATCATCAACACCGGCACGGTCGTATTCCGCAATGAGCGGGTCAGCGGCGTCTCATTTACCCTGCACGGCATCTCTCAAGCGGATCAACCGGTGCTGAAACTCAGGAATGTGGACCTCCAGTCGGACATCTCATTGAGCGGCCAGATAAGTCCGCCTGTCTCGGCATTCTATGGTGAGCTGTTGGTCTCCGGTCTGGTCGACAGTTCCGGCAATATCAGCCTCGGCAGTGGCCGGGGGCCTGGCGCCGGGGGCAATTTGACCGTCGATATCAAACCCAACAGCGTCTTCGTGAATACCGGCACCATAACACTCGATCTCGCTTCGTTCACGGTTACCGGCGCGAAGCATAACGCGGTGTTTGTCAATGATGGCACGGTTGTGGATTTCGGCCTCCGTGTTCGAATCGATACCCCAGTGATCGGAACGGGCACGTTCCAGCAGCCACCCACCATCTTCTCTACTGACTTCACGTTCGGCGATTCCGTCGGCAGCGGGATCACAGTCGACCTGCACAGCCTGGGACAGCCATCGGTGATCACCATAGACAAGCCGATGAAGTTCCTGGCGGCCATCCAAGGCTTCGGAGAGGGCTTGCCCAACTCAATAGATCTGCCGAACACGGCGGTGACGTCGGAGAGCTTTTCCGACAACCATCTCAAGCTGTTCGACCAAGATAGGCTTGTGGCCGACCTCAACATCATCGGCGATTTCACCACGAACCAGTTCGTGCTCAGACAAGATGGTACTGGGGGGACACAGATCACATTCAGCGCATCCGGAACGCTGTTCCCAGGGACTTTGGCGACCGCGGCGGCACCAGCAGACGATTCTGCGGTGGTGCCGGTCCCGCCTTCCTGACGCCTGACGCCCGGTCCAGCGCAATCGATCGCGCCGGGTGCGCGCAAGCGCAGGTGACTCGCGCGGTGGCGCGGATCACCGGGTCAGCCCCACTGCAGAGGCTGCGTCCTGGCGAGGGCACGCGACCTTGCCTAAATAAAACTGCCGCCGATATCCGCTTGGTTGTCCTGGTGTCCACTGGGTTGTTCACAGACTTGTCCCCGCCAATTGTGGACGATTTCGTACCGAATACAACCGCGCATCCGGAACGGTCAGGACGCCGGCGCGGAGCGCCGTAGTTCGCATGCTGGCCCATGCTTTGCGTGGCTGACATGACCCAGCCTGCCCGGAATGACCTGGGTCGGCCCATCCCAGGCTTGGCGGACTCGGCGTCAGAGTGTCATGGCATCGCCCATGGCGGAGAACTGGCCTGCGGGCGACCTGACGGACGACGATGCAGAAGGCCGCTGGATGATTGCTGAGCTGGCCCAATCCCCGCACGTCAGCAAGGCCAGCGCGGCAAACGGCATGGCGAAGCCAGTCAGCGAACTCGGCAAGACGCGTATTTGGGCCGCGCTCATCCGCGACTTTGCAATCATTCTGGCTGTACCCGGCGCCCTCTACGTTGGATTGGAGCTGTACGACGTGCAGGCGAAGGCAACTGACGTCCATGTCAAAGCGGTAGAGGCAGAGGTTGAAGCACTGCAAACGCAAGGCGGCGCGGTGGCCAAAGCCCTCGACCTGCTGGCGACCCAGAAGGTGCTATTCGAACAGGACAGACAGCAGCTTCAGGAACTCCAAGGACAAACGCTTCAGTTCAACGCACGCCTTCAGCAACTCCAGGACGACCTGCAACAGTCCCAGTCACGGACTCGGCGCAGGCCAAGCCGCGGCGGCTGAAGGACGTGATCATTGCCCGCCATCATCGGCTCCTGGCCTGGCGACCCGAGCAGCGTCGATTTCAGCCTCCAAGTTATTGAATTTGCTGGCTCCCGGAGCAGGACTCGAACCTGCGACCCAGCGGTTAACAGCCGCTTGCTCTACCGACTGAGCTATCCGGGACCAGCGGGCGGCTCCTATAGCGAAGCTGCCAGACGGAAGCAAACACCCGGCCGCTGCCGCCGGCGGTACCGAGGCGTGCCAAAGTCAGCGTCGTGGCATGCCGGCTGCACCGTGCCCCGACACATCCAGCTTTGTGCCCGGCCGGTTGCGGCCGGTGGTGCCGATGGCATAGGTTGACGCGGCCGAGCTCTCCCCGCGCGAGTGGCGAAATGGTAACCGCAGGGGTCTCAAAAACCCCCGGAGGAAACTCCTTGCCGGTTCGAGTCCGGCCTCGCGCAGAGGGTTTTCCGCCGGCTCAGCGGAGGCCGCCGGCCAGACTTTCCAGCCCCGCCGGGTTGCAGACGATGATCTCGGCTTGCGAGACGATGTCGATCAGGCCTTCGGCGCGCAACTTGGTAAGCGTCCGGCTGACCGTCTCTATCGTCAGTCCGAGATAGTCGGCGATATCGTTGCGGGTCATCGGCAGGCTGAACCGGCGGCGGGAATGTCCGCACGGCATTCCCTGCCGGCTTTGCAGCAGCAGGAAGGAGGCCAGCCGCTCGCGTGCCGTTTTGCGACCGAGCAGCAACATCTGTTCCTGCGCCGCCACCAGTTCGTTGGCCGCGACCTCCAGCAGGCGCTTTTCCATCAACGGGAAGTCGTCCAACAGCGCACGCAATTTGGCGCGCTGAAACCGGCAGAACCGCACGCGCTCGACCGCCTCGGCGCTGAACGCGTAGGTGTCCGACACCGCCAGCCCCAGGAAGTGGCCGGCGCCGACGAAACCGGTGATCTGGCGCCGTCCGTCCGGCAACAGTTTGAACAGCTTGGCGGTGCCGGCTGTGATGTTGAAGAAACAGTTCGCCGGTTCGCCTTCGTCGATGAAGCATTGGCCTGGCGCCACCTCGGTGACCGCCGTAATGGCGGCAAGGCGCCCCAGATCGGCGTCGCCGATGGCATTGCAGACGCTGACAGCGCGGGCCTCGCACGTCGCGCAAGGATCGAGACCACCCTGCGGGTCGAGAACATTCGAACGTGCCAGCCGCGCGCTCATCACCACTCCCTCCGGGCAGTCCGCGGCTGAGCGCCGCGACACCTGGCCCGTTATGCCATTATCCCGGGCAAGGGTTAAAATTTGCTCTGTCCGGCGATGCATTGATCCAGGTCAACGATTCGCCAAGCCATCTTGAGGGAGGCTTGGCGCGAAGGCACAGGGCGGATGCGTCATGGCGGATTTCATCATCGAAGTGTTGTCGAGGGACCAGATCCGGTCGGTCTACCCGCTGGTGCGGGAAGCCGTCCCGACGCTGGACCTCACCACCTGGCTGCGGTTCGCGCGCCAGCTCACCGGTCCGCGGCGCCTCGGCCACTGCGGCATCGTGGCGGCGCGGCGCGAAGCCCGGCTGTTCCCCAGCGGCTTGTTCTGCTACCGGGTCGAAGACGACCTGAAGCTCGGAAAGGTACTGGTCGCGGACCATTTCGTCGCAGTGGACCTGCTGGATCCGGCGGCGGTGCTTGCGGCCCTCGTAGAGGTGCTGGACAGCCTCGGCAAGCGCCTGGGCTGCCAGGCCGTGCGCAGCCTGGTACATGGCGGGGCGCGCGAGCTCGAGGGGGGCCTCTACGCCGCTGGCCATCGGCCCGACAATGCGTCGCTGCTGCTGAAAAAGCTGCTGGAGGCAGGCCCGGGCAGCAATCCACGCGGTGATGCGGAGCGGGCGTCAGCCGCCATTGGGTGAAGTTGCGGCTCAATCGGTGACGATTTCCCGCAGAGCCGCAGGCTCCAGAGTAAAGCCGCCGGCCGAGAACGGCTGGTCATGTACCATGAGCAAGGCGAGACAGGCAGCGATGCCCGTGCCAAGCGAGAACATGTTGATCGCCGCGGTGCGCGGGCGCTCGATGTGGACCATGGCGATCGTTGCCAGCAGCAACACCTCGAGAATTGCGATCACCAGCCACTGAAGGGGAGAGATGGATCCCTGGCTGAGCAGAATTCGAAACCGGCGTGCCTCCAGCGTCCTTTGGAGTGCGCTGATCAGGTGCTGCTGCATGGCCTCCTGACTGCGCGTCGTGGGATTGAACGAAACAGCAACATAGACCGCTTTGTCCAAACCTTTGGGCGTTTCCGTCAGAGTTGCCCGTCCCGAGCTCATCGCGGGCCAGTCGTTCGCTTCGGTGAAACGCAGGTATGTCCCAATCGACTGGCGGAGGCTGGCACGGATTTCGGGCGGCAGTTGATCGGCCAGTACGAGAGTTTCCCGAATTGCGCTTGCCTCCTGGCCGAGGTAGCTGCTCGCCCGATCGAGGTTGCTCCAGACCCGCGTCGCGAGGAAAGCGATGAGCAGCCCCAGGATGACGGACAACGGTGTCATCATGACAGGGGTCGTCGCCTTGAGGTCTGCTCCAATGGGCCGCCTGGCGAGCAGCGCCGAGGCAATCAGCAGGAATGCGATGACCACGTAGGAACAGCCGAAGACCACCAAGGCGATGATCTCGGGACGCTGCGATTCGATCCACCCCACCAAGTCACACCTTTCGTCGCTCGATGCTTGTCGCCAATGAGAATTGGAATGGCGCGTCAGCGCAAGCGGTGTTTGGCGGTGCACCCTCTCGCTTACGTGGAGATCAGCCGCGGGAAGGCTGAATTCCTGGAGAATGCGGGAAGACCGCAAGCGGCCGGTGACGCTCGATCGGCGGCGGTCGAGCGCCGCGCAATCGTCGCGGAGAGGGACCGGTCATGCACCATGAGCAGTGCGGTCCGAGAAGTGGCGGTTCCGGTGGCGAGCGATCCCGAATAAATCACGGAAGGGAGGTACGGGTCATCAGTTGCTCGGGGTTGCGGCGAAGATCGAGGAGGTCGAGCTTGCAGGCATCATGTTCCTGGGTTCCACGCGCAAACCCGAATCTAAGGCACAGCGCGGCATCCTCGTATTCGACCTGATCAGCAACAGTGAGGTCGGTTTCGATGACGACCCTCCGCCAGAAGGCGATGGAGACGGCACAGAACAGAACAAACGGCAGGATCATGGCGCCGTCATGCCACGTCAGGCTTCCGGTCCGGCGATGCCGGATAGCACGCCGAACTAGCTTCACGTGCGCACGCTCTTGGTTGTCCGGCAGGATGGTCCAGGCATAGCCAGCTCCTGCTCGGCGAACGTCCGCAGCGCTTGGGGATCGGGCGTTCCAAATCTTGTGCGTACTGGCCGCGGCGAAAGGCGCGATCGTCTCCAAGGACGAGCTGATCGCCCGGGTCTGGGCGGGGCAGGTCGTGGAGGAAAATAACCTGCAGGTGCAAATCTCGACGCTGCGCAAGTCGCTCGATCCGGAGGGGACGGGCGAAAGCTGGATCGTGACTGTGCCCGGTCGTGGCTATCGCCTGCTGGGCTGGAACGCCGGCTCGCACGCGGACGAGCCCTGCAGCGAACCTGCGTCAGAGCATCGCAACAATCTGCCCCAGCTGACATGTCGGCGAAGGCGGGTATCATGCCCTGGTAACTGCTGCGCGAAGGAGGTTCGCCATGGAAGTGCAGGCACTCGGCTACGTCGGTATCGGTGCGACCGACCTGGCGGACTGGACCGACTTCGCCACCAACTGGCTTGGCATGCAGGCGGTGGAACGGGGCAACGCCTGCCGCGCGTTCCGCATGGACGATCGCAAGCAGCGGCTGGTGATCGATCGCTCGCTTGCCGACGGCGAGCGCTACTTCGGTTTCGAGGTCGCCGATGCCGCCGCGCTCGACGCGCTGGCGGCGCGGCTGGAGGCACGCGGCGTGACGGTGCGGCGCGAGCCGGCCAGCCTGGCGGATCAACGCTGCGTACGCGGGCTGATCAGCTCCGCCGATCCGGGCGGCAACCGGCTGGAGGCGTTCTGGGGCGCGGCGGTCGCGGACGAGCCGTTTCGTCCAGGCCGGGCGATCTCCGGCTTCCGCACCGGGCCGCTGGGCATGGGCCATGCGGTGTTCCATGTGAAGAACATCGACGACCTGCTGGGCTTCTATCGCGACGTGCTGGGGTTCGGCGTGAGCGACTACATCTTGACACCGTTCCGCGCCTACTTCCTGCACGTCAATCCGCGGCACCATACGGTGGCGCTGATCGAGACCGGCAGACAGGACCTGCATCACCTGATGGTGGAACTCTATTCGCTTGACGACGTGGGGCAGGGCTACGACATCGCACTCGGCGCGCCGGAACGGATCGCCACCACATTGGGCCGGCATCCCAACGACTGCGTGACCTCTTATTATCTAAGGTCGCCGTCGGGATTCATGCTGGAATACGGCTGGGGCGGCCGGGAGGTCACGCCGGGCAACTGGCAGGCGAGCGAGGTCACCGTGGGACCGAGTTTGTGGGGCCATGACCGCACTTGGCTGCCGGAAGAGCAGCAGGCGCGGGCGCGCGAGATGCGGCTCAAGGCCGCGAGCGACGGGATGCGCGAACCGGTACAGGTGATCGAGGGCAACTTTCAGCGCATGGGGGGCGTCTGTCCCTGGTGGGATGCGGCGAAGCGGGCAGGCGCCCGACCGGGGTGAGGCAAGACAAAGCGCGCCAGGTCAGCCTCGCCCCCTCGACCCGCCCCCCCTGATCGCATAACCTTGGGCTTCTCCGGCCTGGTTCGCCAGGGAACCGGGCGTATCAACGCGCGCAGACATCGGGAGCAAGAATGGCAACGCTCAACTATGCCGCACCGTCGACGGTCGATGAGGCCGTCAAGCTGCTGGCCGGCTCGTCCGGACTGGCAAAGGTGCTTTCGGGGGGTACTGATCTGCTGGTTCAGTTGCGGTCCGGCCGGGTGAGGCCCGAGCTGATCGTCGACACCAAGAAGATTCCCGGCATCATCGGCATTCGCGAGGAGGGCGGCGGGTTCGTGATCGGCGCCGCCACCCCGGGCGCGGAGGTCGAGGCGCATCCTGGCATGAACAAGGCCTGGCCCGGCATCGTGGAGGCGTTCGACCTGATCGGCTCGCAGCAGATCCAGGGCCGCTGCTCGCTGGCCGGCAACCTGTGCAATGCTTCGCCCGCCGCCGACAGCGTCCCGGCACTGTACGCCGCCGGCGCAATCGCGGTGGTGGTCGGCGGCAAGGGCCGCCGCGAGGTGCCGGTCGAGCAGATTCCCACCGGCCCCGGCCGCACGTCGCTCGCCAAGGACGAGTTCATCCTCGAGTTCAAACTGCCGCCGCGGCCGGCGCGCTCCGCCGACGCCTATCTGCGGTTCATTCCGCGCACGGAAATGGACATCGCCGTCGTCGGCTGCGGCATCAGCGTGACGCTGGACGAACGTGGCGCGTGCACAGCGGCGCGTGTGTCGCTGGGCGCCGTGGCGCCGACCGTGCTGCTGGTGAAGGACGCGGCCGACGCGCTGATCGGCCACACGCTGGACGAGGCGACGCTGAAGAACCTGGATGCTGCGGCGCGCGCCGCGTGCAAACCGATCAGCGACAAGCGCGGAACCATCGAATACCGCACCAAGGTGGCCGGCGTGCTGGCACGCCGCGTGGCCGCCATCGCGTTCGACCGGGCGCAAGGCAAGACACAGGGGAAGACTCACTGATATGAGCAAGCATCACGTTACCACCACGATCAACGGCGAGCCGGCCGAGTTCCTGTGCGAGACGCAGCAGACCATGCTGGACTGCCTGCGCGACGTGCTGGGCCTGACCGGCAGCAAGGAAGGCTGCGCCTCGGGCGACTGCGGCGCCTGCACCATCATCTGCGACGGCAAGATCGTCTGCTCCTGCCTGATGCTGGGCGTCGAGGCGGAGGGCAAGAACATCACCACGATCGAGGGCATTGCCGAGGGCGACCACCTGCACCCGGTGCAGCAGAAGTTCCTGGAGCACGCCGCCCTGCAATGCGGCTTCTGCACGCCGGGCTTCATCGTGGCGGCCAAGGCGCTGCTGGACGAGAACAAGAACCCGACCGAGACCGAGATTCGTTATTGGCTGGCAGGGAACCTTTGCCGCTGCACAGGGTATGACAAGATCATCCGCGCCGTGCAGGACGCCGCCGCCGAGATGCGAAGGGAGACCGTGGCATGAATTACGTTGGCTCTGATCTGAAGGTCGTCGGCACCCGCCCGGTTCGTCCGGACGGTGTGGACAAGGTCACCGGCCGCGCCGTGTTCGGCGCCGACATGGTCATGCCTGGCATGCTGTGGGCCAAGGTGAAGCGCTCGCCGCACGCGCACGCGCGCATCGTGTCGATCGACGCGGGCCGCGCGCTGAAGTTGCCCGGGGTGAAGGCGGTGGTCACCGCCGACGATTTCCCCGACATCCCCTCGGAGGAGGCATTCGTCGGCGAAGGCCCAATGAACTTCCGCGACCTGTCGCGCAACTGCGTCGCGCGCGGCAAGGCGCTGTACGAGGGCCATGCGGTCGCCGCGGTGGCGGCGATCAACCAGGCCGTCTGCGACGAGGCGCTCGAGCTGATCGACGTGAAGTACGAAGTGCTGCCCTACGTGATCGACGTCGAGGCGGCGATGGCCGACGATGCGCCGGTGCTGCACGACGACCTGTTCACCGGCAACGTCGAGCCGAAGCCGACCAGGCCATCCAACATCGCCAAGCGCGTCTATTTCCACAAGGGCGACGCGGAAGCAGGCTTCAAGCAGGCCGACGTGATCGTCGAGGGGCGCTACACGACCGAGCCGGTGCACCAGGGCTACATCGAGCCGCACGCCTGCCTGTGCTCGTACAACCCGGACGGCCAGTCGGTGATCTACAGCTCGAGCCAGGGCCACTTCATGGTCCGCTCCTACGTGGCGAAGCTGATGGGCCTGGAGGTCTCCGACGTGAAGGTGACGCCGGCCGAGATCGGCGGCGGCTTCGGCGGCAAGACCACGGTCTACCTGGAGCCGGTGGCGCTGGCCCTGTCGCGGGCCTCGGGCTTCCCGGTGAAGATGGTGATGAGCCGCGAGGAG
>DATBKQ010000435.1:0-7436 GCA_036555825.1 Acetobacteraceae bacterium | reverse complement strand
AGACCACGGTCAGCACCTTCATCACGTTGTTCTGTGCCATGTTGATGAAACCCAGCGTGGCGTCGAGCAGGAACTGCAGCTTGTCGTTAAGGTGCGTGTCGAAGTCGTTCAGCGAGGCGATGTCGCGCCGCAGGGTGTGCAGCCGCGGCCGCAGCTCCTTCGGCAGCCAGTCGGCTGCGGCGGTTTCCACGTACGGTACGATGCGCGCGGCCACCACCTGGCTTTCGCGAATGTGCGACACCAGATCGCCGATGCGGCCAAGTGCCAGCAAGGTGGCACGCAGCAACGCGTCCTCGCGCTTGCGTCCGCTCGCGGTGGTCAGGTCGGCACAGAAGATCTGGTGCGAGATCGCCTCCAGTTCCGACTTGACCTGTTCCAGCGCATCGGCCTGACGATCGACGATCGCCTCGAGCAGTCCAATCATGATGTGCGACCCGCTGCGAACATGCGGCCCTGGCTGTTGCATGAACCGGTCCAACAGCCGGCTCGGTGCGAACCGTATGGTGATCAGGCGGTCCGGCGACAGCACGAAGCCGAGCGATATCGATCGCGGTTCGGTCTCCGGGCGGCTGACCAGCGGCATGCTGAGATAGAGTGCTCCGTCGCGTGTCGCCAGGCGGCTGGAGCTCTCGATTTCATCGATCTCGGCCTCGGTGGGAATGGTCAGGCCGGTTTCGCGGCCAACGCGTTCCACCTCGTCCGGCGCCGGATCGAACAGGTCGATCCACTGCGCATCCGAGACAGCGGCGGCCCGATGCAGCTTCCCATCGGCGCTGATGAAGGCGGTCAGCATGCGAGCCAGCATTCGTCACGGCGCGCCGCCGCACAAGCCCGACCGGGCGATCAGGGCTGGCGTGGCGCCTGACAGATTGCGACCTGGCCCCAGGCCGCCGCTGCGCTGCGTCGCAGAGTCGCGAGCTGGGCCCGCGCTGCCTGGATCTTTTGCGGGGTGCGCGGCGGCGGCGGGATTTCACCGCTGGCGAGCGCCTCGGCAAAATCTTCGGCCTGCGACTCGAGATCGGCGCCGTGCTTGATCTGAGCGGCGCACATGTTGATGACCACCGGGGGCGAACTCCGGAATCCGTTGATGGCGGTGATCCGCAGTTGCTGCGCGGTCAACTGCTCGGAGCTCAGCGTTATGCCTGGTTGCGCCAGGCCCACCGCGACGGTTTGCCACTGGTTGCCATCGTTCGCCTGGACCGTGAAGGTTACCGTGCCGGCCGCCGCGGGCATGGTATTCCAGTCGATCGTCGGGCCGGTTTCGCCGCGCGCCTGATGCGTCTTGAACCCGGTGACAGCCGGCGGAGCGGTCTGCGCATTGCTGTACTGCGCGACCACCGCGCCGTCCAGCACGAGTTCGATGCGTGCCATGTCGTCGGCGAAGGGCACGGCGGCGTCGATCAGTGCACGCTCGTCCTCGTTGGGCGCGGGGTCCGCCATCAGCTTGATGGGCGCCGCGGTTCGCGACAATGCGCGTCCGGCGGCATCGCGCACGACGAGTTCCACTCGGCCCGACTGGCCGGTGGTGGGAATGCTGGTGGCAACAGGAATGACGTAATCGATGGAACCGGAATGCCTGGTCAGATTGACCGAACCGACGATATGCACCAGCGCGCCGCTCAGCCGTACGAACACCAGCGGGCGCGGTGGCCGCATCAGCGGCAGGAAGCCAGGATTCTCATCCAGCAGCCGCTGTCTGAACGCGCGGTAGGTGTAGTCGCTCGGCCAGTCGGGCTGGCGGCAATAGGTCATGATATCGAAGCTCGTCGCGCCCCAGAGCAACGCGAACGGGGCGCCGTTTGTTGCGTCGCCGACATCCAGCCCGACCGCGGATTGCTCCGTGGCATTGGAGATCTGTCCGTTTGGGTAGGGGAAGGCAGTGTCGTAGGCCGGCGGCGTGCCGCAGATGTTCGGATGGTTGCGGCCGAAGGTGTGCCCCAGCTCATGGCCGCCGTACCAATCAGCGAAACTCGCGTCCGGATCGCCTGCGGAATTGCTGGGGACCAGACCCGGGCCGCCAGGCGCGCCGGATGGCCCGGATGCCGTCGTCGTCGGGTCCGCTGCGGCGGGCACGGCGGCGCAACCGCGCATGTAACCACCCTGGTTCGAAACCAGACCGATGTAATGCGTCCGATTGTCCGCCCCTGGTTGGGCCATGTCCACAGCACGGATCGCCGAGAGCTGCGCGTTGGCGGCCGTGCAGTCGGTGGTGTCGTTGCCGAACGTCAGCTTGAAATTGAGTACCGCGGTGGTCTGCGACGCGTTGACCTGCGACACCGGATAGGCGCGTCCGAGCCAGGACCGCAGCAGCGTGTAGTCCACCGCTCGCGGTGTCGCCGTCGCGGTTGACCCGCCCGGCGTCGGCGTGAACGGGTAGGTGAGCCCGATCATGCGGATCACCAGCGGCGGCATGCTGGAGAAGCTGACCTGGGTCGGGTTGGTGCAGTTGTCGCAGATGATCGTCTTATGCTGCGCGGAGGTATCGGTCGGCGCACCCAGGGTGAAGATTGTGGTGCCGGAGGCGATCATCGACGCCGGCACCGGGAAATTCAGGCTCTTGCCCCAGTTCTGCCGCCGGATGGTCAGGGTGTCCGCGGCGTCCACCGTGATCGGCGCCTGGGGATTGATCACGACCTTGGCGGCGCCTCGCTGCGCATTCAGCGTGGCGGTCAGGCCGCGCGTGCCGTTGACCTTGTCGAGGTAGACGCGCACCCACGTGGTCTTGCCGGCGATCAGCGGCACCGAGTTTGTGAAGTCCTGCACCGCCTGCGCGACCTCGATACCCTGTAACGACACATGATCGAAATTCGGCGGCGGCGGCGGATTGCAGGCCGTCGGAAGCTGCGCCTCGTCGGCGGCGATCTCCTGCTGCGCGATCTGGATCGCCTGCTGGATGCCGCTGACCTGTCCCGGCGTGCACGAGCCTGGGCTGTTGTTGCAGTTGGCCAGCGCACGCTGCTCGTTCGCCAGCGTCTGCCGCAGCCGCGCGATCTCCGCCTTCAGTTCGTCGCAGGTGAGTGCGAATGCCGGGCGAGAAGGGCCGAACAGGAACGCCGCAACAGCGAGTGCGCTCGCAATGCCCACGGTCCGTCCGCGTCCACTTTGCATTCTCGCTTCCCCCATCTGACCACTTTTAGCAAACCGCAAGTGTGTGCAGTGTGAGGGAGCTCACAGGCGGACGCGGGGGTCCGGCCTCAGTTGCGCGAGCGGTCCACCAGCGCGTTCTTGGCGATCCAGGGCATCATTGCGCGCAGCTTCTCGCCCACCTGCTCGATCGGATGCTCGGCCAGGCGGCGGCGCATCGCCTTGAAGCTCGCTTGGTTCACTCTGTTCTCCAGCATCCAATCGCGCGCGAACTTTCCCGATTGGATGTCCGCCAGCACGCGCTTCATCTCCGTCCGGGTCGCGTCGTTGACGACGCGCGGGCCGGAAATGTACTCGCCGTACTCCGCCGTGTTGCTGACCGAATAGTTCATGTTGGCGATGCCGCCTTCGTAGATCAGATCGACGATCAGCTTCACTTCGTGCACGCACTCGAAGTACGCCATTTCCGGCGCATAACCCGCGTCCACCAGCGTCTCGTAGCCGGCCTTCATCAGCTCGACGAGGCCGCCGCACAGCACGGTCTGCTCGCCGAACAGGTCGGTCTCGCATTCCTCCTTGAACGTCGTTTCGATGATGCCGGCGCGGCCGCCGCCGATGGCGCTGGCATATGACAACGCGACCTCCATCGCGTTGCCCGACGGGTTCTGCGCCACCGCGACCAGGCACGGGACGCCACCGCCGCGCTGGTACTCGCTGCGCACGGTATGGCCAGGGCCTTTCGGCGCGATCATGAACACGTCGATATCCGGGCGCGGATCGATCAGATTGAAGTGCACATTCAGCCCGTGCGCGAAGGCGAGCGCGGCGCCCTTCTTCATGTTCGGGCCCAGCTTCTCGCGGTACAGGTCGCCCTGACCTTCGTCCGGCGTCAGCACCATAACCACATCGGCCGATTTCGCGCAGTCCGCCGGGTCCATGACCTTCAGGCCGGCTGCCTCCGCCTTGGCCACGCCGGCGGAGTTCGGTCGCAGACCGACGGCGATATCCTTCACGCCGCTGTCCTTCAGGTTGTTGGCGTGGGCGTGGCCCTGGCTGCCATAGCCGATGATCGCGACGCGCTTGCCCTTGATCAGGTTCACGTCGGCATCACGGTCGTAATAGACGCGCATCAGTGGCTCCTGCTGTCCGTGGGAGGTTGTCTCGAACCCTAAATCGTCCGCACGCCGCGCGCTATCGCCACCACCCCGGTGCGCGACACCTCGGCCAGCCCCAGGTGCCGCATCAGATCGATGAAGGCGTCGAGTTTGTCGGTCGCGCCGGTCAGTTCGAACACGAAGCTCTCGTGCGTGGCATCGATCACGCGGGCGCGGAACGCATCGGCGATGCGCAGCGACTCGACGCGCTTCTCGCCGACGCCGGTGACCTTGATCAGCGCCATCTCGCGCGCGATGTGCGGTCCTTCCCGGGTCAGGTCGGCAACCCGATGCACCGGCACCAGGCGGTCGAGCTGCGCCTTGATCTGCTCGATCACCATCTCGGTGCCCGAGGTCACGATGTTGATGCGCGAACGGCCGCCGCCGCTTTCCACCGGTGCGACGGTGAGGCTGTCGATGTTGTAGCCGCGGCCGGAGAACAGGCCGACCACGCGGGCGAGAATACCGGGCTCGTTCTCGACCAGGACGGAGATGGTGGCGCTGCGCAGCGGGGTGTCGGGCATGAGTGAACCGGCTTCTCTCAGTTGGCGGGCAAGCGCGGCTGGGCGTCGGTCCAGGGATTGAGGACCGGCACACGGGCCGCCACGAAGTCGCCGACATTGCGCGTCACCACGCAGAGATCGTGGAGCGTGGCGATCGCGGCGATGAACAGGTCCGGCTGGGCAAAAGTCACACGCATCGCGCGGCCTTGCTCGACGAGGCGGCGCCAGACGACCAGCACATCCTCATCGATCGCGCAGATACGGTCGGCGAACCAGGGGCGGAGTTCCCGCTCCAGCCACAGTTCCAGACGCGGCCGCAGTGGGTCGGTGCGTGCCAGCAATTCGATGCCGTACCGAATTTCCGTCAGCGTCACCGTGCTCAGGAACAGGCTCGTAGCGGACTGCGAGTCCGCCCAGGCACGCACTCTCGCGTCGCACCGCGGCTTGCGGAGCTCGGAAATTACGTTGGTATCCAGCAACCATCCCCTCACAATTCGACATCGCGCACCGGGACACGGATTGAGCCGTGCTCGAAGTCCAGGTCCTTCAGGGGCGAGTTGGACAGCACCGTGGAGAGGCTGGGTTGCGGCGCGAGTGGCGCCAGCCGGTCGTATTCTTCAGCCGATAGGATCACGACTGCATCCTTCCCGTGGACCGTCACCCGCTGTGGTCCATGCTGCTGTGCCTCGCGGACCACCTGGCTGAAATGCGCCTTGGCGTCCTGCAGCTTCCAGACTTGTGCATGCGGGCGGCTGGGCTTCGGGCTGCGGCGACGGGGGCCGGGCACTGGAGGTCCTCGATCTGGTCAGTATGGTCAGAATATGCTCGGGCCAGCGCCGGTCAACTCGCCCCATCGCCTTGTTCGGTTTCGTGTTCTTTCGACCGAGCTCGATTACACCAGCACCAATCCCTCGTCGGTGATGCCGGCCGCCTCGGCTTCGTGCTCGGCGCCCAGAATCATCTCGTTGTGCGCGGCACCCGAGGGGATCATCGGGAAGCAGTTCTCTTTCGGGTCCACCGCGATGTCGGCGATCACGGCCCGGTCGGTCGCCAACATCTCGCGGATCACGTCATCGAGCTGCTCGACGCGTTCGGCGCGCAGGCCGACGGCGTGGAAACTGTCCGCCAGCTTGACGAAATCGGGCAGGGCGGCGCTGTAGCTTTCCGAATAGCGGCCGCCGTGCAGCAGTTCCTGCCATTGGCGCACCATGCCCATGTACTGGTTGTTCAGGATGAACACCTTCACCGGCAGCCGGTACTGCGCCAGCGTGCCCATCTCCTGGATGTTCATCAGCACACTCGCCTCGCCGGCGATGTCGATCACCAGCGCCTCGGGATGCGCGATCTGTACGCCCATCGCCGCGGGCAGTCCGTAGCCCATGGTGCCGAGACCACCGCTGGTCATCCAATGATTCGGCTGCTCGAAGCGGAAGTGCTGCGCCGCCCACATCTGATGCTGGCCGACCTCGGTGGTGATGAAGACGTCCTTGCCCACCGAGCGGGTCAGTTCGTAAAGGCGCTGGATGGCGTACTGCGGCTTGATGATCGCGCCCGGCTTCATGTCCTGGGTGAATTTCAGGCTGTCCGTGCCCCGCCAGGCGTCGATCTGGCGCCACCAGGTGGTCAGCGCCGGTCGATCGGATGCGGTGGCATCCGCCTGCCAGGCGGCGACCAGCGCGTCGAGCACCCGGCCGGCGTCGCCCACGATGGTGACATCGACCGGCACGTTCTTGTTGATGGACGAAGGATCGATATCGGCGTGGATCTTCTTCGAGCCCTGGCTGAACGCGTTGAGCCGCCCCGTCACCCGGTCGTCGAACCGGGCGCCGATCGCCAGCAGCACGTCGCAGCCATGCATCGCCAGGTTCGCCTCGTAGGTCCCGTGCATGCCCAGCATGCCGAGGAACTGCGGGTCGGAGGCCGGATAGGCACCCAGACCCATCAGCGTGTTGGTGATCGGGAAGCCGGTCATCCGGACGAACTGCGTCAGCGCCGCCGATGCCTCCGGTCCGGCGTTGATCACCCCCCCTCCGGTATAGACCATCGGCCGCTTCGCCTGCTTCAGCAGCGCGACCGCCCTGGCGATCTGGCCATGGTCCGGCTCGGTCTGCGGCCGGTAGCTGGGATGTGCGGCGGCCGGCGGTGTGTAGGGCGCCTTGCCGATCACGATGTCCTTCGGCAGGTCGATCACCACCGGGCCGGGCCGGCCGGAGCGCGCGACGTAGAACGCTTCGTGCACCGAGCGCGCCAGGTCTTCCGGACGCTTGACCAGATAATTGTGCTTGGTGGCGGGGCGGGTGATGCCAGTGGTGTCCGCTTCCTGGAAGGCGTCGTTGCCGATCAGGTGTGTCGGCACTTGGCCGGTCAGGCAGACCACCGGGATACTGTCCATCAGGGCGTCGGTCAGCCCGGTTACCGCGTTGGTCGCGCCGGGGCCGGAGGTCACCAGGACCACGCCGACCTTGCCGGTGGACCGGGCATAGCCCTCGGCTGCGTGTACCGCGCCCTGTTCGTGCCGCACCAGCACATGGCGGATGGCGTTCTGCTGGAACAGTGCGTCGTAGATCGGCAGTACGGCGCCGCCGGGGTATCCGAAGATGACCTCCACGCCCTGATCCTTCAGGGCGCGGAGGAGAACTTCTGCTCCCGATTGTGTGGCGTCGGCGGACATGGATCGTCGCTCCAGGGTCAGGGG
>DATBKQ010000434.1:0-10202 GCA_036555825.1 Acetobacteraceae bacterium | reverse complement strand
CGACATGGGCCCGCCGCCGAACGCCGCGGCGCTGATGGCGGCCAATCCCAACGCGCGGGTGCTGATGGGCGACGATCCGCGCCTGCCGGCGATGCCGGAGAAGCCGACGCTGATCGACTTCTTCAAGTACCGGTTCGGGCCCGCCGCGCATTTGCTGCAGAGCGCGCGTCACGCGGTGAAGGGCGGATTGCCGGAAAAGATGGTGCTCGCCTGTCTGCTGCACGACATTTCGACCATCGGCTTCATTCGCGGCGACCACGGCTACTGGGGCGCGCAGCTGGTCGAGCCGTATGTGGACGAGGAGGTTGCCTGGGCGATCCGCGCGCACCAAGTCCTGCGGTTCTATCCCGATCCGTCGGTCGGATATGAGTATCCACAATCATATATCAAGGCGTTCGGCGCCGACTATCGCCCCGATGCGTATGTCGAGGAAGACTATCGGCGGATGCGGAACCACAAGTGGTACATGTCGGGGCGCATGATCACGGTGCACGACATCTACTCGTTCGATCCGGATGTGCATGTCGAGCTGGAGGAGTTCACCGACGTCATCGGCCGCAACTTCCGCCAGCCGGAGGAAGGGCTGGGGTTCGACAACAGCCCGGTGGCGCATATGTGGCGCGCGATGATCCGGCCGGCGAAATACCTGTAGGCATCCCGAACCATATATGGCGCTGTCGCGCCGCGGCCTGATCCACCTTGTCGGCCAGGCGGGTGGCGCGGCTGCCGCCTATCGAACCATGGCGGCCATGGGGCTGCTGCCGATCCCAGAGGCCTATGCCGGTCCGCCTCCGCTGCCGCCCGGCCGGGGGCGGCGGATCGTCATCGTCGGCGCCGGCGTCGCGGGCATGGTGCTGGCCTGGGAGCTTCGCAAGGCCGGGTACGCCCCGCTGGTGCTGGAGGCGCGCTCCCGTCCCGGCGGACGCAACTGGTCACTGCGCCGGGGCGACGAGGTCAGGGAGACCGGCTCCGTGCAGCGCGTGCCCTGGGAAAGCGGGCCGCACATGTATTTCAACCCCGGCCCCGCCCGGCTGCCGTACCATCATGAAGGCATCCTGTCGTATTGCCGCGAACTGGATGTGCCATTGGAGGTGATGAGCAACGACAATCGCGGCGCCTTCTTTCAGAGCGATGCCGCGTTCGACGGGCGGCCGCAGCGCAACCGTTGGATGGTCAACGACATCCGCGGCTATGTGGCGGAACTCGCCGCGAAGGCACTGGACCAGAATGCACTGGCGGAGGCCGTGTCGCCGGAGGACAAGGAGCGCCTGCGCGCGATGCTGCGCAGCTTCGGTGCGCTCGACCGGGACATGGCGTATCGCGGCTCCGGCCGCGCCGGCTACCGCGAGCCGCCGGGCACCGGGCCCGGCACGCCACGCACGCCGCTGGACCTGCGTGGCATCCTGGATGCCGGGTTCTGGCGGTTCCAGACCAATTTCGGCGAGAGCTGGGACCAGGCGGCGACGATGATGCAGCCGGTCGGCGGCATGGGCCGCATCGGCCAAGCCTTCGCTGGCAAGCTTCGCGGCGCGATCCGCTACGGTGCCGAGGTCCGCGCCCTGCGCCGGAGCGGCGACGAGGCACGGGTTGTCTGGCGCGATGCGAGGACCGGGCGCGATCATGCGATCGAGGCGCCGCTCGCCGTGATCACGGTCCCGCTTTCGGTGCTGCGCGACATTCCGAGCGACTTCAGTGCGGAAATCCGGGCGGCGGTCGCGGCGGCGGACTACGTGCCGGCGGTGAAGATCGCCTTTCAGGCCGAGCGGCGGTTCTGGGAACTCGATGACGCGGTCTATGGCGGGATTTCCTGGACGACGCGGGACATCACCCAGGTCTGGTATCCTTCGGCCGGCATCCACCAGCGAAAGGGCATTCTGGTGGGCGGCTATATCTGGACGGCGGAGATGGGCGACCGGTTCGCCGCGATGCCGCCCGAGCAGCGCGTCGCCGCGGCGCTGACTGATGGCGCGTGTTTGCATGCCGGCTATCGGCGGTATCTCGGCAAAGGCATATCGGTCGCTTGGAAGAACATCCCGTTCAGTAGCGGCGCGTGGGTGGAATGGGGTCGCGAGGCGCGCGCCGCCCACTACACTGCCCTGGCCGAGGGGGATGGCCCGTTCCTGTTCGCCGGCGAGCATGTCTCCTACATCAATGGCTGGCAGGAAGGTGCGGTGCGTTCGGCGCATCATGCCCTGCGGCAGATCGCGGAGCGTGCGGGTGGCTGATTGTCGATCCGGTGCCCGGCAATCCAAGGCAATGGATGAGCGGAGGACGCAGCCCCGCGCGATCAAAGACGCGAGCGGCCTGGAGCGGCTGGTCGCGTCGTTGCGTGCGCACGGCTTCGGCGAGCAAACGATGCGCAACCTCATGCTGGAAAACTGGCTCCGGGTGTTCCGGCTGACGTGGCAGTAGCCTGCCGGAAGCCGCACTCCGTCCCGCGGCGCTACGCTTGGCGACCTCCCCTGCTGCGCGGGAGAGGTGTAGAATGCGTGCTGCGCACAGCTACAGTTCGGGGCGGCGGGCGCGGGTCCCCGCCGCTTGTTCGAAATGATGGCCGACGCGCAGCACCGTGGCATCGCCCCATGCCGGGCCGATGATCTCCAGCCCCAACGGCAGCCCCGCGGCCGTGAACCCGCCGCACACCACCATCGACGGCACCGCCCCGACATTGGCGACCGTGGTCAGCAGGGGACGCGCGAAACCGTCATCGGGCCGTTGCTCGGTCAACAGCGGGGGCGTGCCGGCGGTGGGCGCGGTGACGAGCACGTCGAACCGTTCGAAGGCCTTCGCCGTGGCGGCGATCAGGTCGGTACGCCGGCGCTGGGCGGCGATATAGTCGGCGGCGCGGATCAAGGCACCGGCCAGAACGCGTACCCGGAACACCCGCGAATAGTCGGACAGGCGGCGCTTCAGCGTCGCCTCGTGGAGCGCGTACGCCTCCGCGGAGATGATCACGCGGCCGACCGCATTGTATTCCTGCACCGACGGAAGCGTCGCGTCCTCGACCCGGCAACCGAGACTGCGCAATGTCGCGGCGGCGCGGCTCATCATCTGCAGCATCTCGGGAGAGGCGGGCACGTCGTGCTCGTAGAACCGCCGCAGCAGCCCGATGCGAAGGCCGCGCGGCGGCGCAGCGATCGCGGCCGCGTAGGATGGCTTGGGAGCGGGCACCGAGGCGGGGTCCAACGGGTCATGACCAGCGAGTGCATCGAGCAGGATGGCGCAGTCCTGCGCGGTCCAGGCCATCGGGCCGGCGGTATCCAGGCTGGGCGCCAGCGGGATCACGCCGCGCCGCGACACCAGGCCGGGCGTCGGCTTCAGCCCGGCGATGCCGCAAAATGCCGCCGGCAGCCGGATCGAGCCGCCGGTATCGGAGCCGAGTGCCCCCATCGCCAGCCCGGCGGCAACCGCCGCCCCGGAACCCGAACTCGAGCCGCCGGTGAACCGCCGTGTGTCCCAGGGATTGCGCGCCGGCGGCCAGGGGAGGTCGAACGCCGGCCCGCCGATAGCGAACTCGTGGGTCGCCAGCTTGCCCAGCATCACCGCTCCCTCGGCACCCAGCCGCCGTACCGCTTCGGCATCCTGCTGCGGCACGTTGTCGGCGAGGATACGCGACTGCGCGGTGGTCCGGACGCCGGCGGTTTCGTAGATGTCCTTGTAGGCGAGCGGGATTCCGAGGAGCGGTGCGCGGCGGCCAGCCATTACCGCGCGCTCGGCAGCGCGGGCCGCAGCCAGCGCCTGGCGTTCGGTCACCAGCAGGAAGGCGCTGAGTTTCGGGTCGGTGGCCTCGATCCGGGCCAGCAGTTCCTTGACCAATTCCACCGGCGAAAGCTTCTTCGCGGCAATGAGGCGGCTGGCCTCGGCGATGGTGAGGAAAGACGCCTTGAGAGCCGTCATCGGCTGCGACGGGTACCCTTGCGGGTCGGCGAACGCGTTGCCCGGCGCTTGGGAGCCGCCTTCGCTTTCGGCTTGGCTTTCCCCTTGGCCGGGCGTGCCACCGCTGCGGGTGGCGCGGCCCGCCCAGCCGGCGGCAGCGCGAGCCGAAAAGTCAGCGCCATATCGTCCGCCAGCGGCCGGTCGTGCGGGATCGACGCGATCAGGGCGGCGACCTGCCGCCAGGCGAGCACGAGGTCCGCGACCTGGCCGGGGTTGAGGACGAGGCCGGCGCGCGAGAGCAGGAGCTGCATCTCGCCAGGACTGATGGTCGGAACAGACATGGCCGGAGAGGCCGCCATGCGAATCGAAAACCCTCTGGAAAGACGACCCTAGTCAGCCGGATACATGGCAGCAAGCCGCGGCGCGCCGGTTTCTTCGCCGATCGGGTCGATTCGCCGGCCGGTTGCCTGGTCGAACACGTGAAGATGGTCGCGCCGCGGTACCACGGACAGCCGCTCGCCCGCCGGAGCCGGGCCCGCCAGCTTGACGGTGAGCAGCCGTTCCTGGGCACCGGTCAAACGCCCATGCACCAGGGTTTCCGAACCCAGCGGTTCAATCAGTTCGATGACCAGTTCCAGTCCTTGTCCTGGCTCAAGATGTTCTGGCCGGATGCCGATGGTCAGCGGGGCGCCGTCCGCGCCGGGGCGTCGGCCGTCGGCGAAGACAACCGGAAGGCCGCCTTCCAGGAGCGCCGCGCAACCGTTGCCCGCCAGGGTCGCGGGCAGGAAATTCATCGTGGGCGCGCCGATAAAGCCGGCGACGTAGGTGTCGGCTGGCCGGGCGAACACCTCCATCGGGGTGGCGAGTTGTGCGGGGCGCCCCTGGTGCAGCACCAGCAGCCGGTCGCCCAACGTCATCGCCTCGACCTGGTCGTGCGTCACGTACAGGCTGGTGACCCCCAATCGCCGCTGCAGGCGGCGGATCTCCGCCCGCATGCCGAGGCGCAGTTTGGCGTCCAGATTGGACAGCGGTTCATCGAACAGGAACAGCTTCGGATGGCGGACAATCGCCCGTCCCATCGCCACGCGCTGGCGCTGACCCCCAGAAAGCTGCCTCGGCTTGCGGGCCAGCAGCTCGCCGAGCCCCAGCAGTCCCGCTGCCTCGTCCACCCGGGAGCGGATGTCCCCGCGCGACAGGCCGCGAATGCGCAGGCCGTACGCCATGTTCTCAAAGACGCTCATGTGCGGATAGAGCGCGTAATTCTGGAACACCATGGCGATGTCCCGCTGCGACGGATCGAGATTGGTGACGTCGCGTCGGTCGATGAGGACGCGACCGGCCGTCGGGCGCTCCAACCCGGCGACCAGACGAAGCAGCGTCGACTTACCGCAGCCTGACGCGCCGACAATGACCAGCATTTCCCCGTCGGCGAGCGTGAGGTCGATGCCCTGCAGCACGTGGATCAGGCCGAAGCTCTTGCGCAGACCATCCAGTTGCAAGGTAGCCATGCCGCCAGACTGCCATCGCGGCGACGCGGCCGGCAACCTTGCGACTGCTCACGAATGCGGCGGCTTGAAGTCGGTCTTGCCTATGCTGACAAAGTCGCTGTCCGACAGGCCGCTGACGCCGACAAACGTGACCTTGGTGTGATCGGAGAGCGTGATGGTGGTCGAGCCATCGACTGTCTTCTGTGAATCGAGCGCATGCTTCGCTTCCTTGGACCCGAAGCCTTCCAGGCCGATCTGGTCCAGCCCGCTGATATAGCCGTTGATGACCTCGCTCCCGCCTGGATGACTCTTGACGAATAGGAACAGATTGCTGGCGCTACCGGCGGTGACCGTGGCGATCCCGCCGGCAGAGACGAACGTGTCGTTGCCGGCACCGCCGATAATCTGCGCCGAGCTGCCACTGCCCCCGTAGAAGGTGTCGGAGCCGAAGCCGCCGACCAGCGTTTCGTTGCCATGTCCGGCTTTCAGCAACTGGCCGATGCTTCCGCCGGCGAACAACTGGTCACCGTCGCCGCCGCCAATCAGTGTCGCCAGTCCGGAGCCACCGACCAGGAGGTTCTTTCCGGCGCTGCCGCCCTGCACGTAATCCGGCCCGCTGCCGCCGGTGAACGTATCGCTGCCGCTGCCACCGAAAACGGTGGCCGACCCGGTACTGCCGACGAAGAACAGGCGGCTGGCGTTGCCGTCGATCCGGTCGCTGTAATTGCCTGAAGCGAGGATGGTCTCCTGACCAGCCGCCGCGGTGACGATGTCGTGACCGGATGACAGTACCCGGTCGTGGCCATCGCCGAGTACGATGTGGTTCTGACCGCCGCCGGTATTGATCGTGTCATTTCCGCTGCCCAAGGCGAACACGTTGTCGTTGCCGTTGCCGGTGTTGATCGACCAACTGCCCTTGTCGGTCGGTGCGAGGAAGAAGAAGTTGTCACCCCCGCCGGCTGCGACGGTCCCCGAGCCGGCGCTCGCGAAAAACCTGAGGTTGCCGGTGCTGGACAGCACCGACTCATCCTTGTCGCCCGATCCGAACACGATCGCGTCGGGCGCCGTATCGACGTACGCCTTGTAGCCGTGCGGCAATATCGTGGGGCCGCTTTGCGTCTGAACGAACTCGCCGATTTTGCCACTCGGCAAAGCAGGCGGCGGCCCATCGGTATCGACCGCCGGGACGATCGCGCCGCTATCGACACCGGCGGTAATCGCCGCCGCCAGCTTGCTTGCCAGGACAGCGTTTGCCTGGCTGTCGAAATTCAAGGTGACGGTCTGGCTGTGTGCGCCGGCGACGGTGACGGTTGGCATGCCTTGGTCCCCCAGGTCCCGTACTGAATTGCCGGGATTTTTCGCGAACCAGTTTGCCGAGGTGTTTGCTGGCGTGCGACAACAGGGCGTTATCGTCGCCGCAATCGCGCGCTAAATATGGAGCAGTTTCTTGCTGAAACCGTGACCGCGAGCGTCAATTTCGCATCTGTCAAAGCCCGATCAACCCGCGGCGGGACTCCTGGAGGAAATGACGGAATTTTCCGTCATTGGCGGCGACACCCGACGAGTACGGCGTAGCAACCCGGCCAAGAGGTTGTAGGCGATGAGATTGCGCAGGAAGTCGGCAGCGACACGGCATATCCCACGATGCCTGCTCTTGCGCATGGTGCCTGGGATAGCCGGTAGCCGCGGTGGCGCGTGGTGCGAGTGTCGATCGCGCTGCGGCGCCGCTTGCCGGTCTTGGTCTCAGAATCATTCTGCGCCACATGCGGGGTCACCCGCATCTCGCGCAATGCGGCGACATGGTCCGCGGTGTCGTAGGCTTTGTCCTCGCCCACGGTGAGCCGGCAACCAACATGATCCTTGGGAACGCGGGTCGCTGGCGAAATGTACGAGAACAACCCACCTCGATCTCGGAACCTGCCACGCATGCCGCCACCCGTCCGCCTATCCACGCATCCCCACCTCCTCGCCAACGCGGAGGTGCGGCCGTAAGCTTCCAGCAGCGCAAGAGGCGAATAGCAACCGGGCGGGCGAGGGTTTCGTGGGGCAGGACGAGCTGTTCGAGAGGCTTTGGAGCGGTGCCGCGCCCATGGAGGAGTGGACGCGAGCCGTCTCAGCCGGGGTCGGCACGCTTGTTACCGACAACATCCTGACCGTTCACTCGACGTATTTCTGTGGCAGCGTGACCGCCATCCGCACCGGAGCCGGATTGGTGCTGATTGACACGGCGAATGCCGCCTTGGCGGGCCAAACTCTTGCAGCCGTGCGACGCTGGGACGATACGCCGGTGCACACCGTGATCTACACGCACGGCCATATCGATCACACCGGCGGCATGAAACTCATCGATGATGAAGCGAGCGCGCGGGCCGTGCCCCGGCCACGCATCATCGCCCATCGCGTGGTGCGGAAGCGGCTAGATCGCTACGTGCTGACGCAAGGTTTCAACAGCCTGGTGCAGGGTCAGCAGTTCGACCATCCAAATTACACGTATCCGGTTGGTCAACGCCAACCGGACGAAATCTACGATGACAGCCTGTCCCTGACCATTGGAGGCGAGCGGCTGGAACTATTCCATGGGCGCGGCGAGACGGATGACGCGACTTTTGTCTGGCTTCCGGCGCAGCGCGTGCTGATAAGCGGGGATTTCGTCATCTGGATGTTTCCGAACGCGGGCAATCCGCGCAAGGTGCAGCGCTACGCCTTGGAATGGGCGGCGACGCTGCGGCGCATGCAGCAACTTGCGCCCGAAATTCTCATCCCCGGCCATGGGCCAGTCGTATTCGGAGAAGCACGGGCCGGGCAGATGTTGGGCGACGGTGCCGCACTGCTGGAGAGCTTGGTCGAGCAAACGCTGGCCATGATGAACCGTGGCTGCACTCTGAATGAGATACTGCACGCCGTATCAGCGCCTGTCGAGTTGCTGGCCAGGCCCTATCTGCGGCCCCATTACGACGATCCCGAGTTTGTCGTGCGTGCCATTTGGCACCTTTACAGTGGATGGTTCGACGGCGACCCAGCACATCTTAAGCCTGCACCGGCAGCCGAGCTTGCCGGCGAGATTGCGGCGCTAGCGGGCGGCGCAGTTCGATTAGCGGAACGAGCGGCAGCGCTAGGTGATGCTGGTCGGACACGGCTCGCTGCGCACTTGGCGGAGTTCGCGGCGCAAGCCGCACCAGCCGACAAGGCGATTCAGGCCATGCGGGCAAGGGTGCTGGAGCAGTCCATGGGGCGCGAGACCTCGTTGATGGGAAAAGCGTTCCTTGCGGTCTATCAGCGTGATGCGAAGGCGCGATCTGAGGAATAAGGCATGGTGCGAATTTCTTGTCATGCGATCAGCCTGACGGGTCGACATCTCGCGCGCCGATCGTGCGGGAGCGGTACTCCTCGGGAACCGCGTGACCGAAATCCGTGAAGGCGCGCCGCACGGCCTCGGGCGTCGCACCGAATACCTGCCGCCGGTTCTCGCGCGCCCAGGCGTTGGAGCCGACGATCGGTGCGAGCGAGCCCTGGAAGTGCGGCATCACGTGGCGGGCGAACAGCTCGTAGCTGCGCAGCGTCTGCTCGCGGTTGGCCCACTCGTGCGCGCGGAACAGGACGCCGCCGAAGCCACCCTGGCTGTACTCGAGCAGACGGTTGATGCCCTTGATCACCGTCTCGGGCGAGCCGACCAGCGTGCTGCCCATCTTCACGCCATCGCGCAGCGGCTCATCCGCGCGGCCTGGCGGGCGGCCGAGCGTGTCCTCGAAATAGGTCACCGTCTCGATGCGCTCGCCCTTCTTCACCTCGGCCAGCGCCTGCTCATCGTCCTCGGCGATGTGCGCATTGACCACGATCCGCCAGTTCTTGCGGTCCATCGTCTTGCCGTTCTTCGCCGCCGCCTGTTCGGCGATCTTCCATTGGCTGGCCAGCGCTTCCGGGCCACCGGGCAGCCCGGCACCGATCGACAGCACGCCGACGCCGTGCGTGCCGGCGGCGATCATGCCGAACGGGGTGATCGTGCTGGCCACCGCGATCTCGAAGCACGGGTCGCTGTAGGGCGCGAGGTGGAGCCGGGCCTCGCGCATCTCGAACCAGTCGGTCTTCATGGTGACCGGCTCTTCGCATTTCAGCAGACGGATGATCGCGTCCATGGCCTCCAGCATGCGCGGACGCTGGGTGGTGGGTTCGATGCCGAGCATGTAGGCATCCGAGGTCAGCGCGCCGGGGCCGCAGCCCAGCATCGCGCGTCCGCGCGTCATGTGATCGAGCTGAACCCAGCGCTGCGCCACCATCAGCGGGTGATGGTACGGCAGACTGGTGACACCGGAGCCCAGACGGATGTGCTTCGTCCGTTCCGCCGCCGCGGCGATGACCAATTCCGGCGCGGCGATCAGCTCCCACCCGGCGGAATGGTGCTCGCCGATCCAGGCCTCGTCGTAACCCAGCCAGTCCAGCCACTCGAGCAGCTCGACGTCGCGGTTCATCGCCAATGTCGGGTTTTCGCCGACGCGATGGAACGGGGCCAGAAAGATGCCGAACTTCATGCCACGATGGGCCATCGGTGATCTCCACGTCTCGCGCGCATATGGTGCAACGTCCGGCGGCGGTAGCCAAGCCGGACGGCTCGTGGCAGCCTCATCGCAATCCGATGTCGAGGAGAGAATGATGCGCCTGGAAGGCAAGGTGGCGATTATCAGCGGTGCGGCATCAGGGATGGGTGCGGCGACGGCGCGCAGGTTCGGCCGCGAAGGCGCGCGCGTGGTGATCGCCGACGTGCTGGAAGACGAGGGCCGGCAGGTGGCCGCCGATATTACGCGGGCCAACGGCACCGCGGAGTTCATGCGTCTCGACGTTACC
>DATBKQ010000433.1:0-11001 GCA_036555825.1 Acetobacteraceae bacterium | reverse complement strand
GGCGCCATAGCGCAGGCCGTTGGTGGCCATGCCGTCGCCGCCAAAGTATTCGCGCGCGAAGCTCTGCACCGTCTGCGGCTCGAGCTTCACCGTGCCGACCACCGGCGCGGCGGGGGTCGCGGGGAAGGTGCCGGCGAAGCGATCATTAGCCGTGGACCAGTGGGCTTCGAAGTCCACCTGCACCTTGCCGTTGACGTGCACGACGATGGTGCCTGGCGTCGGGTTGGCCAGGGGGCCCGGGAGAGCCGGCGCCTGGTAGTTGTTGTTCTCGTTCACGTACGAGACCGGTGCCGGGGCGGCGGGATAGGCTTGCTGGCCCTGGGTCGGCGCGCCCACCGGTCCGGCCGGCGCCTGCGCCAGCGCCGCACCCGTCAGTCCCCCAGTTGCCAGCGTGGCCACGCTTGCCAGCAGAAACTTCCGCATTTCGTCCTCCTTGTTGCGCCGGCTGACCCGGCGACGTTCAGGCCGCAGACCATATCCCCCGCGCGGTCGTGCGCAAATATTGTTTCCGGGTTCGTCGCGGCATTACTGCAAGGTGGCAACACTATTTGAAATAACTCAATAAAACTTTGTACAAGCTAACTACCCGCCCAGTACTGTCGCCAATACTGCACGTCATTGCAGGTCGCAGCGTGATCGGGAGCCGCTACAGGCTCGGCGTTTTGATCGCTACCGGATTGCCACCTCCTCGATTGACTGCAATGCCGTTGGGGACGGTGCCGCGCTCTCGCGCGGCAGGGCTGTGCCTGCCGAAACCGACCGGGCGACTCGCGCGCCTGCCCAGGCGCCGCCCTGTGCAAGCTCGGTGACCGATTCGCGCACCATCTCGGCGAAGGCCGGCACCAGCGAGTTGGAAGCCGCGCGATGGAAGGCGAGCACCCGCGTGCAGCACATCGGCGGCTGGCCGATCAGGCGGAAGGCCAGCGCGCCGCCGTCGATCTCGTCCTGGACGGCGGCGCGCGGCAGCACCGCAAAGCCAACCCCGCCGCGCACCATCGCCTTGGTCAGCGCGATACTCGCCACCTGGAGCACAGGGTTCAGCCGCACGCCGTACTGCTGTGCGGCCTGGTCGAGCCGGCGGCGCATCCAGTGCGGCTGGCCGGGAAGGATCAGTGCATCGCCGGCGAGTTCGCGCATCGCCAGCGGGCGCGAACCCCGTGCGAGCGCGGCATCCGCCGGAAGAACGAGGCCGAGCGGCTCGGTCAGCAGTGGCGCGGTTTCGAGTGCCGGATAGGACGGCGGATCCTGCAGGATCGCCAAGTCCACATGGCGGTGCAGGATCCATTCCTCGAGATCCGCGCCGTTGCCTTCCCTGACGTCCAGCGCCAGGTCCGGCCAACGCAGGCGGAACCTCAGCGCGAGCGGCGCGACCAGCGGGAGTCCCGACTCGCTCGGGATCGCCAGCGACAATCGCGCGGGTGGCGTTTCGCCAACGCTGCCGTCCAGCGGCGATGCGAGCAGTTGCATGACCGTGTGCAGGCGATCGCGAAGACACGCCCCGGCGGGTGTCAGTGTGACCCCTCGACCATGGCGCGTGAGCAGTTGGGTACCGAACCCTTCTTCCAGCTTGCGAAGCTGCAGCGAGATCGCCGGTTGGCTGACGTTCATCTCGCGCGCCGCGCGTCCGAGGTTCCCGGTGCTCGCGACACGGAGGAACGAGCGCAGTTCGCGCAGGCCGAACGTCTTCCCCCTCGCGTCGCCGTTCAGCGAAACCGGGTCGACCCGCACCGGGAATGTGACGGCGTTCATCTGGCCGCTGGCACCCCTGCACCACCAGTGGGAGAGGAGCGTGAGTTGCGCGGTGGCAGACAGCCGGGAAGCGCGGCTGGGATCGAGGGGGATTTGCGAGGTCCGGTGTCGGTGAAGTCACCGACACCAGGGGTGGTCAATCCGCCGCCGCGCCCCCGCCGCGGTCGCGCCGCGGCCGCGTCATGAACGGCAGCAGGAACAGGAGCGGCAGCGCCAGCAGGCCCATCAGCCAGTAGTCGTTGTTATAGGCGATGACCTGCGCCTGGTAATCGATCATCTGGTCCAGTACCGCGGCGCCATGCGGGCTGGCCGGCGACAGCGCGGGCAGGCCCTGCAGCGCGGGGTTCAGCGGCGAGGCGAACGGGGCGAGCACCGAGTGCTCGACCTGGGTGCCGCTGGTCAGGAGCGCCTCGAAGATCGAGATGCCGATCGCGCTGCCGATGTTGCGCAGCAGGCTGAGCAGCGCGGTCCCTTCGTAGCGAAGCTGCGCCGGCAGCGTGGCGAATGCCACCACGTTGAGCGGCACGAAGATCAACCCGAGGCCGGCGCCCTGCACGATGGTGTTGATCGCGAGCGTCCATTCGCTGACCGCGGGGGTCCAGTCGGACAGGCGGGTCATGCTCCACCACAGCAAGACGACACCCAGGCCCATCAGCAGCCGCGGGTCCACCCGGTTGGTGATGCGCCCGACGACCATCATCGCCAGCATGGTGCCGATGCCGCGCGGGGCCAGCAGCAGGCCGGCGGTGTTCACCGGATAATTGCCCAGCTTCTGCAGCCACGGCGCCAGCAGTGCCGAGGACGCCAGCAGGACCATGCCGATGGCGAACATGATGACGAGGCCGAAGGCGAAGTTTCGGTCGCGGAAGATCGCCGGCGTGATGAACGGGCGTTTGCCGGTCAGCATCTGCACCAGGAACAGGTAGAAGCCGGTGCCGGCGATCACCGCCTCGACGATGATCTCGGTCGAGCCGAACCAGTCCTCGATTTCGCCGCGGTCCAGCATGAGCTGGAGCCCCGCGACGCCGAATGCCAGCGAGGCGAAGCCGAACCAGTCGAAGCGCAGGCCGCTGCGTGGCTTGCCGGCCGGGAGGAAGAACCAGAGGCCCAGTGTGGCCGCGATCCCGAACGGCAGGTTGACGAAGAACACGTAGCGCCAGTTGTAGAAGTGCGTGAGGTAGCCGCCGAGGGTGGGTCCGAGGATCGGCCCCACCATGACGCCCATGCCCCAGATCGCCATGGCGGAGCCGCGCCGCTCCGGCGGATAGATGTTCAGCATGGTGCCCTGCGACAGCGGCACCAAGGCGGCGCCGAACAGCCCCTGGATCAGTCGGTCGATCACCATCTCGGTGAGCGAGGTGGCGATACCGCAGGCCATCGAGGCGACGGTGAAGCCGGCGATCGACACGAGGTAGAGGTTCTTCTGGCCGAAGCGCGCCGCCAGCCATCCGACCGGCGCGGTCATGATCGCGGCGGCGACCACATAGGAGGTCAGCACCCAGGTGATCTGGTCGTAGCTCGCGGCCAGGCTGCCCTGCATGTACGGCAGCGCCACGTTGGCGATCGTCGAGTCGAGCGCCTGCATCAGCGTCGCCACCATCGCGCAGACCGTGACGATGCCGCGGTTGGCGACGGGCTGATGGGTTTCACCCATCGATCAGAAAAGGTCGGCGATCGTGCGCCGGTGACCGGTGTCGATCGACACTTCGGCGCTCATGCCCGCCGACAGCGGCGGATCGGAGGGGCCGCTCTGGAAGTTCACCCGGAGCGGCACACGTTGCACCACCTTGACCCAGTTGCCCGACGAGTTCTGCGCCGGCAGCACCGCGAACTCCTGGTCGGTGGCCGGAGCGGTGCTTTCCAGCACGCCGTGCCAGACGTGGCCGGGATAGGTATCGACGGTGATCGTCGCCGGCTGGCCGGCCCGTGCGTGGGTCAGGGCCGTCTCCTTCGGCTCGGCGGCGACCCACATGTGCCCGGTGTCCACCAGCCCGAAGGCGGGCGTGCCGGCGGCCAGGTACTGGCCGGGCTGCAGCTTGTTCACCTGCGTCACCTGCCCGGCAAAGGGGGCGCGCACGATGCTGTGTTGGTAAGAGCGCTGCGCATCGGCGAGTTTGGCGGCCGCGAGCTTGTAGGCCGGCATTGTCTCAAGCGGCGCGTCCGCCTTGGTGCCCAGCCGTGCCAGGGCCGACTGGGCGGCGGCCTGGCTGGCGCCGAGTGCGCCCTGGTCGGCCTCAAGCTGGTACTTCGCCTCGTCGTATTGCTGGCGGCTCACCGCGTTGCGGGTGACGAGTTCGGCGTCGCGGTTGAAGGTCGCCTGGTCGAGATCGACCTTCGCCTGTTGTGCCGTGACCTGCGCCTCGGCGGTACGGTAGTCGGCCTGCAGCGACCGAAGCTGCAGCTCGGTCTGCGCGAGGTTCGCCCTGGCCTGGTCGATGGCGATCTGGAATTCGGTGGGGTCGAGACGGAACAGCACCTGGCCCTGCCGCACCATCTGCCCTTCGCGCACCATGATCCGGTCCACGAGGCCGGAGACATCGGTCGTGACGTTCAGCACATTCGCCTGGACATAGGCGTCGTCTGTGGTGATGTAGCGGCCGCCCGACAGCCAGTACAGCAGGCCGCCGACCAGGAGCACGATGGCGCCGAGACCGATCAGGCCGTAGCGAAGCGCCAAGCGCCGGCGCTCGCGGCGGACGAAGCCGCCGCGAGGAATATCGCGCCGCTGCGCGGGTTTTTCGCGCAGCTCCCCGGTGGTTGTAGCGTCCGCCATCCAACATGCCTTTCGCGATATCGACCCCATGTCGGATGGAGGCGGGCCGATCCCAGCCTGCGCCGGCGGAGGTGATGCGAGTAACCGCCCGCGCGGCCCCGCGAGACGGGATTTGGCGCCGGCCCGGCACGGTGCAACTGCGCGCAATTCTGTTCTGCGGGTTGCGGTGAAATTCTCACGGGGAAATGCCCACGAGACAGCCAGTCTGGCGTTTTGATCTGGATCAAAGCCAGAGACGGTGTGCGCGGTGCAGCCTGCGGCTCCGCGTCAGAGGTGAAGGAGCCCCGAGAATGAGCGCCACGCAATCCGATGTGGTATCGGTCCCAGCGCCATCGCGCCGCTTCGCCGACCAGCACCCGCAACTGGCGCCGTTCGCCGTCGCCGTCATATTCGCCGCGGCGTCGGTCCTGGTATCGCTAGCGATTACCGGCTTGCCGGCCTGAGGCTCATTCTGCCGCGGGCTGCACCGGGACCGGCACGGTGTTCGGGCCGAACCGTTCGCGGTACGGCGTGGTATCGATCGCCTCGAGTTCGAGCTCGCCGGCCAGCACCTTGCGCTTCCACTCCTGGTGCGCCGGCTCGTTCGCATGGAACTCCGGCATCACCTCTTTCGCGAACAGTTCCAGACTCTCGCAGATATGCGGGTGCGAGTTCCGGCCCGCCTGATTGAGCAAGATCACCTGGTCGATGTTCGAGGTCTCGAACCGCCGGAGCCGGCGCCTGAGCGTCTCCGGCGAACCGATCAGCCCGCCCGAAATGGCGCGCGCCGCGGCCTCGGGATTCTCGCGCTTCCACTTGTTGTATTCGTCCCACATGTTCACCGTGTAGGGATCCGGCCGCTTCCGGCCCGAAGTGGACCCATAGTAGCGCAGCGCGAACTGGAAGAAGGTGGCGCCGTCGGCGCGGTGGCGTGCCTCCTCGTCTGTCTTGGCGCACATGAAGTAGCTGACCAGGGCGATGTTCGGGTTGGTCCGGTAATCCGCCAGCTTCTCTTGGTGCCTGGTGAAAGCGTTGTAGTAGGCGTGCACCCAGGCGTGCGCGGCATCGGCGGAGAGGAACTGAAAGCCGAGAGCGCCCATGCCGCGCCGGCCGGCCATCTCGATCGTCTCGAGCTGCGAGCAGGCGACCCAGAGCGGCGGATGCGGCTTCTGCACCGGTTTCGGCAGCACGTTGCGCAGCGGCATCTTGTGCCATTTGGTGTCGAGCTCGACGCCCTGGTCCTTGAACATCGGGATGATGCAGCGGATCGCGTCTTCCCAGATCTCGCGCTTGGTTTCCATTTCGCGGTGGAAGCCGCCGAGTTCGGTGATCGACGCGGATTCACCGGTGCCCATTTCCACGCGGCCATTGGAGACGAGGTCGAGGCAGGCGATGCGCTCGGCGACGCGCTGCGGCGGATTGGTGGTGAGCTGCACGATGCCGTGACCGAGGCGGATGTTCTTGGTGCGCTGCGATGCGGCGCCGAGGAAGACCTCGGGCGCGGGTGAGTGGGAGTACTCTTCGAGGAAGTGGTGCTCAACCTCCCAGGCGTAGTCGTAGCCAAGCCGGTCGGCGAGCTCCACCTGGTCGAGCGCGTTCTGATAGAGCTGCCGCTCGTCGTCCGGCCCCCATGGGCGCGGCAGTTGCAATTCGTAGAAGATGCCGAATTTCATGAACTTTTCCCAAGGCTATGTCTCACCTACCGGCGAGTATCCCGCCGGAAGCGTGGCGGGAGTCAAGCCTGGCCCGGATAGATGTCCGCGAGGCCGATGGTGATGCCGGGAGGATCGAGGACGATATCGCCGATGTTGATAACGCGGCTGACGATCTCCGCGCCAGAGCGGCGGTGGTGGATCACCTCGCGGCGCAAGGCACGGACGATCAGGTAGTGCTGAATACTCGGGACCCGGAAGTAGTCGGCGAGTTTGTCCGCCAGGTCGATGTGTTCGGTTGACGGCGACAGCACTTCGACGACCACGACCGGTTTGGTGGCGGCCACTGCATCGTCCGGCAGGGGTGGTCCGCAATTCACCAGGGCATCCGGTTCATAGTCGGTGTCATCGTCGATCTCGATGGTCACGCCATCACCCAGGGCCTCGCAGGAGAGGCCTGCGGCCCGGATCGCTTGATCGAGTGCTGCCCAGACACGGTTCTTGATCCTGGTGTGTCCGATGCGCTCGGGCGACATCGCGACAGGTTCGCCGGCCAGCCGCTCGTAACGGCGCTTCTGCCCGGCTGCCCAGCGGCGAAACTCCGCACGCCTCAGGTGCTGTCCCATGGAGCTATGGTATCAGCCCTTCAGCACCTCGACCATCGTGCTGCCCAGTGCGGCGGGGCTATCGGCGACATGGATGCCGGCCGCGCGCATCGCCTCCATCTTCGCCGCAGCGGTGTCGCGCCCGCCGGAGATCACCGCGCCGGCGTGACCCATGCGCCGGCCGGGTGGCGCGGTCGCGCCGGCGATGAAGCCCACGGTCGGCTTCTTCACCGGGTTCCGGGCGAGGAACTCGGCGGCGTCCATCTCGCTCTGTCCACCGATTTCGCCGATGATGACGATCTGCTTCGTCTCCTCGTCGGCGAGGAACATCTCGAGCACCTCGACGAAATCGGTGCCCTTCACCGGATCGCCGCCGATGCCGACGCAGGTGCTCTGGCCGAGGCCGGCGGCGGTAGTCTGCGCCACCGCCTCGTAGGTCAGCGTTCCGGAACGCGACACGATGCCGACGCTGCCGCGGCGATGGATGTGGCCCGGCATGATGCCGATCTTGCAGGCGTCCGGCGTGATGACGCCGGGACAGTTCGGGCCGATCAGCCGCGACCGCGAGCCGGTGAGCGCGCGCTTCACCCGCACCATGTCGAGCACCGGGATACCCTCGGTGATGCAGACGATCAGCGGCAATTCGGCATCGATCGCCTCCAGGATCGCGTCGGCGGCGAATGGCGGCGGCACGTAGATCACGGTCGCCGTCGCGCCGGTTTTCTCGCGCGCCTCCCACACCGTGTCGAACACCGGCAGCCCGAGATGCCGGGCGCCGCCTTTGCCTGGCGTGACGCCGCCGACCAATCTGGTGCCGTAGGCGATCGCCTGTTCCGAATGGAATGTGCCCTGGGCACCGGTGAAGCCCTGGGTGATGACGCGGGTGTTGGCATCCACCAGGATCGCCATGTCGCAATGCTCCGTGCCGAGGGGCCGCGTGTTGCTAGCCGATGTGGCGCATTTCCGGCAAGAAGCCCCGGTGATAAAGGCAGGCATCAAGCGGTTGCTGCGGTGGGACAACCGGACGCCGCGCGAGAAGTCGGCAGTGCTGTACCGGATGCGCAGTCTGTTGGCGACGGCGATCTGCCTGCTGCCGCTGCCGGTCTGGCTGCTGCTGCGGATGTTCGGCTCCGACAAACATCGGGCGGGCCATCATCGGTACGGCTGGAGCTACCAGGAGCTGTTCCGGCCGCTGAAGTATCGCCGCATCAAGCTGCTGGAGATCGGCGTTGGCGGAGATGCGAACGACATCGGCGGCCGATCGCTGTTGGCCTGGCAGGCATTCTTTCCGTTCGCCGTCATCGTCGGTGTGGATTATCTGCCGCGCGGGGAAGTCGCCACCCGGCACACCCGCTTCCGTCGCGCCGACCAGGGTTCGGCGGAGGACCTGGCAGCGCTGTGCGCGGAGGAAGGGCCGTTCGACATCATCATCGACGACGGTTCGCATCTTAGCCGGCATCAGTTGTTCACGTTCGGGCATTTGTTCGACGCACTGAAGGATGGCGGGATCTATGTCATCGAGGACGTCCACACCTCGTTCTGGCCGGACACGTTGGAAGTCGGCGGGGTGCGCTGGGATGGGGCGGATATCGACGCCGCGGAATTCAGGCAGACCTGCATGGGGTATTTTCTGGAACTCGCGAAGCACCTGAATTACGCCGAGTTCGCGCGCCCGAGCGAGCCGAATGCGGCATGGCGCATCAGGCGGATCAGCTTCGAGCACAACCTGATCATCGTGCGCAAAGGCGCGAACGACGGTCCGTCGACCCTGCGTGTGCTGCAGGCGGCTCAAAGCACAATGAGGTCAGGTTAGCCGTCAGTGTCATTGCGGCGCAGCGAAGCAATCCCGACCGAGATTGCTTCGTCGTGTTGCTCCTGGCAATGACACTGGGCGAGGCATCGCGGTGGCAGTCAGCGTATTTGCGCCTAGACCGCCGCCTTCACCGCGCTGACGATCTTCTCGGCGGCATCGGCCAGGTTCTCCGCGGCGATGATCGGCAGGTTGGACCTGGCGAGAATCTGCTTGCCGAGTTCGACATTGGTACCTTCCAGGCGCACCACCAGCGGCACCGACAGGCTGACCTCGCGCGCCGCGGCGATGACGCCCTCGGCGATCACATCGCAGCGCATGATACCGCCGAAGATGTTGACCAGGATGCCTTCGACATTCGGGTCGGACAGGATGATCTTGAACGCCGCGGTCACGCGCTCCTTGGTGGCGCCACCGCCGACATCGAGGAAGTTCGCCGGCGCGGCACCGTACAGCTTGATGATGTCCATGGTTGCCATGGCGAGACCGGCACCGTTCACCAGGCAGCCGATGTTGCCGTCGAGCGCGACGTAGTTGAGGTTGTACTTCTCGGCTTCGAGTTCCTTCGGGTCTTCCTCGCTTTCGTCGTGCAGCTTTTCCAGTTCCGGGTGGCGGAACAGCGCATTGTCGTCGAAGCTGATCTTGGCATCCAGCGCGACCACATCGCCGGCTTTCGTCACCACCAGCGGGTTGATCTCGACGATCGCGCAGTCGAGCTCGGTGAAGGTGCGATAGAGTGCCGGCAGGAAGCGGCCGAACGCGGCGATCTGGTTGCCGGTGAGCCCCAGTCCGTACGCGAGACGGCGCGGCAGATAGGCCGACATGCCGGCGGCCGGATCCACCGCGGCGTGCATGATCCGGTCGGGGTGATGGGCGGCCACCTCCTCGATCTCCATGCCGCCTTCGCCGGAGGCGACCACGGTGATACGGCCGGTGACGCGATCGACCAGCAGCGAGAGGTAGAGCTCGCGCGCGATATCGCTGCCAGCCTCGACATAGACCCGGTGCACGGTGCGCCCGGCGGGGCCGGTCTGCCTGGTGACCAGCGTGTGGCTGAGCATCGCCTCGGCCGCGGCCCGCACCTCCTCGGACGAGCGCGCGAGGCGCACGCCGCCCTTGCCGTCGGGATCATCGGCGAAGCGGCCCGCGCCGCGGCCGCCGGCGTGGATCTGCGCCTTCACGACATAAAGGGGACCAGGAAGCTTGCCGGCGGCGGCGGCGGCTTCCTCGGGGGTCCACGCGACGAAGCCGTCGGGCACCGGGAGACCATGGCGCCGCAGCAGTTCCTTGGCCTGGTATTCGTGGATGTTCATGCGCGGGCGGGCCCCCTCCCCCCAGCCCCCACCCGCGAGGGGAAGGGGGGTGATGAGGTGGCGGGGATCATCCGACCAGCTTCTTCGCCGCCTCGACCAACTCGCGCACCGCGGTGCACGATTTGTCGAATGCCGCCTTCTCCTCGCGGTTCAGCTCCACCTGCACGATGCGCTCGATGCCGCCGGCGCCGATCACCACCGGTACGCCGACATACAGATCATGCATGCCGTATTCGCCGTTCAGCAGCGCCGCACAGGGCAGCACGCGCTTCTTGTCCTTGAGGTAGCTCTCGGCCATCGCCACGGCGGAGGCGGCCGGTGCATAGAACGCGCTGCCGCGCTCCAGCAGCTTGACGATCTCGCCGCCGCCGTCGCGCGTGCGCTGCACGACGGCGTCGATCCTGGCCTGGGTGGTCCAGCCCATCTTCACGAGGTCCGGCACCGGGATGCCGGCCACCGTGGAGTAGCGGGTCAGCGGCACCATGGTGTCGCCATGGCCGCCGAGGACAAAGGCGGTGACGTCCTCGACCGAGACGCCGAACTCCTGCGCGAGGAACAGGCGGAAGCGCGAGCTGTCCAGCACGCCCGCCATGCCGACCACGCGGTTGGGCGGGAGGCCGGTCTTCTCCTTCATCACCCAGACCATGGCGTCGAGCGGGTTGGTGATGGTGATCACGAATGCGTCGGGGCAGTGGGTCCTGATGCCGGCGGCGACCTCGGCGATCACGCCGGCGTTCTTGCCGATCAGGTCGTCGCGCGACATGCCGGGGGTGCGCGGGAAGCCGGCGGTGACGATCACCACATCGGCGCCGTTGATCGCGGCGTAGTCCGAGCCGCCGGTCATCACCGCGTCGAACCCCTCCACCGGGCCGGACTGCATGATGTCGAGAGCCTTGCCGGCGGCGACGCCGCCGAACACGTCGAACAGCACAACGTCGCCGAGCTCCTTCAGGCCGATCAGGTGGGCGAGCGTGCCGCCGATATTGCCGGCGCCGATGAGGGCGATCTTGTTGCGGGCCATCGAAATGTCCTTACAGCGGGCCAGGGATCAGCCAAGCGACGCGTCGCTGCGCGCCCGGAGCCCCGCGGTCCGGGAGGCGCGACGGTGCTAGCGCATCAG
>DATBKQ010000432.1:0-7460 GCA_036555825.1 Acetobacteraceae bacterium | reverse complement strand
CCAGCAGCTTCTGGCCCGGCAGGTGGTACACGCAGGTGTCGAAGAACACGTTGTTCAGCAGCAGCTCGGACAGCGGCGGCAGCTTCATGTCCTGCGCGATGCCGCGGAACCGCCCCCAGTGATACGGTACCGCTCCGCCGCCATGCGGAATGATGAACTTCAGCGCCGGGAAATTCTTGAATAGGTCCGAAGTCAGGCACTGCATGAACGCTGCCGTGTCGCCGTTCAGGTAGTGCGACCCGGTGGTATGGAACGCCGGATTGCACGCCGCGCTGACATGGATCATCGCCGGCACGTCCAGCTCCACCATCTTCTCGTACAACGGATACCAGTAGCGGTCGCCCAGCGGCGGGTCCTTCCAGAACCCGCCGGACGGATCGGGGTTTAGGTTGCAGCCGACGAAGCCGTACTGCAGTACGCAACGCTCCAACTCGGCGATGCAGTTGCGCGGCGAAACACCGGCCGATTGCGGCAACATGCATACGCCGGCGAAATTGCGCGGGAACAAGGCGCAGACCCGGTGGATCAGCTCATTGCACGCCGAGGCCCAGGCTGCCGAGGTGGTCGCATCGCCCAGGTGGTGACCCATGCCGGCGGCGCGAGGCGAGAAGATCGTCAGGTCGGTGCCGCGCTCCCGCTGCAGCCTGAGCTGACCATTCTCGATGCTGACGCGGATTTCATCGTCGGTGATGGCGGGACGCCGCGGGGCGGCCCTGCCCTCGGCGTGCGCGGCGATCTGTTCCCCGCGCCATGCCTCGTGCTGGCGCGGCGACGTGGTGTAATGGCCATGACAGTCGATGATCATGGGTCCTCCCTGAGCCGGCCCCTGACTTTAGATCACGCCAGGCTTGCCGCGAAGGGTGCCGCCGATGGAATCCCGATTGGAGGAGATCTTGCGTGGAAGCGGACAATTCGGTTGACCAGATACTATCGCTCGACACGGGGATTTTTTCGATTCAGCCTGGGCAATACCCTGACAGGACGTCGTTCCTCCGGATCCAGCGATTGGTGCGTGCTGTGCAGCCAGGATACTGCTATCTGGAGATCGGCTCCGATATCGGTGGTTCGCTGCTGCCACATCTACTCGATCCGAACTGCAGCCTGGCTGTATCGATCGATCCTCGCCCCGAAGCGCAACCCGACGAACGCGGTATCGATTTTCACTATCCCGGCAATTCGACCGCGCGTATGGTCGATGAACTCGCGCGGCATGTCGGCCCGCACGAACTCGGTAAACTCTCGACCATCGAGGCCGACATTTCCGCGGTTGACCGGGCGCGCCTTCCTGTCCGCCCACAACTGGTGCTCATCGATGCCGAGCACACCAATGTCGCAGCCTTCTCCGATTTCATCGCCGTACTGGCGCTTATCGCCGAAAATGCGCTGGTGACATTCCATGACGCAAATCTCGTCGGCGACGCGATCCAGATCATCGAACGCTTTCTGGTATATGCCCGGATCCGGCACAGTCTGATAATCCTGCCAAGCTGCGTCGCGGTATTTGCCTTCGGGGCGTTCATCGACCCCGCGAACGCGGCGCTGGCGCCATATGCCGAGCCGGCGGTGGCCTATTTTGCCGCGGCGCGCCGGCAGCGGCACGAGGCGGTAGCGGATTCCGTCATCAGGCACACCGCCGGCCTGCGGGGCCATGGCATCGCGGAACTGATGGCGACAGTCGCGGATCTTGAGCGCCGGGCAGCGGCGGCGCAAACCGCGGCCGATGCAATGGTTTCGGAAAACGCAGAACTCCGGCGGGCGCTGCATCAAGCAAAAGCAGCGAACGCGACACGGCTGGTGGGCATCGAGGACTTGGTCGCCTTTACATTCGGGAGGGTGACTGCGCCGATACGTGCGGTGGCATGGCTGCTGCGGAGGGGGCAAGGGTGAGCTGGTACGACCCGGTCGATTCCGATAAGCACTACTGGCATCGATACAGCAGTTTCTACCAACGGCACTTTGCAGCGCTCGGCGCCGCATCATCGATCCTCGAGTACGGGATTCTCCAGGGCGCTTCAATCGGCTGGCTGCATCGGGTGTTTCCCCAGGCGGAGATTTTCGGCGTTGACATCGAGCCGCAGCAACCTGGGTGGCCGACGGGACCGGGCATTACCTATCTGAAAGCCGATCAAGGCGATCGGCGGAACATTGCCTGTATGTTGCAAAGGCTGAACCGGACTTTCGATCTGGTCATCGAGGATGGCAGTCACGTGCCGGCGCATCAGGCCAACTGCCTAGCCGAGACGTTTCCCTACCTTCGGCCGGGCGGGCTGTATGTGCTGGAAGATTTGCATGCCGCGCACCCCCAGCATTCGCTTTACCGCACGCACTGTGCAGCGGGTACGCCCGACAGTCTTCATCTGTTGCTGCTCATCGAACATCGGCGCGCCGCGGACCAGGCACTCCGGGCCGGTGACGCCGAGAGGCTTTCCCGTACGGGCGTCTTCACGCAGGCCGATGTCGTCCGGCTGGCGCATATGATCGCGGAGATAGACATCTTCCACCGTGCCACCCTGCCTCTGCGCTGCTTCTCCTGCGGCACCGATGATTTCGATTTCGTGGCCCTGAGGTGTCAGTGCGGTGTGGACCTTGACATCCTTGGCGCTGACTCCATGACCGCGGTGCTGCGTCGAGGCACTGCGCCTGGGTGACTTGCCGCTCCAGGGGCAGACGTTGCCGCGGCTTTTTTTGCGGCGCCCTGTCGGCGCCGGCCGCGCACTGGCGTCCTTGAGCGTAAGGAGGCAATCCGCATGCAGTACGTCATCCTCTGCTACAATGACGAAGACGTGGTCTGGTCCTGGAGCAAGGAGGAGGATGCCGCGGTCATGGCGCGCCTGAGCGTCGTGCAGGAGCGGCTGACCAAGGCCGGCAAGCTCGGGACGTCGCTGCGCCTGTTGCCCACCACCGCCGCAACGACACTGCGCAGGTCGCAGCCAGAGCCGCTGGTCATCGACGGGCCCTTTGCCGAGACGAAAGAACAGTTGCTCGGGTTCTACATCGTCGATGTGGCAAACCTCGATGAGGCGCTCGACATCGCCCGCGAACTCGCGGCGGCGAAGACCGGCAGCACGTACGAGATCCGCCCGGTTGCGCTCTACTGCCCTGACCGGAGGAAGCTTGCCGCGGAATGACCGATGCCGCCTGGACCGAAACCACGCTGACCGCCGCGCGCCCCCGCGCGGTCGCCGCCCTGCTGCGCTATTTCCGCGACCTGGACACTGCGGAGGAGGCGTTCCAGGAAGCCTGCCTGCGCGCTCTCAGGAGCTGGCCGCTGAATGGCCCGCCGCGCGACCCGACCGCCTGGCTTATCCTGGTCGGCCGCAACGCAGGACTGGATGCCGCGCGCCGTCGCAACCGGCACGACCCCTTGCCGCCCGACGAAGCGATTTCCGATCTGGACGATATCGAGGCACCCCTGGCGGAACGGCTCGACGAGGCACATTACCGCGACGACATTCTGCGCCTGCTGTTCGTCTGCTGCCATCCCGACCTGCCCGCGACGCAGCAGATCGCCCTGGCATTGCGCATCGTCTCCGGCCTGTCCGTCGCGCGGATCGCGCGCGCCTTCCTGGTCAGCGAGGCGGCCATGGAGCAGCGGATCACCCGCGCCAAGGCCCGGATCGCCAGGGCCGACCTTCCATTCGAGGCGCCCGGCGCCGCCGAACGCGCCGAACGCCTGGCTGCCGTCGCCGCCATGATCTACCTGGTGTTCAACGAAGGCTATTCGGCGGATGGCCGTCCGGCGCGGACGCATCTCTGCGACGAGGCGATCCGGCTCACCCGCCTGCTGCTGCGCCTGTTCCCGACGGAACCGGAGATCATGGGCCTGACCGCGCTCATGCTGCTGCAGCACGCGCGCAGCGCCGCGCGGTTCGACGCCGCCGGCGACGTCGTGCTGCTGGACGATCAGGACCGGACTCTTTGGAACCGCCGGATGATCGCCGAGGGCCTGGCGCTGGTCGACAAGGCGGTGCGCCACGGCCAACCCGGTCCCTATCAGATCCAGGCAGCCATCGCCGCGTCGCACGCGCGCGCGAAGCGCCCGGGAGACACCGACTGGGCACAGATCGCGGCGCTCTACGCCGCTTTGGAAACCATGCAGCCGTCGCCGGTCATCACGCTGAACCGCGCGGTCGCCGTCAGCAAGGTTCATGGCCCCGCGGCGGCACTGGAGCTGACCGAGCCGCTGGCGCAGCGGCTCGCGGGTTACTTTTATTACTTCGGCGTCAGGGGCGCCCTGCTGATGCAGCTTGGCCGTGACGAAGCCGCCCGGGCAGCGTTCCATCAGGCCATTGCACTAGCCGAAACGCCCGCCCAGGCTGCACATATCCGCCAGCACCTCGACCGACTGACCCGCCAGGCGTCGGACAATAGAAACTCCGCATAGTGCTGTCGGCGAGCCGGTCGAAGCGGCGTCCGTGGGACGTGACAAATGGAGAGCAACTCATGGATCAACCGGAGGTGAAGGGCGGCGTGGTCGCCTACCTGCACGTGGACGGTGCGATGAAGGCAGCCGACTTCTACCAGCGTGCACTGGGCGCCGAGATCGCCTCGGCGCACCCGCCGGACGACAACGGCCGCACCGCGCACGTGCACCTCTACATCAACGGCAGCTCCGTGATGCTGTGCGACTTCTATCCGGAGCACGGCCATCCGCCGCAAAAGCCCCAGGCATTCACCATGACGCTGATGGTCGACGACATCGACGCCTGGTGGCAGCGCGCACACGACGCAGGCGCCGAAACCATGATGCCGGTCGCCGACATGTTCTGGGGTGCGCGCTATGGCCAATTCCGCGACCCGTTCGGCGTCACCTGGGCGCTGAACGAGCAGAAACGCGCATAAAGCCAGGGCTGGGGCCAGTCACACTCCCTCTCCTCGCGGGAGGGGACTGGTGGGAGGGGGCCGCAGTTCCCCCACCGCCGCCACAATCGCAAACGACCGCTTGCGCTTCTGGTGATCGAAGATATTCGCGGTCACCATCAGCTCGTCCGCGCCGGTCCGCGCGACGAACGCCGCCATCCCCTGACGCACCGTCTGCGCACCGCCGACGATCGCGCATGCCAGCGCGCCCTCCAGCATCGCCCGCGCATAGGGATCGAGCCGTGTGTCGAAATTCTCCACCGGCGGTGGCAGCTGCCCCGGCCGTCCACGGCGGATATTGAGGAAGGACTGCTGCAGCGAAGAGAACAGGTATCGCGCCTCCTCATCGGTTTCTGCCGCAACTATATTGAGCCCCAGCATCACATAGGGCGCGCCCAGTTGCGCCGATGGCCGGAACCGCTGCCGATAGATCGCCATCGCCTCCGTCATCATCGCCGGCGCGAAGTGCGAGGCGAACGCGAACGGCAATCCCAGATACGCCGCGAGCTGCGCGCCGAACGTGCTCGATCCCAGGATCCAGATCGGCACCTCAAGGCCCGCGCCGGGGACCGCCTGCACCGGCTGCCCGGTTTCCGCCGGCTTGAAGTACTCCATCAGCTCCAGAACGTCCTGCGGAAACTCCTCCCCCGTGCTGTGCAGCGTCCGCCGCACCGCTCGCGCGGTGATCTGGTCGGACCCGGGTGCCCGCCCCAACCCCAGATCCACCCGCCCCGGGTGCAGCGACGCCAGCGTGCCGAACTGCTCGGCGATCAGCAGCGGTGCATGGTTCGGCAGCATGATGCCGCCCGCCCCGATGCGGATGCTGCGCGTACCCGCCGCGACATGCGCCAGCGCCACCGCTGTCGCGGCACTGGCGATGCCCGGCAGATTGTGGTGCTCCGCCATCCAGAAGCGCCGATAGCCCAGCGCCTCGACATGCCGCGCCAGATCGAGTGAGTTGCGCAGGGCCTGCCCGGCATCGCTGCCTTCGCCAATGGGAGCGAGGTCGAGGACGGACAGCGGGACCATTCGCCTACTGCATGTCCGGATCGAGCGGGAAGATCGGCCACCGCACCTTGCGGAACGTCAGTTGCCCGTAGTCGGATGTGCACACCCCGACGCCCGCGCATTCGACGATCTCGCGCGCGATCTTGCCGAGGTCGGCGCGCCAATGCACCCGGCTCTTGATCGCCACATATTTCTTGCGGGACGGATCGATGCCCAGCACCTGCAGCATCTCCTGCGCGGTCGGCTCGATGTGCCGGCTCAGCAGCACGATCTGCACCTTCCCCGTGTCGAGCACCACCGTGCGCCCCATGTAGACCTGCAGCCCCGGCGTCAGCCCGCCTTTCAGCCGGAACGCCCCCGAGGAAATCGTCTGCACCACGCCCGTCACCTCCAACGGCGCACTCGCCACAGGCAATTGCGGCATCGGCAATCTGGCGCCGATCGACAGCGTCACCGTCGCGCCGACACCCGCCTCCACCGCCTGCCGCACCGCGTCCGGATCGTAGATGCCGAAGAACACCAGATCGTCGAGGTCCTGCCGGATGATCTCGCGCAACGTGTCGGTGGTGTCCATTGTGCCGCCGCTCGCGCAGTTGTCGTAATGATCCAGCAGCACCACCGGCAACTGACCCGGCGCGCCAAGCGCCTTCGCGCGCCGCACCGACGCCTCCAGCGGCTCGACATGGAACATGAAGTCCCGCCGCGCCTGCCAGGCCGCGCTGATCAGTTCGTCCACCATCGCCCGCGCGTCCGCCGGATCGTTGTCGGTCACCACCACCGCCGACAGTCCCGCCATCTCGACATCGGCATGCGGAAAGCCGACGAACAGGCTGGCGGCCAGCGCGCGGCCGCTCGCCTCCCACGCCGCGCACATCGCCTGCAGGTCCTTGTTCGGCGCCCGATGCGTGCCCTGCGCCATCACGTGCGGCAACATCGGCGCCGACCGCCAGGCGGATGTCGGGCGCACCTCGCCCCGCATCACCCGCAGCAGCGCCCGCGCCGCGCGCTCCGCGGTCTGCTTCTGGTCGATGTGCGGATAGGTCTGATAGCCGGTGACCACTTGCGCGTTGCCGACCATCGCGTCGAAAACATTGGCGTGCATGTCGTACGCGACGCAGAGCGGCGTGGTCCGGTCGATGGTGCGGATGCGGCGCAACAGTTCCCCTTCGCCATCATCGAACCGGTCGGTGACCATGGCGCCGTGCAGATCGAGCCACAGCGCATCGAAGCCGCCCTTCGCCACCTCGTCGGTGATCATGCGGCAGAACGTTTCGTACGCCTCGCCATCGACCGGGCCGCTGGGCGGCGCGCTCGCGCATACCGGAACCACCACCTCCGCGCCGGCTTCTTCCGCGACGGCCAGATAGCCGCCCATGCAGGTCCCTGTGTCACGGTAGAAGTCGATCGCCGTCTGGCCGGCGAGCAGCGTGGTACCGTCACGGCAGAAGCGTTCCAGTTTCGTCGGTACCGGCGAGAAGGTGTTCGTCTCGTGCGACATCGTCGCCAGCAGCAGCCGCATCGGATCCTCCAGACATGATCGATTGACCAGCATACGGCGGTCGACGCAGCTTGCGTCAACGCCTCACCCACCG
>DATBKQ010000431.1:0-6432 GCA_036555825.1 Acetobacteraceae bacterium | reverse complement strand
CCACTATGGTGCCACCTACCTGAAGGACCGGGTGCGCCTCGATGGTGAGTGTAAGATATACGAGCGCGCCGCTGATACCGGGTACTGTATTCGATTCCAGGTCACGTCCGTCAAGCTGGTGTAGATTGGTAATGTATTGGGTGTGCCGATCGGCGCCGCGGCGCGGATGGAATTGAGCGTATGTGGCGCGATAGACGGCACAGGCGATGGTGCTGCGACCGCGATCGCCACCGTCAAGCCCTGCGCCTTCGGCGCACCGCTGCGCGGCTGCGGGGCTTGACCGCGCCGTCGCGGTCGAGCGTCTGGCAGAGGTGCCGTTGACGCCGCAGTCTGTCTCTCGTGGCCGATCATGCCGCACATGCGATCTGCCTCGTCTCAGCTTCGTTCGCCGGCGCAGTGAGCTCGGCCATCACCTCGACCTGCATGTAGCGATGCTGCAGTTGCCATTCGTCGTTCTGTTCCAACAGCACGGCGCCGATCAGTCGAATGATCGAGGCCTCGTTGGGGAATATCCCGACCACATCGGCGCGCCGCTTCACTTCCTTGTTGAGCCGCTCCAGCGGGTTGGTACTGTGCAGCTTGCTGCGGTGCTGCTCGGGGAAGTCGAGATATGACAGAACATCGGTCTCGCTGTCGTCGATGAACCCAGCGAGTCTCGGCCATTTCTGCCGCAGCTGGTCGGCCACATGACGCAGCATCTGACTGGCCTGGGCGCGGTCCGGCTGGATGAACGCCTGGCGCAATGCCGCCGCCACCATGCTCTGCTGGGTCTTCGCCACATAGGACAGCGCGTTGCGCATCCAGTGAACCCGGCAGCGTTGCCACGCGGCGCCAAACACGCGGCGGATCGCCGCCTTCAGTCCCTCGTGCGCGTCGGAGATAACCAGCTTCACGCCCCGCAGGCCGCGGCGCGCCAGGCTCTTGAGAAACCCCGACCAGAACGTCTCGGCTTCCGACGGACCGATGTGCAGTCCGACGATCTCGCGCTTGCCGTCGGTGTTCACCGCCACAGCGATTATTGCTGCTACCGAGACGATCCGCCCACCCTCACGCTGCTTCAGGTAGGTGGCGTCCAGCCACAGATACGGCCATTCGCCGGCGAGCGGGCGGTCAAGGAAGGCATGAACCCGCTCGTCGATGTCCTTGCACAGCTTGGAGACCTGCGACTTGCTGATCCCCGACAACCCCATCGCCTGCACCAGATCGTCAACCCGCCGGGTCGAGACGCCGCCGATCCAGGCTTCCTGGATCACCCCGACCAAGGCCTTTTCCGCGACCTTCCGCGCCTCGAGGAACGCCGGAAAGTAGCTGCCCTGCCGCAGCTTCGGAATGCGCAGCTGCAGCGAGCCCAGTCGCGTGTCGAGCACGCGATCGCGGTGACCGTTGCGCCACGTCGTGCGCTCGCCGCTGCGTTCATAGCGGCTGGCGCCGATCAGCCCCTCGACATCAGCTTCCATCAGCAGTTGCAGCACCGCCTCCGCCACGGTTCGCAGGAAATCGCCGTCACCGGCCTTCTCCAGCAACTCCAACAGCGCCAATCTCTCCTCGGTCATCGGATCCTCTCTCGGTCACAGGTGAAGCGTCGCAACTCCACCTTAGCCGACTGGTCCGATGGCCACCCCCCGCCTACACCGCCGCGCCACACCGCCCGGCGCTCCGAATCTCCACCACCTCCGAGGACGCTAACTCGATTTTCAACTCGATTCCATTTCTGCCCGTGTTGTGGAAGCACGGTCTATTGGGAAGGTGACCGCAATCCTGCGGTCTGCGGCGTCGCCGTAGGAGCATTCGAGGTCGGCGCCTTTCCGCCGCCTGGCGATTCGATCTGGGAAGAGTCGATGCATCAGTGGCTCGGGCTATCCCCGGAAATGGGGCACAATCAGCAAAACCGACCAGGGCGACAGGCGATCGCGATCCGCCTCTTTGCCGATCGAGATAGCGCGCAGGTTCGGGAATTGTTCATCGCAGTCAATCGGCTCCTTAGCCCAGCCGACCTCTGCGATGCGTTCGAGGTGTATATCGAGCGTGCACTGTCGGAGGAGATCGATCGTATCCCGGCCTATTACGGCGAGCGGGATGGTGGATTTTGGGTTGCACTCCTAGGAGATAAGGTAGTCGGCACATTCGGTCTGGAACGCGCGTCAGAGACCGCCATGGAGTTGCGGCGCATGTATGTCGATCCATCAGTGCGCCGACAGGGCATCGCGCGACAGATGCTCGATTTTGCGGAGGGCGAATGCCGACGTCGGAACATTGCGCGACTTGAGCTCACCACGGCGGAAATACAAAGCGCCGCAATCGCACTCTACGAAAGCTCAGGATATAGCTTGGTTCGTGAAGAAACCGCCGATACAGCGAGCAATAAGACCGTTGGCTCAGGAATTCACAGATACCATTTCGCCAAACGCCTATAATTTCGCTAGGAATTCAGTAATGCAGGATGCCGATCATCCCATAATCTTCGATGCACCTTATAGCGTCTATGTGGAGGCACGACGCGGGAAATCCGGAGCTGGGTTCCTCTACGGGGTCGGGGCCCTCGGCCATGCTTGTCGCGCTCACCACCGCCTGGGGCATTCCGACACCAAACAGAACCGACTCATCGTCACGTGGGCTGCGCGACGGAGGCTGATTTGCGGGATGGTTCCATCATCAGCGGTCGCACACTCACACACGCCGCGACCATCGACGCCGATACCAGCACCTACGCTTGGTCGGCGACGCTGCGGATCGCCGAACGATTGTCACTGACGATGTATGACGCCGCCTATCTGGAACTGGCGCAACGGCGTGGCCTGCCGCTAGCGACGCTCGACCGGGATCTGCAAGCCGCCGCACCCGCGCTCAACATCGCGCTTCTCGGCTTGGCGTGACAGGCCGGATGCCATTATGCCCGCGAGAAAAATGACGGCGCAAACAGTGACAAGCACGTTGACCACAATCGAGTGCCCGTGTGTCTCATAAAGAGATGACAGAAACGATGGAAGCATCGCTGAGAAAGTCATCGCGTGACAGCCGAGGTATTCACGACGGGCACCACCTGAACGAGCACCGTCACATCGGAATCCGGCCCTAATACCCCGGCCGAGTAGCAAAGTGCATAGTTGCCGCGCGGAGACCGGTAAGCGATACGCATTTGCCGAGATCACGCCGGAGGAGCACCACCGGCGTGATGCCGCCGATCTATCTTTCCCTGGTGTGATAATCCCTACCAACCAGTCAAGGGAACGAAGCACAGGGAGTGCACGTTCGGTTCACCAAATTGACGCAGCCGCAACCAGTCGCGGTCTCATAGCACGCAATGATACCGACTCCTCCCGGTCTGAAGGCGGTGATAGTCTGGGGGCCGGTCTCTGGATAATATACTCGCACGAGGGGGCTAGGTTTATTGCCCAGTGTCTCCGCTACGATAGCGCTCATTTCTTCATTCAGGCGCTGTAATTCCTCCTGAATCTGCGCTACCCGGCTGCGGTGTTTGTCGGCTATAGGAGTCCACCTAACGGAAGTTTCCTCTGTCACGATTGCCTCCTTGCATTTCTCTCTTGGACTGGCCTGAAACGTGAGCCGTTATTATGGTTTAAGATGGAAAAATCTGCATCTCCAGCTCGACAAGCTCGTGTTTCACAAGTCGAATTCGACGCAGCAGCAACGTTACCTCCGCCTGGAGGAGTTTTCCAGGCTCACTGTTCAACGCGACGTCGTGGGCATGCGCCTCCCTCTTGGGTCCCCGGCAAGTCGCCGGGGCCGATCGTACACTTTGCACGACTTCGACTGACTCGATGTCAGTCGGGGCTGGAATCCGTTCACTGGCCGAGCCGTTCCACCTGTGCCGGTGGCTCGATAATAATGCCGACTATAATACGCGGGTTCCGGAACACCTGTGGCGTGCTTTGCGTGGCGGCACGCTCCTCCAGTGCATTGCGGACAGATGTGGTCACTGCCTGGGTTAGATTTCCCAAGTCAACTCCTGGCGGAAGGGGCTGCGGGTTAAGTCGGGTTTCCGACATGCTTGAGAGCTCCTCTTGGATGTTCCTGAGTTGCGTGCGTGGTGGTCGGGGTCGCGACTTCCCGCATGAGATCGTCGGTCCCGAACGGCTCCGTTATGATTTGGGGGCATCGGTGACAAGCGGCCGGCCCTTCTTGATGCCACCACCGACAGGACGGGCGGATTGCACAGGGCGATAAGCGTGCGGTGATGGCCGGCAAGCGAGCGACGATGCGAGAAGCAAGCGTGCAACGATTATCACTGAAATGAGCGCAGCGCCGTTCTGCACAGGGCGCCGCCAGACGCAAGACCTCGGCAATCGGGATAGTATCGGGAATCAAATGAGTAACCGACTGAAGCGGCACCGGCTTGGGCAGCAATGATACCCGAGGCATGCCGTCCTGATTCCCAACCACGCCAATGACCACGTTCGCATCCTGGTTTGGCTGAGCACTCGGGCAGTTCATTCGGTCCCGCACTGCGGTAGCCTCGCTTGGTATTTGGTATATTGACGTCCACACCATTCGATATCGCATGATACCCTACCACGCAGCCAGGCTGTCAGACCAGGGGTTACAAAAAGGGCCGTTCGCGTCTCTCTCCCCCCAACGAAAAGGGCAGCCGACCATTCTCGCCCGGCAGTTCGATCGCGACATGATGCAGCTGGCCTCTGAGGTCGCGCGCCTCTTCCCGCTCAAGTCGTAGCTAGAGAAACAACAAAACTATCATTTCCCACAAAATTGGCAGCTGGAGTGTACGAGATCTGTGTCGCCTCAGCCGCGTCGCGAATGGACGCCATACCGTGGGCTGGCGGTGTTTTGATTTGTCCTCCGAGTCCAAATTGCCCCCCGCTGCAGTGTTCACCGACCAGCTCGATGCCGCACGGACTACCGTTCTCAGCTACCGTGATGTGCTCCTGACTGCCAGTTGCGCCTGCAAAGCCCGTTCCGTGTCCGATCACACATTGACTTCGCGTTAACTCCTGTTTGGCACACGCCGACAAAGCGAAGATGATTGTAGCGACGGCAGATAGGTTCATCGATATCAATCCAGGGCCAAGCATTCGCCACCGCGGGGAGGGGAGTCGTGCCGACCTGTGTGTTGCCTCGCTTCGCCGGTAGGCGGTAGATCAGCGCTGGTTCGGAGCAGGACTGGTCAAAATTGTTGCCGGCATTGTCGGAGCACCGGGTATTTCGGGCCTATCAGACGAAAGGTCCGTTGCGCTGGCCGGCGTCGTGAACACCACACTCGGAACATCCACTCCTGAGGTTCCAGAGCAGTCTGCGAGCAGGACCAACGCTACAATCCCACAGATGCTGCATACGGCTTGTGTCGGCACTGGCATCTCTTCCGATCCAACGCTGCTTATCTTAGCGGCGGGCCCGACTTGTCGCTATGTTGCAAGCTCAGATTTAGGCGCCTGCAAGCGTAAGTTCTACGCGCCGATTCTGCGCCCTACCAGCAGCGGTGTTGTTTGGTGCGATGGGATCTGCATCACCGTAGCCATGGGCCGACAGTAGCTCGGGCCTGACGCCTTGCGAGGTCAAATACTGCACCACCGCGTCCGCCGGCTTCTGTGACAGCACCTGATTCGAGGTGACACCTTCCCGCTGCAGTGTAGGCCCGATAGGGGCGTTGTCGGTGTAGCCATTCACGACCAGTTTGTTCCGCTGCGTTGGCGCCAACTGCGAGGCCATTTTGGCGATGATCTGCTTGCCCTGCTCGCTCATCTGCCAACTCCCTGGAGCAAACAGAAGATCACTGTTGACGGTATACTTGATCGCCCCCTGGAGTCGGCTGAGCTGCGCTTGCTGTGAGGCCACCTGCTGCTGGAGTTGTTGGTTCTGCGCCTGCAGTTTGTCGTAATCGCTCCTCCAGACGCAGCCAGTCAGAAGTCCGCTGGCGAGCAGCGAACAGGCAGTCACGCCGAACATGCGCGAATTATTCATGTATAGCTCCCCCCTCTCTTTGAGAGTTTGTGATGCGAGGCGGTCCTGGCGGCGGCGCACCACCGAAGTCTGTCTCAGCGGCAGCGGCATGTCTCCGGCTGCCAGGTGCGCGCAGGCATGCGCCAGTCAATGCCTTCCAACAGCATCGACAACTGCGCCGGCGTCAGCGACACCATGCCATCTCTCGCCGATGGCCACACGAACCGGCCACGCTCCAGCCGCTTGGCAAACAGGCATAGACCCTGGGTGTCCCAATACAGCACCTTCACCAGGTCGCCACGCCGGCCACGGAACACGAACAGATGCCCGCTGAACGGATCGTGCCCAGCACTTCCTGCACCTGGCGCGACAATCCATCGAACCCGCGACGCATGTCGGTCGCTCCCGCTGCCAGCCACACCCGCACGCCGGACGGCAGAGCAATCACCCGCGCAGCACACCCACGATGCGCCGCAACGCCCGCGCGTCGATCTGCTGATCGACCCGCAGCCGGCAACC
>DATBKQ010000430.1:0-6966 GCA_036555825.1 Acetobacteraceae bacterium | reverse complement strand
TAGGCGCCCGACATGGTGCCGCGCATGCCGATCACCTCCCACGAGCCGTCGATCAAGGTGGCCTGCTCGACCGGGAACAGCAGCGTGCGGACGATGGGCCTGCCGGCGGCGTTGGTGCGCAGCGATCCGTCCTGTTCCTGTACCTGGCAGTGGGCACCCATCCAGGTGGCCTGACGGCAGCCGGAGGCGAACTGCCACTGGCCGCTGACCCGGTAGCCGCCGGGCACGGCGCGCGCCTTCGAGGCGTTCGGCGGACCCCAGGCAACGACGGCGCGCGGGTCGGCGAAGATGGCGCGCGCGGAGTCCGGCGGCAGGAAGGGCGCGATCAGGGCGGAGCTGTTGGCGACGAACACGTTCCAGCCGACCGAGCCGTCGTGGCGGCTGATCTCCTCGACCGCTCGCAGATAGACCCAAGGCTCCAGCTCGTCGCCATCCACCGAGCGCGGCAGCAGCATGCGGCAGACCCGCGCCTCGTGCATCCGCGACAGCAGCGGCTCCGGGATGCGCTGTGTCCGTTCGATCGCCTCGGCGGCCGCTTCGATGGCGGGGCCGAGTGCGCGGACCCGCGCTATCGGATCGGACGAGGTTGGGGTCAGGTAATTCATGCGATATTAGCGTCGCTGCGGATGGCCGGTGTCAACTCGGGCGGGAGGGTGCGCATGCAGTTCAGCTTCACGAGCGAGCAGGAAGAGTTCCGCTCGGTGCTGCGCCGGTTCCTGGAGGAGAAGTCGCCGCCCGCCGTGGTGCGGCGGCTGATGGAGACCGAGGCGGGGTGGGAGCGCGAGGGTTGGCGCGAGTTGAACCAGCAGCTCGGGCTGACCGCGGTGCACATTCCCGAGGCGTATGGCGGCCAGGGCTTCGGGCCGGTGGAACTGGGCATCGTGCTGGAGGAGACGGGGCGGGCGCTGCTGTGCGCGCCGTATTTCTCCTCCACCGTGCTGGCCGCGACGGCGATCATGCAGGCCGGGACGGAGGCGCAGAAGCGCGCGCTGCTGCCGGACATCGCCGCCGGCGAGACGATCGCCACGCTGGCGTTCACCGAGGCGAACGGGCGGTGGGACGCGGACGGGATCGCGCTGCGGGCGAGCGGCAAGCACCGGCTGGACGGGGTGAAGAGCTTCGTGCTGGACGGGCATACGGCGGACCTGATCGTGGTAGTGGCGCGCGGCGATGCCGGGCTGTCGTTCTTCACGGTGCCGGGCGATGCGCCGGGACTGACGCGGCGTGCGCTGAAGGTGCTGGACCCGACGCGCAAGCAGGCGCTCCTCACCTTCGATGGCGTGGAGGCAGAGCTGCTGGGCGAGGAAGGCGCTGGGGCCGCGCCGTTCGCGCGGACGATGACGCTGGCCGCGGTGGGGCTGGCGAACGAGATGGTGGGCGGGGCGGAGCGGCTGCGGCAGTCGGCGCTGGATTATGCCAACCTGCGGGTGCAGTTCGGGCGCACCATCGCGAGCTTCCAGTCGATGAAGCACAAACAGGCCGACATGCTGGTGGATGTCGAGCTGGCGCGGTCGGCGGCTTACTGCGCGGCGGCGGCGGCGGCGGAAGGCGATGCGGAGCTGCCGGCGATCGCCTCGCTGGCGAAGGCGGCGGCGGCGGAGGCGTATATGCAGACGGCGATACATACGATTCAGATCCATGGCGGCATCGGCTTCACCTGGGACAACGATACGCACCTATGGTTCAAACGGGCGAAAAGCTCCGAGGTGTTCCTGGGGGATCCGGCGTATCACCGCGAGCTGATGATGCGGGCTTGGGGAGCATGAGCATGAGCGAAGCAACCGAAGCTGCCGTCCGTGCCGAGGTGCGCACCTGGTTGGAGGCGAACTGGAACCCCGATCACGGCCTGGTGGAGTGGCGCACCAGGCTGATCGACAGCGGCTGGGGTGTGCCGTCCTGGCCGCAGGATTGGTTCGGCCGCGCGCTGCCGCCGGCGCTGGAGGTGGTGGTCGAGGAGGAGATGCAGCGGATCGGCGCGGTCGGCGTCGCCAAGACCGGCATCCGGCGGCTGGCGGCGGCGACGCTGCTGGCGCACGGTACGGATGACCAGAAGCGGCGATTCCTGCGCCGCAGCCTGACCGGCGAGGACACCTGGTGCCAGTTGTTCAGCGAACCGGGGTCGGGCTCGGACCTCGCGGGGGCGACGACCCGCGCCGAGTTCAAGGGCAACCGCTGGGTGATCAACGGGCAGAAGGTGTGGACCACGAGCGCGCACCATGCCGACTGGGGCCTTTTGCTGGCGCGCACCGATTGGGACAAGCCGAAGCATCAGGGGCTGTCGTATTTCGTGCTCGATATCCGCCAGCCTGGGGTGGAGGTGCGGCCGCTCAGGCAGATGAACGGCTATGCCTCGTTCAACCAGGTGTTCTTCACCGATGCCGAGGTGCCGCCGGAGAACCTGGTGGGCGAGGTGGGGCGCGGCTGGGCGGTGGCGACCACGACCCTGATGCACGAGCGGCGGGGGGCGGACGGCATTTCGCGCTGGGGGCAGGCGTCGGACCGGCCCGGCCGGGTGTACGAGGAGGAGCGGGCCGAGATCGCCACGGTGATGGAGCCGTACAAGTGGTATCCGCAGCGCGCCGGGCGAGTGGACCTGGTGGTGGAACGGGCGAAGGCCACCGGGCGGATCGGCGATCCGGCGGTGCGGCAGGAGATCGCCAGGCTGCTGACGCTGTCGAAGACGGCAGAGTGGACGGCGCGGCGGGCGCGGGCCGCGCAGTTGCAGGGCCGGCCGCCGGGGCCGGAGGGGTCCCTGGGCAAGCTGGTGGGAAGCCACGTGGCGCGGGCCGCGGCACGTGTGCACACGCTGATCACCGGGGCGGACGCCATGCTGGCCGGCGAGGACGCGCCGATGGGCGGGCTGATCGCCGAAATCCTGGTGAGCGTGCCCGCGGGGTCGATCGCCGGCGGGACGGACGAGATTCAGCGGAACATCATCTCGGAGCGCGTACTGGGCATGCCTAAGGAGCCGCGGACCGACACGGACCGGCCGTTCCGGGACGTGCCGAAGAACCTGGTGGTGTAGGCATCGGTTTCGTCTCACTGCGGCGCGCAGAACGGGGATGCACATGATCAAGCGGTTCGATCACCTGACCATTGTTGTCGAGGACCTCGCCGACGCGAAGCGTTTCTTCGGGCTGCTGGGCTTCCGCGAAGCGATAAGCGTGGTCATCTCGGGACCGACGATGGCCGCCTATATGGGGGTGGCCGACATCGTGGCGGATCATGTGACGCTTGTCGCGGAAGGGGTCACGCCTCGCACCGAAGTGCAACTGCTTCACTACAGACAGCCGGCCGCGGTCGAGGACCCCAGGATACGCGATCTGCACAAAGTCGGCTTGAACCACGTCTGCTTCGCCGTCGATGACATCAACGCGGTCGTCGCGACAATGCGGGACAACGGCTATCAGACCAGGAACGAGATCATGGAGTTCCACTCGCGCAAACTGGTGTTTCTGGTCGGCCCGTCAGGCGTCACGGTCGAACTGTCGCAGTGGGAATAGCTTCCAGCGCCTCACGCCTGACGCAAGCGAGGGCCTGTTCGTGCGCCCAGGCAGCGATCGCTGCGCGAACGCCGAGCTTCACTCCGCGAGATCGAGGGCCGCGACCGGTTCGTGCCAGCTAACCTTGTCCCCCCCGAGTTATTCTTGCTCGCGTTGCAATACCGATGGAATGGTTCCTGGCAACTTCTGGAGCCTCCGTGTAATCCGTGCCCAAATCCGTGCAATCCGTGTTATTCTTCTTGACGCCACGCCGCCTCCCGTGGTGCCCACAGAGCAATCTGGCCGCCGGGGAAAAAAATAGTAACATGGATTACACGGGTTGGACCGCGAAGCGGTCCAACGGCACGGATTACACAGAGAAGGTTTGATGCGTTGCGCGCGGGTTAATCCACCCGCCCGGCGCTCGTGGAACCGACCCCATCCTGTTTCCACCGCACCTCGCTACGGGTGCCAACCTTGCGTCCGGAATTGGCCTATGCGCCTGGAAAAACCGATTGCCATCCGCTCTACGATCTGTTAGAATAACTGCCGTGCATAGTGAGACATCCTCCATCCCCCGCCCGGTCTCCCTGCCCCAGCGCATCGCAGCGCTGCTGCGCGTCGTGCGCGTGCTTGCGGGTTACGGCCGCCACCTCGCCGACACCGTCAAGGACCGCGCCTCGGCGCCCGGCTTCGCCGCCATCGCGGCGTGCTTCGGCACCGCCAATCTGGCGGTCATCCTCGCCCATCTCCAGCGTGGCCTGTTACGCGCCGCCGCCCTCGAGCGCTTCCTGCTCGCGCGCGCCGCCCACGGTCGCGATGTCGAATTCCCAGCGCCCCGCGTCCGCGCGGCCGGTCGGCCGGCCGCACCGGCCGACACCGCCAACCAACACGCCGCCGCGCCCACCCCGCGCCGCCTCGCACCGCGGCCGGCGCCGCTCTTGCCCCGCGACCATCCGGCCAATTTTCACACCCCCACCCTGGAGGAGCTCGAAAGGGAGGTGCGGCGCCGTCCGCTCGGCCGCACCATCGTCGACATCTGCCTCGATCTCGCCGTCGTGCCCGGTCTCTGCACCGGCGCATTCTGGAACGAGCTGTTCGATCTCATCCGCTGCCACGGCGGCAGCATCGCCACCCTCGTGTGCGAGCGATGGCGCCGCGAGCAGGCGTTCCTTCAGGAGCAGGACAGGCATCCGACGCCGGGCTTGCATTGGTCGAACCCGGGGCGGCAGGCGATCCGCCAGGCGCTGGGCTTCTTCATCGGCGAGGACCCGGTCGCTCCCTTCACACTTTCAGCCCCGGCCGCTGCGGTCGCCACCGGACCGCCCTGAGGAAAATGCACCGGGCGAGTTCTTGCGCGGAGGCAGGCGTCAGTCGGCCGGCAGGAGATGTGCGGGATAGGGGCCGTGCGGCAGGGTCTCGACCTTTAGCGGGATGGGCGTGCCCAGCCAGAGCGCCTGGCTGGTGTGGTCCTCGTACTCGTCGTCGGTGAGCGGATGCACCAGGATGTCGAGGCCCTGACGGTTGAACATCAGCCACTGCACGACGCTGTCGAAGGCGTCGGTCTTGAAGATGACCTGCATCTGCGGCACGGGGTGCGGGCCGGCGATGCCCTGGTTCCGGCCGACGCGGACCGGGAAGTTCGCCGCCAGCGCGTCGCGCAGTTGCGCCGCCACCGGCATCGTCGTGTCGTTGTAGTAGATGTGCACGTGGTAGCCGTGCAGCTCTGGCATCCCGGGCATGACGCACTCCTTCCCTACGTTGTCCTTATTGCCGGACAGATCGGGACGGTAGCGGCGATGCGGAGGGGTGGGAAGAGGCCCGGGCGGTTTGATGGACGTTGGCACATGGCCTAGGCTTTACCGAAGATCAAGCGCGGGCGTAGGGGGGAAGAGATCGAACCGATCGTGCCATTCGCGGCCTTGCCGTCCTTCGGTCAGATCGAGCAACTCGCGCGCTGGCTGTTCGGAGACGCCCTGTCGTGGGCCAACATTGTCCAGGTCCCTGCCCTGCTGCTGACCGGCGCGGTCGCCTGGCTGCTGTCCCATCCGGTGCGGGCGCGCGCCGTGGCATGGATCGATCGCCATCCCGACCACCATCGCCTCGATTGGCTGGTCCTGCATCGGCCGCTCGCGACCGAACGGCTGGTGCCGCTGATCACGCCGGCGGTGTGGGCGATCGGCCTGTGGATTGCCGTTTCGGTGGCGCAGTACGGCGGTTGGCCGCACGCGGTCGCACAGATTGCCCTGAACCTGCTGCTGGCCTGGCTGGTGATCCGGCTGGCGGTGGAAATGGTGCCCAATCCGGTGCTGGCGCGGCTGATCGCGGTGCTCGCCTGGTCGGTGGCGGCGCTGAATATCACGCATCTGCTCGACTACACGCTGCAACTGTTGGACGGCGCCGCGATCAGCGTGGGCGGCCTGCGGATTTCGCTGCTGACCGTGACGAAGGGCGTGCTGTCGCTGACGGTTCTGCTGTGGGCCGCCACGCTGGTGTCCACGCTGTTCGAGCGCCGGATCACCCGGGTTCCGCAGATCACGCCGCGGGCGCGCGTATTGCTTGGCAAGCTGCTGAAGACCACGCTGGTGAGCCTGGCGTTTCTGCTGTCGCTCGCCAGTATCGGGGTGGACCTGTCCACCTTCGCGCTGTTCACCGGCGCGCTCGGTGTCGGCATCGGGCTGGGACTGCAGCGGACGGTATCCAACCTGTTCAGCGGCATGGTGCTGCTGCTCGACAAGTCCATCAAGCCGGGCGACATCATCGAGGTCGGCGGCACCTACGGCTGGGTGTCCGCGCTCGGCGCCCGTTACGTGGCGGTGGAAACGCGCGACGGCACCGAGTTCCTGATCCCCAACGAGGACATCATCACGCACCAGGTGATCAACTGGTCGCATAACGACGAGCATGTGCGGCTGAAGGTGCAGGTCCGGGTGCCGCACGATTCGGATCTGGACCAGGTGATTGCGCTGATGCGCGAGGCGGCGACGCGTCCGCATCGGATCCAGCGCTCCCCGCCGCCGAACGTGCTTATCCTGTCGTTTGGCGAGACCGCCATCGAACTGGAGGTGCGCTTCTGGATCGCCGACGCGCAGAACGGCGTTCATAACGTGAAGAGCGAAGTGCTGTACGAAGTCTGGAAACTGTTCCGCCAGGAGGGCATCCAGATTCCCTATCCCAAGCGGGATTTGTATGTCCGTTCCGCCGGAGCCGATTCGGATCGACTGCCTGCCCGCTGACCATCCGACGAACCGAGGTGGAGCGAATGACGACGGTCACGCAGATCGACGAGGTGGCACGGCAGAGGGCGCCGAGTATTCCCTTCCCGGCTGCCCTCGCCGCACTCGGCATCGTCTATGGCGATATCGGCACCAGCCCGCTCTACGCATTCAAGCAGGCCGCGAACGCCGGCGGCCCATTGTCGGCCGAGACGATCACCGGGATCGTATCGCTGATCCTGTGGTCGCTGATCATGGTCATTTCGGTG
>DATBKQ010000429.1:0-32439 GCA_036555825.1 Acetobacteraceae bacterium | reverse complement strand
GGCGTTGTTGCGCAGCGCCTGCCAGAATACCGGGTCATCCGCCAAGTCCTGGTAATTGTCCAATCCTACGAACGGCGCCGGTCGGCTGCCGTGCGGCGTGGCGAAGACACTGTCGATCAGCGTTGCCGCCGTCGGCCAGTGTGTGAACGCGACCAGCAGAAGCAGCGCGGGCAGCAGGAGCAGGTAGGCATAGACGGTCTCGCGCCGCATGCCAGGGCCTTCAGAGCCTCTTGTAAGGCCGCAGAATGCGATCCGATTCAGCCTGCGCATCGGCCATCGCCTGGGCGGGCGTCCTGCTGCCGTTAAGACAGGCCTGGATGTTGTCAGTGAGGGCCTTGTAGACGCGCTGGTTCTCGTGCACGGACAGTTCCCCGGTCGCCACGGGCAGGAAGGTCCGCCCGATGCCGGCCGCCGGGACCTTCGCGACGTAGTCTTTCATGGCCTGTGTCTCGTAGGCGGCCGGGCTGGTGCCGATGTAGCCGGTGTGGATAGACCAGTCCGCGGCACGCTCGGGCGCGCTGATCCAGCGGGCAAACCGCAGGCTGGCAGCGCGTTCGGCGGGGCTGGCGCTCTTGAAGAAGTACATATTTGCCCCGCCGACCACGGTGTGGGGTGAATTCTTGCCGGCAAGACATGCCACGCCGAACGGGAACTTGGCCTTTTCGCGGAAATTGGACAGGCCACCCGTGGTGAACTGAATGACCGCCGTGTTGCCTTCCAGGAAGTCGGGGGAAAGCTGCGGCCAATTGGACACGCCGTCTGGCGTCACGTGATGGTCCGCCGACAGACTGCGCCAGAATGCCATCGCCTCGATCGTTTTGGGCTGGTTGAAATAGACCTCGGTGCCCGCCTCGTTCATCAGCACCTGCTCGGCCTCGTTGGCGAAGGCGCCGAAGGTCCACTGGGCATTGCCCAGGTCGCCAGCCATCTTGACGCCCCACCGGGTCACCCGGCCGGACGAATCACGCTTGGTCAGCTTCTCCGCCGCCGCGAGAAGACCGGTCCAGGTCGTGGGGAACCTGTCAGGATCCAGGCCGGCGTTCTCGAAGGCATTCTTGTTGTAGTAGAACACCGCGGTCGAGCGCTGGAATGGCACCGACCAGGTCTTTCCTTCGGCGTGGCTGTTGGCCATGAACGCGGGATAGAAGCCGTCCAGCCACCGCCGCGCATCCGCCTCCAGGCCGATCTCGTCCAGAGCGACCAGGATGTCCTGGTCGATCAGACTGTGTATCTCGGACGCCCACAGCACGGAGAACTGCGGTCCGGCGCCGGACTTGATGGCGGTCAGCGCCTTGATCAGCGTCTGGCTGTAGTCGCCCGCATAGACCGGCTCGACCGCGATGCCCGTCTCCTGCTGGAAGCCCTTGCAATAGCCGTCGATGATGGCGGCGATCGGACCTCCCACGGCCACTGGATAATAGAAGGTAAGCTTCTGCACGGTCTGCGCGCGCAGAATTGCCGGAGCTGCAAGGGCGCCCGCGGCGGTGAGCAACGTCCTTCGGTGAAGCATTATCGCATCCCCTGTTATGACTTAGTTGCCAGGCTCATGCACCAGCCGCGCGGCCGCTGGTTGGTCGTGCGCGGCACCGGACCTCGCCAGGCCAGTGGCGGCATCGAACAGGTGGACCGGCTGGTCCGTGACGAGATGCACTTCGGAGCCGCCGGCAATCGTGACGCGGCCGGGCAGTCGCGCGACCAGGGATGCCTCACCGGCGGTGCAGGTCAAAATCGTGTCCGCGCCCAGGTATTCGGTGAGTTCGACCCGGGCTGGGACGCCGCGCTCGGCAAGTCTCAGGCTTTCCGGTCGAATTCCGCCGATCAGTTCGCCGGGGAGAACCGGTGCCAGAACAGGGCCGCCGGTTCCTTTTACCGCCAAGCCACCGGCAGCCTGTTCGAGCGCGAACAGGTTCATCGGCGGGGTTCCCAGGAATCGCGCTGCAAAGGCGGTCGCCGGCTGCGCATAGAGTTCCGCCGGGGGCGCATCCTGCTCGACCCGGCCGCCGCGCAGGAGCACGATCCGATCCGCCATGCCCATGGCCTCGGTCTGATCGTGCGTCACATACAGCATGGTAATGCCCAAGCGGCGTTGCAGCGCGAGGATCTCGCGGCGCATCTCCGCGCGCAGCTGCGCGTCCAGATTGGACAGCGGTTCGTCCATGAGACAAACTGAAGCCTCGGCCACAATTGCCCGCCCGAGCGCGACACGCTGCTGCTGCCCGCCTGAAAGCTGGCCGGGCTTGCGCTGCAACAGATGACCGATGCCGAGGATCTCGGCTGCCCGCTTCAGCCTCAGTGTCCGCTCCGGTGCCGCGACGCGCCGTGCCTTGAGGCCGAACACGATATTCTCGGCAACGCTCAAATGCGGGAACAACGCGTAAGACTGGAACACCATGGCCACGCCGCGTGCGGCAGGCGGCAGGTTGGTCACGTCGCGCGCGCCGATCTCGACGCGCCCCGCGGTCGCCGTCTCCAAGCCAGCGACGATGCGCAGACAGGTGGTCTTGCCGCAGCCTGAAGGTCCGAGCAGCACGGTGAAGCAACCTGGCTCGACATTGATCGAGACTCCGTCCAGCGCGGCGATCGACCCCCAGCGCCGGCTGATCCCGATCAGCCGTACCGATGCACCAGCTGCGCTGGGTCGTTCTGGGGAGAGAGAAAGGTCTCGGACCATACAGCAGTGCTCAACGCGGGATCACCGTCAATCTGCACGGCTAGCGATGATCAGGGCAAGCAGCATGGCACGCCTGAGCGGGGCATATGGATCACCCAAGGCATTGATCTTCGCTCTGCCGCTTGGAATGGTGTCGGCATGTCGATCCTGTCTGGTCACGCACGAGTCGCTGGGATCGCTGGTTGGCCGGTCACCTACTCGCGTTCGCCGAAGTTGCATGGGTTCTGGTTGCAGCGGTATCGCATCGACGGGGCATACGTTCCCCTGCCGATCCGTCCAGGCCGTCTTCCCATCGCGATGCGCGGTTTGCTGGCGTCCGGTTTCGCCGGGGCCAATGTCACCATCCCGCACAAGCTTGCAGCGCTCGCGATCTGCGACACGGTCGATGACACCGCGCGCCGCGCCGGGGCCGTGAACACGTTGACCTTCGAGGACGGCAAGATCGCCGGCAGCAACACCGATGGGTATGGCTTTGCTGCCAATTTGCGTGACCATGGGGTCGAACCTGCCGCCGGTCCGGCTCTGCTGTTGGGCGCGGGAGGCTCGGCCCGCGCGGTCGCCGCGGCATTGCTGGAAGCCGGAGCCACCGTCACGGTCGCAAACCGCACCTTGGCCCGCGCCGAGGCCCTGGCGCGGGACTTGCCCGGGCTGCGGATCGTCGACTGGGACGCCAGGACGGCGGCGCTGAGCGACCACGCGCTGGTGGTCAATACCACGCCGCTCGGCATGGTGGGGCATGGAGCGCTCGACCTGGACCTTTCGGGCGCCCACGCCAGTCTGGTTGTCGCGGACAATGTCTATGTGCCGTTGGAAACGCCGTTGCTCGCCGCGGCCCGCACCCGGGGCCTGCGGTGCGTCGAAGGGCTGGGCATGCTGCTGCATCAGGCGGTCCCCGGGTTTCACGCCTGGTTCGGTGTGAAGCCGGAGGTGGACGCGGAACTGCGGCAATTTGTCGCGGCCGATCTGCTGACGCGATGATTATCCTTGGGCTCACCGGCGGCATCGGCATGGGCAAATCCACGGCGGCCGCGGCTTTTCGCAGAGCACGTATTCCGGTGTTCGATGCGGATGCCGCCGTGCACCGCATGCAGGCCCGCGGCGGACGCGCGGTGCGCGTGATCGGAACGGCCTTTCCAGGCACTGTGCGGGACGGAGCGGTGGACCGCGTCGCATTGCGCGAGGCGGTACTGGGAGATCCCCAGGCGCTCACGCGGCTGGAAGCCATTTTGCACCCGATGGTGCGCGAGGAGGAACGCGCGTTCGTTGCCCGTGCCAGGCGGAAAGGAAGCCGTGCCGTCGTTCTGGACATCCCGCTGCTGCTGGAAACCGGCGGCGACCGGCGGGTCGATCGCATCATCGTCGTGACCGCGCCACGCGCAGTGCAGATCCATCGCATACGGGCACGCCGAAAAATGACCGATTCTGACATTCAGGCGGTGCTGGCGAGACAGATGCCGGATGCCGAGAAGCGCCGGCGCGCCGACCTGATCGTTCGGACCGGGCTGTCGCGGCACGCCTCGCTGAAGTCGCTGAACCGCATCATCAGGGAGGTTCGCGGTGACCCGCGCTGTGCTGTTCGACACTGAAACCACCGGACTTGAACCGCATCTTGGGCATCGAGTGGTCGAGGTCGCGGCGCTGGAGCTGATGAACGACCTGCCTACCGGCAAACACTTCCATACGCTGATCCATCCGGAGCGGGACGTTCCGGAAGATGCCACCCGCATCCACGGCTTCACACTCACTGACCTTGCCGGGAAGCCGCGCTTTGCGGAGATCGTCGATGACCTGCTGGAGTTCTTCGGCGACGCGCAGCTGATCGCGCATAACGCGCCGTTCGATTTCGCATTCCTGGACTACGAGTTTGGCCTGCTCAGGCTACCGCCGCTGCCGGCACGTCGCATGATCGATACCCTAGCACTGGCCAAGGTTCGTTTTCCTGGGATGCCAAACAGTCTCGACGCATTGTGCCGGCGTTTCGCAATCGATCTCAGTGCGCGCACCAGGCACAATGCGCTGCTCGATTGCCGGCTTCTGGCCGATGTCTACCTGGAGCTCACCGGAGGCAGGCAGCGAGGGTTGTCGCTGGCGATCGAGAAAACGGCGGAAGCAGCCATCGTTTACACTTACGATGGCAATCGCCTTCCGCGGCCGATCGTCCCCACGGCTGAGGAATTGGCCGCTCACGCGGTTTTCCTTGGTCGGCTCCGGGACCCCGTCTGGCTGAACGTTCCTTAGCTAAGCGCGAGAATTCAGACCTCCGACGACTCCGCCTCTGGTCCACCCGCGGGCTCAGGCTACCGCGGACGTGCCGGGTTGGCCCTGCGCCTGGGCGCGCCGGGCCTGCCACAGCGCCACAAAGTCGATCGGCTGCAGCAGCACTGGCGGGAAGCCGCCATCGCGCGTGACGTCAGACAGTATATTGCGGGCAAATGGAAACAATATACGTGGACACTCGACCAGCAGCACCGGCTCGACCGCGTTATCCGGCAACCCCGAGAGAGTGAACACTCCGGCATAGGTGAGCTCGGCCACGAACACCGTGGGAGGCACCCCCGCTGTCTGGCCGTTGCCCGATGCCGGAGCCGCCTCGTGCGCCTCGGCACGGATCATGATCGCGACTTCGAAAACGTTCTGCCCGTCCTGCACCCGCCGCGCCTGCACATCAAGGTTGATGTTCACCTGAGGCTGCGCCCGGAGCTGGGTGTAAACCTGGGGGGCTCCGGGCACCTCGAACGAGAGATCTTTGACGTACTGTATGTTGACCACCAACGGCGGCGTTGATTGCTGGCCCTGCTGGGGCGGTGTGGTCGTCTCGGACATCGGCATCTCCGTATCGTTGCGGACCTGGCCCGTTGGCGCAGCCTGGCGGGGCCGGGTAGCACGTATGGCACAGCCAAGCCAACCTGTTCCGCCAGCCTTAGGCGCGCCAGATGAGCTGTTCCGGTGCAGCACCGTTCGGGTCGCAACGCAGCCACTCACCGTTCGTCAGGCTCTTGCCGGTCATGCAGAGAATGAAGCCCCAGTGACTGATCACAAGCGTGTCCGCCCAATCGCGCAGGGCGGCCATCTCGGCGCGGAACAGCGCCGCCCTGCCGATGACTGAACTGGCCGGCTCTTCGATCGCCGGCCACCAGATTTCGTCGATTGCCGAGAAGTCATGTTCCGGCCAGGCACGTTCCAGGTCTGTCCTTGGCGTCCCGACGTCGCAGGCAAAGGCAAACCGCTCCCGGACCACCGGATTGACCAGTACCTTCACCCCCATCGCCCGGGCTATGGGAGCGGCGGTCTGCAGCGCACGGGTATAGGGCGAAACGACGATCCGGGTGATGCGTTCCCTGGCCAGGCGTCGAGCGGCCTCCATGGCTTGCCAGTGGCCAAGTTCGGTCAGCCGCGGATCGACGATGCCAGGGTCGCGCCGCGTCGCGGTGAAATGCAGGTTGAACTCGCTCTGGCCGTGTCGCAGCAGGATCATCGCCCTGGCAATACAGGCCCCTCCCTCAGCCGGCAACCAGCCGCGGCCTGGGAAGAATTTGTCTCGGAGCCGGGACGCGCCTATCTCTTGCTCGCGAGGAGAGATGCGATGGGCGCAGGCGGCAGTTTTCCAATCGATCTTATTCTGTTCGGGATGATAGCCGCATTCCTGGTGTTGCGGCTGCGCAGCATCCTCGGCCGGCGCACGGGGTTTGAGCGGCAGGCCCCCCCATACCAGCCTCAGCCGGGTCCCCAGCCGGCGGGCCCGGTCATCGAAGGACAGGCCGAACCGCAGGCGCCAGCCGCGGTCCACAACCTGCCCGAGGCGACCAGTGCGACAGGGCAGATGCTTCTGCGCATGCGCCAGACGGACCGGAACTTCGATCCATCGGGATTTCTCGAGGGGGCGGAGAAGGCCTTCCGGATGATCGTCGGCGCCTTTGCCGCCGGCGACCGCGCCACGCTCAGGGGCCTGCTGTCAGATGATACTTATCGTGCGTTCGAGCAGGCGATCACTTCGCGTGAATCCGCCGGGCAGACACAGATCAGCACGATTCATGCTATCCACAGTGCCACGATCGAGGACGCGGAACTGCGTGGCAGCGTTGCCTCGATCACCGTGCGCTTCGTGTCCGATCAAACCAGTCTGACGCGAGACAAGGACGGGCACCCCCTCGTCGGCACCGATGCGGTGACGGAAATCACCGACATCTGGACCTTCGAGCGGAACCTCGGGGCAGGAGACCCGGCATGGCGGCTTGTTGCCGCCCGTAGCGCGTGATCGCCGGCGGTGAGCGGCGCGAGGCAGGCTGCCCGAGCCAGGCGGCACCCATGAGCCTGCCGATTGCATGAGATGCCGCCGTTGAGACCTCGTGTCGCCCTGTTTGTCACCTGCCTTGTCGACCTGCACCGCCCAACCATCGGGTTCGCCGCGATCCGGCTGCTGCAGGAAGCCGGCTGCCAGGTCGAGGTGCCACGCGCACAGACATGCTGCGGTCAGCCCGCATACAACTCAGGTGATCGGCGAACGGCACGCGACCTTGGGTTGAGTATTCTCGACGCGTTTGGCGGTTACGATTACGTTGTTGCGCCATCGGGATCGTGCGGGGGTATGCTGAAACATCACTTGCCGCTGCTGTTCGACGATGACCCCAATCTTCGGTCGCGCGCGATTACTCTCGCCGAGCGTACGTTCGAGTTGGTCGGCTTTCTCACCGATGTCATGGGGGTTGAGCGCCTGCAGACGCGGCATGCTGGCGGCTCCGTAACCTATCACGATAGCTGCTCCGGCCTGCGCGAACTCGGCATCAAGGCGCAGCCGCGCAGACTGCTGCGGGCTATCGGAGCGGCGGTCAGCGAAATGGTGGATGCGGAGGTTTGCTGTGGCTTCGGCGGCACCTTCTGCGTCAAGTATCCCGACATCTCCACCCGCATGGCGTCGGACAAGGTGAGGAACATCGTCGCAGCAGGAGCCGAGACCGTAGCGGCCGGAGATCTTGGATGTCTGCTGAACATCGCCGGGCGACTGCACCGGGAAGGCTACCGTGTCAGCGTGCGCCATGTGGCTGAGTTACTCGCCGGGATGACCCAGGACGTTCCGCCGATAGGCGAGGCCTCGCGGTAGTCCGCCGCCGACGGTCGCCCGGTAAGCTAAAGCACGATGAGGTCAGGTTGACCTCGCCCCTGCTTTAGCTTTCTTCAGTTGGGCGCGTGATTCAGACCTCCGAGGATTCCGCCTCTGGTCATCACGCGCTAATGTCCGCGCAGGATTTGGCTGAGGAACAACTTCAGCCGATCTGTTTGAGGGCGCTCGAACATTCGCTCCGGAGAGCCACTCTCGACAATTTCTCCGCGGTCCATGAACACGACGCGGTCGGCAACCCGGCGGGCAAATCCCATTTCGTGCGTCACGCAGACCATGGTCATGCCCGACTCAGCCAATTCGATCATGACATCGAGGACCTCCTTGATCATCTCAGGATCGAGCGCCGAGGTCGGTTCATCGAAGAGCATGATCTTCGGCCGCATGCACAAGGCGCGCGCGATGGCGACCCGCTGCTGCTGTCCACCGGAGAGTTGACCCGGATACTTCTTTGCCTGCTCGGGAATCTTCACGCGGTTGAGAAAGCTCATCGCCAACTCCTCGGCATCGGCCTTCGGCATCTTCCGAACCCAGATTGGCGCCAGCGTACAGTTTTCCAGGATCGTCAGATGTGGAAACAGATTGAAGGACTGGAACACCATGCCAACTTCCCGCCGAATGGTACCCAGCGAGCGCAAATCATCGGTTAGCTCGGTTCCGTCAACGATGATCTGGCCTCTCTGGTGAATCTCGAGGCGGTTGATGCAACGGATCATGGTGGACTTGCCCGAACCGGAAGGTCCGCAAACGACAACGCGCTCCTTCTCTGCAACGGTGAGCGACACATCGCGCAACACGTGGAGTGAGCCGTACCACTTGTTCACCTTCTCCATGGCGATGATCGGTGGAGCACTGGTGTTCGCGAGATGGGCGACAGCATGATCTGCGTTGTCAGTCTGGCTCATCATCCCTCTGTGTTCAGCGGCGGCGAGTGCGGACGAAGGGAGGTTTCCTCGAGCAAGCGGCACACTGTGCGGCGCGCGGCAGGCGATTTCAATGGCTGGCCATCGCCAACCAGTCTCCCAAATCAGAAATCGTCACAGTGGATGCTTGTTTTCAGTGGCCTGCTTATCCCTTTGGTCCCGCTCAACGCGGCGAACTTCGGGGGCAGGAAGCTAGCCTTCGGGCAGACCTGCGCGACGCAACCCTTCCGCGTAAAGGTTCTGGTCGGCCAGACGTACCATGGGTGAGCGCTCGAGAGCGCTCTTGACGCAGAAGCCTGGCTCGAGTTGAAGCAGGCGCGCCAGTACGCGGGCGGCCTCCTGGCTCCGCCGAAGTTGACCAAGTGTCGCCAGGTATCCTTTGTAAGTCGAGCTGAAGCCTGGATTGAGTTCCACCGCCCGTCGTCCCACGACAACCGCGCTTTCGAACTCACCTCGCAGGAAATATGGCATCATCAAAGCCATGTCGAAGAAGAAGGCGTGCGGATCGTGCGGTGCCAGGGATTGCGCACGGCAGATCTGCTCGACAGCCACATCATGCAGGCCGAGATAGCAGTGCGCGAGACCGCAGAGACACCACGCGAGCGGCAGGCCTGGGTTCAGGGAGATGGCCCGCTCATGCAGCACACACGCTTCCTCGGGCTGGCGATGCAGGAACGCGCGTACGTGGCCGACCAGCGTGAGGGCACGGGCGTCGCCCGGATCAAGCGTGACCGCCCGCTCCGCAAGCTGGCCGGCACGCAGTGTTGCCGCCAATGGGTCCGGCGCCCAGGCTTGGCCAACCAGCAGTAGGTACCAATACGCCCACCATGCATGGGCCGCTGCGTTTGCAGGCTCGAGCTCGATCGCCGAGGCCAGCAATTCACCGGCCGCCCGGAAACCTGATGGCTCGAGCCGGTAGATTGCAGGGATCGATCGCAACGTCAGGTCGAAAGAGGTCCGCGCCATTGCCGGGCTGGCCGCGCGGCGATCGCCTTCTCGAAGCAGCATCTGTGGATCGATCTGCGCTGCTGTCTCCGCGGCGATCGTATTCTGCAGTTCGAGCAGATTGGTTATCCCAGAATCGTAACTGCGGGCCCAGACGACATTGCTGCCCGCATTCAGATCAAGCAGCCGAACGATGATCCGGATCCGGATGCCGCACCGCTGCACCGTTGCATCAAGCATGTAATCAGCGTCGGAGCGCTGCCATCCTTTCAGGTCTTGCGGCGCGATTGAGATACAGGAAATCCAGCGAAAGCGGGAAATCGCTGCCGTGAGCTCCTCGGCGAGGCCTGGCATCAGACCAGCCGACGCCTTGCCGTCCAGCGAACGCAAAGGCAAGACAGCGAGCCGGACGGGGTGGTGGCTGACAGGCAGCCCCACAGGGACGGCGGTTGGGGAACATTGCAGCAGAAGAGCGATTTCGCGTGGCGGCTCTAGACCCGCGCCAGTCAATGTGCTCAAGCATCGGTCATACGCGAGTCGGGCCCCGGTGCGATCTCCCAGTTCCAGGTGGGCACGAATCAGAGCGTGCCAACCGGCTTCGTGGGTTCGCTCTATCCTCAGCAACCATTCCGCGGTCGCCCTTCGGCCGTTCGCATCCCGCGCGGCGGCAAGTGCCGTCTCGGCCAGTACAGTGCCATGGCGCAGCACCCGTTGGCGTTCCTCGGCCAGCCAGATGTCGAATGCAGGGTCAAGCCCGTCCAGATCGTCGAGCAGAGGCGCCTGGAAAATCTCCAGATCCGCCGCGTCGGGAGTGTCAGTTGCAAGGAGAGTGTGTGCATCAACCCACAAGCGATCATCCCCTAGCGCAAGATGATCGCGGGTGGCTCGCAGGAGGATAGCGGCCTGTGCGCCCAATGCGTGTTGCAACTCATAAACCGATTGGCGAAGCGAACCCCTCCCCTGCTCGATCGCGCGGCGGCTCCACAACAGACGCGTCAGCCTGGCGCGAAGGACCGGCTTCGGGGCTGCCAGCGCCAGCACGGCCAGCAAGGCTCTGGTCTTGCGCGACCGGGGCAGAACGCTTTGACCTGCCGGGCCCTCGGCTCGCATTTGCCCGAACAGGCTCAGCCGCAGCAACGGGCTGGCGGCTGGACCATCCTCGGCATTGGACACCGGCTGTGTAAGGAGGACGCTGATTCTGGACCCCTTCCCTCGTGCAAAGGCGGCCACAACCGATAGTGGAGGCCGTGGCCAAAAATGCTAGTCAGGGTCGCTTTTTGATGCAAGGGGCCTGTGCCGCGGCCCGCCCTTCGGCAACCGGTGGGTTTCGGGCTAGACTGGCGCCTGCATAACCGCCGCCGAGGAGAGACAGCGCTCTATGGCATCACAGCAGGAACTGGCGATTTCCTCGGCACCGCGCTTCGCGCTTGCGGCCTGGCTGCGGCTGGCCATGGGGCTCTTGCTCTGTATGGCTATCGCCGCGGCGGCGATCACCGCCGCGGAGTATCTGCCTGTCGTGGGCGCCCCCGTGATCGCCATCGCGCTTGGAGTGGTGATCACCAATACCCTGCGGGCACCCATGCAGATCAACACGTTGCGCATCGGCGAGGTCAGCAAGCTGTGCCTGAAGGGCGGCATCATCCTGCTGGGCGCAAGCCTCGACCTCGGCGTGATCATCCGGACAGGTGTCGAGTCACTTCCCGTGCTGCTGGCAACCATCGCTGTAGGATTGGCTTGCGCACTCATGATCGGCCGAGCGATGCACGTGCACTGGAGGATGCGGTGCCTGATCGGGATCGGCACGACGATCTGCGGGGCTTCCGCCATCGCCGCGTTGGCGCCGGTTATCCGGGCCAAGGCCGAAGAAATCGCTTATTCGATATCGGTCATTTTCTTTTTCAATATGCTGGCGGTCTTCCTGTTTCCAGCAACCGGTCACTTGATTGGGTTGACGGATCCTGGCTTCGGGCTTTGGGCTGGCACGGCTGTCAATGACACCTCGGCGGTCGTAGCGGCGGGTTTTGCCTACAGTCCGCACGCCGGCACGATTGCCACGATCGTCAAGCTCACGCGCACCACCTTGATCATCCCGCTGGTGATTGGGTTCGGATTGCTTGTGCCGTGGTTTGAACGCCGGCCGACACATGAGAACGGCTCGCTGGCGCAACGCGTTTACCAGGCCGTGCCGGTCTTCATCATTCTATTCGTATTGGCGTCACTCCTGAACACGCTTGGGCTGCTCGGAGATATGGCGCCGAAGGTGCAGTTGCTTGGCCGCTGGGTGATGGTGGTTGCGCTTGCCGCAGTAGGATTGCAAGGCCACTGGCGTGCGTTCGCAGGCGCGGGCACACGTCCGCTTTTGTTGGGCCTGACCACCTGGATCGCGGTCGCGACTACCAGTCTGGCGATTCAGGTAGGGACACATTCGCTCTAGCTATGAAAATTTTCCTTGCTCAACGGGCCATCGTCTGGTAAAGGCGGCTTCCGCCAACGGGCGCAGTCTGCCCGCCTCTCTGAAAATCTGGACGACCAGACGCCGAACTCAGCGGCTGCGAACGGCGTCTGTTGCCGGATGGAGAAGCGCGCCCGGTCGGCATCGAACCTGAAAGGAGACCTCGATATGAAGCCTTCAACCGGGCCGGCCACCAGCGACTCCGGCCGTATCCGCCTTGGCGGTGGCTGGCGACTGCCAACTTCCGGCACGTGCCGCTGATCGAGCAGACAATCCGGGCTACCGCGCCTGATCTGACGGCCGGGGTTGCCTGGATGGCTGCAAGCACAACACCGAGCCCGGGAGTGGCTTGCCATGCAGCACTCGAGCGCCCCCATCGTGCACTTCTACCGCCTGATAGACGAAGCGCGCCTGCCACAGCGGGCGGATCGATCGGCAGCCGGCACTCTTCCGGTCCGGGCTTACCGTTACTGCGAGGCGGTCACGACTGCCGCTGGTTTCGGATGGTGGATATTCCCGCCAGCCGACGTCCAGTTCATTTGGGACGGTTACGATATCTTCTGGCAGTGTCCCGGCTGGGAGGACTGGCAGCCGCTGATGCCAGCGGCGCAGTTCCCCGACTTCTCATCCCGTTTCGATCAAGCCGCCCCCGCGGCCCTGACTGGCTGCTCGCCGCCCTTCCTCTCCGCTCTGCCCGAGCCGGGCACGGTTCAGATCTGGACCGGGTTGATGGCGCGCACCGCGTCGGACTGGAGCCTGCTGATCCGAGCACCGGCAAATCTGCCCTGTCCAGGGGGCTACACGATGTACGAGGGTATAATAGAGAGCGATCGCTGGTTTGGCCCGCTGTTCACCAATCTTCGGTTCACGAGGAGTCATGTGCCTGTAAGGCTCCGGCCGGATTTCCCGTTGGCACAGGTGCAACCCTTGCCTCGTCTCGCCTACTCCGATGCCACGCTGGGCGCCACAACGACGACCGCCGAACTAGCAAGCTTCACGGTAGCCGACTGGGCCGATTACCAGGCTGCGATCGCAGATCCCGGTGAGAATCCCAATCGAGCCTTTGGCAAGTATGCCGTGACCGCGCGCAAGAGGTCTCGCGTGGGCTGCCCATTGGCTAAAGCAGGCTGACTTCTGATAGGCGAAGTCACCCTGCTCAATCTTCTTATTCTGTCGCGCGAGGCAGACCTCCGGCGATTCCGCCTTCGGTCATCGCGCCCTAACGTGCCAGGCTGACGCGCGCCTCAAAGCGGCATCAGCCGCATGCAGTTCCCCTTGCGGCCCGCGCGGAACACGAAGTCGACGACCGGCCCGATGCCCAAGAGTCTCGGCCACTTCGCAACGGAACTGAGCTGCCAAAGCTCCTCCACAGCGTCGATTGCACCAAGCAACGCAGGGTCGTCACCGGTGATCAACAGGACCGGCAAATCCCGGTCATAGGCGGCGACGGTCATCAGCACATGGCAACCGTCCTGACCGGCAGCCTCCATGGCCGCAACCACTGCCATTGGGTGGCGCTGGGTCAAGACCGACCGAAGATCCTCGCGGGTCGCCAGCCTCTCGACGGCAACGTCAAGACAATCGCAAACCGAACGAAATGCCGTGGAATATTCCTCGTCGTCCTCGATCACGAGGACCAGCGGCTCGCGGCTCGCGCCACCGGGTCCGGCCCCGCTGGCGTGAGCGGCGGCGCACAAGTTGAGCGGCGTGTCCATGTAAGTCATTGCGCCCTCAAAGTTACCTGTTGCTGCATGACAGGCCCAGTGTGCTCCGTCCGGAACGGCCGTTGAAGTAGTGGAACAGTCAGTTCTGCGTCAATGCCCGCGAGTTTTCCGTCAAAGCCCGCCGCAACTCACCCCCGGCGAAGCTCGACGGTCCAGCGGCATCTGCCAGATTGAAGCATGCCATCGATCGCATCAGGCGTGGACGCCACGGCATCGAAGGCGATCGACAGGTCCCGATGATCCGGTCCGGCGCGGACAAGCTTGCCCTTGAGGTGGCCGTCGTCTGCCACATCGCCGTGCACCACGGCGGTACTCTGGAAGGGGTCGAAGGCGAAACCTCGTTCGCCGATCGTCATGAGCCCTTCCGTCGGCGATCCGCACGAGGTCACCGTCGGAGTGACCTCGCCGATCCAGCGGCCCTGCAAACCATACCACGACAAGACCTGGCCTGACTGGAGCATGTCACTGAGCTCGCTACGGCATGCGCAGACGAACCCCACGCCAAGAATCCCGCAGATACGCAGGCAGGGCCGCCAGCCCGATCGTTCTGGGATTTTTTTCCGATTCCGCTTGCCCAGTATCCCCAAATTCTGGTATTTATCCCTATAGAATGGTGCGATGCGCAATCAGGTCGCCCTCCGGATCAAGCTCCCCTTCGGTCGTCGAACGCATATGTCAGGGATCCTGAACTGTACTTCTTTCAGGCGTCCTGACCATTCGGCAGGAACTCCGACCACCAATCGATGCCGGGTTCCTCGCAAATTTCGCAATATCGGCGAAAGGGCCCGACCTTGGAAAGCCCGGGCCTTGTGGATTGGGCGAGATCGGTCCTGCAAAGGGATGGGCAGGCCCCCGCGAAGCATCACCTGTTACTGCTCAAATCGCTCGATCGGATCTCGAGAGGCGACATCGACCGGCTGATGGTCTTGATGCCGCCGGGATCTGCGAAATCGACCTACACGTCCCTGCTGTTCCCGGCTTGGTGGTTCACTCAACATCCCGTCAGCTCGGTTGTGGCAACGTCGCACACGACAAGCCTGGCCGAACACTTCGGGCGGCAAGTGCGCGAGTTGGTGCGCGAATACCACGATCAGCTTGGTTATCACCTGCATGCCAGCCGGCAAGCCGCCGGGCACTGGCAAACAAGCGAGAGAGGCGAATACTTCGCCACTGGTATCCGCGGCCCGCTTATTGGCCGGCGCGCTGATCTGGTGATCATCGATGACCCGGTAAAGTCGGAAGCTGAAGCGGACAGTCACCTGCTCCGCGAACGCATCTGGAACTGGTACAGATTCGATCTCACCACCCGGCTCAAGCCACGCGCGCGAGTCGTTCTGATTATGACACGTTGGCATATGGACGATCTCGCCGGGCGCCTGCTGGCTCAGAACGCCGCGGAATGGGATATGATCCGGTTACCTGCCCTGGCGGAAGAAGACGATCCGCTGGAACGAGCACCCGGTACCGCCCTGTGGCCTGAATGGGAAGACGAAGCTGCGCTGCAGCGAAAGCGTGAGACAATCGGCGAACGTGCATGGGCGGCTCTCTTCCAACAATCGCCGAGACCTATTGTCGGAAGTCTGTTCAAAACGGATCGCATCGAGATCCTGGACAAACCACCACTCCACTGCGGTGGTCCGGTCGTACGAGGGTGGGATCTTGCCGCGAGCGCCGAACTTGGCGGCCATGACCCGGACTGGACCGCTGGCCTGAAGCTTACCCGGGACGACCGGGGCCGGTTCATCGTACTGGACGTCGTGCGGATACGTGGTACGCCACATCAGGTTGAGGAGGCAATTGGGGATGCCGCACGTGTCGACGGCAGAGAGGTTACGATCGGGTTGCCCCAAGACCCCGGCCAAGCAGGAAAGCACCAAGTCAGCTACCTCACGCGCCAGCTTGCTGGCTACCGTATAGACACTTCACGAGAAACCGGATCCAAGCTCACCCGCGCTACACCTGTCGCATCTCAGGTCGAGGGAAGCAACTTCGCAATAGTTCGCGCCAACTGGAACCATACTTTCCTGGAGGAGCTGCGCGATTTCCCGTTCGGTCACAAGGACGACCAGGTCGATGCGCTATCACGCGCCTTCACGGTTCTGACCGAAAATGGCCAACCGCCGCGCCTCATTAGGCTGCCAGTTCTGATGCGCTAGTGTCCCGCTTCTGAAGTCCTTCGCACTCCAGAAACGGGCCACTGTTCTTTGTTTTCAGTGGCCTGCTTATCCCCTTCGTCCGCCGCGGAATGCGGTGAACTCTGTGGGCAGGACACCAGGAGCGGACGGAAACTCACCGGCGACTCATGTTTGACACGATCTGCCGCCTGATCCCTGTGGACCCGCTGTACCCTGGACGGGCACGCACGCTGGATATCCTGAAGCGGGTGCTGGAGGGGAAACTGTACGAAGTGCTTCCATACGAGTTTCATGAGGAACGCGGCGCCGGCGGTGAATACATCCCGCTTCGCAACCGCCGCCCCAGCGTTCGCTATGCGCTCTGCCGAGTCATCGTGGAAGACAGCGTATCGTTGCTGTTCAGTGAAGGTCACTTTCCGACCATCGACTGCGCCGACCGCGATATTCGCGCTACGCTTGCTGACCTCGTCAAGGAGTGCCGTCTCAACCTGACGATGACGGAAGCAGCGATCCGAGGTGCCGTTGGCTCCGTGGCCATCCTCATGCGCGTGCTTCGGGGGCGCATCTTCTTTGACGTTCTCGATACCACCCACCTGACGCCCCGTTGGGATCCCGAGGAACCGGACAAGCTATTGCGGGTCACAGAAAAGTACAAGGTTTCGGGCGAACTGCTCGCGTCCAACGGGTACGAAGTGGCTGATACCGGCATCGACTACTGGTTTACGCGCGAGTGGGATTCCGAGAGTGAGACGTGGTTCGTGCCACAGCCCTCAGATAGTGCAGCCAGTGCCCAAGTTGACGAACCGAGAAGCGTGCAGCACAGCCTTGGGTTCGTGCCGATCGTCTGGATCCGCAACCTTCCCGGTCCGTCCTCGACAGGCGACCCGGCGGATGGCGCATGCACGTTCCGCACGGCGATCGAGACCCAGATCGAAATAGACTATCAGTTGAGCCAGGCCGGTCGCGGCCTGAAGTACAGCAGTGACCCCACGCTGCTGATCAAGGAACCGGCTACCATCGACAGTGAAATCGTCAAAGGCGCCGGCAACGCGCTGGTCGTGAGCGAAAAGGGTGACGCCCGATTGTTGGAAATCGGCGGCACTGCAGCCGCTGCTGTCATCGAGTACGTCCGAACACTTCGGGAGCTGGCGCTGGAGAGTGTTCACGGCAATCGCGCCAGCGCTGACCGGCTTACTGCTGCCCAATCCGGCCGCGCACTGGAACTGATGAATCAAGGACTGGTGTGGCTAGCCGACAACCTGCGGGTCAGTTACGGAGAAGGTGCATTGCTGTCGCTAGCACGCATGGTGCTGCAAGCCTCGCAGGTTTACCGGTTGCGGGTCATGGGCAGGGAAGTTGGCGCGATGGATCCGCTTGCGCGGCTGTCATTGAAATGGCCGCACTGGTATCCGACTACGTCCGATGATCGACATAAGGATGCCCAGACGCTGAGCAAATTGGCCGGCGCGGGCCAGATCAGCCGCGAGACTGCCATAAAAGCCATCGCGGACACTTACGATATCGAAGACATCCCCGCTGAACTCAACCGAATCGCCAGCGAACTGCGTACCGACGAAAGCAACTGATGCCAGAACACGAAAAGCCCGGCGCACCGGAACCCGATCCGGCCGCCGAACTCCGCGCGCATGCGGAACTGCTCGAGCGTCGGCTTGCCGATGCCGAGAACAACGCACGAGCACGCATCGTACATGCTGAGTTGAAGGTGGAGGCCGTGCGTGCCGGCATCGTGGACCTCGACGGCCTGAAGTTGCTCGACACGGCGGCCGCGCAAGTCGGCCAGGACGGCGAGGTCAAGAACGCAGCCGAGCTGATCGCACAGTTCAGGCGCGCAAAGCCATGGCTGTTTGGCGGTAGCTCTTCGTCCAGTTCAGCCAATCCCCCGCCTGCGCAACCGCCCCGGCAGAAGCTGGCGACGGAGATGACCGATGCCGAATATCGAGCCGCCCGCGCGGCAATCCTGAAGCACCAATTGTAAAGGGCATACCGAATGGGCATTCAGAACTTCCCAGCCGCCTTGCAGCCTATTATTCAGCAAGGCTTTCTGGAGCGCGAATTCCAGCAGGCGTTGACCTCCCGGCTGGGTTATCGGGCATGCGCCGATAGGGTAAAGATTTCCGTCGGCATCGGCGAAACCCTGACCAGGACCCGCGCTGGCCTGAAGCCCAGCGTCACTATCCCTGTCGTGCCAAGTAGCAACACAAACTTCGATAACGGGCTCACGCCGACTGGCTGGGGCGTCGAGCAATATACGATTTCGATCAACCATTACGCCGCGACCACCGATCTGAACATGGTTACGAGCCGGGTCGGAATTGCATCGCAGTTCCTGCAAAACGCCTATGTGAACGGCGAGCAGGCGGCACGTAGCCTGGACGAGCTGGCACGGAATGCGTTGTTCAATGCCTATTTTGGCGGCAACACACGTGTTCGGACCACGCTGGGAAGCTCAGGCACCGCGGTTTCGGTCGACGATATCCGCGGTTTTCAGAACGCATTCGTAAACGGGATCCAGCAGTCGGTCGGGGTATCCAATCCGCTGACCGTATCGGTCGGTGCCAACGCCTATACCCTGGTCGGGGTCGCTGCCGATATCACCAACGTATCAACCGCGCCCAATGGCGTGTCCGGCGTCCTGACATTCTCCGGCAACGTAGCCGTCGCCGATGGAACCGCGGGCAACGCCGTGACCGCCGCCAATGCCTCAGTGATTGTCCGGCCATCGCAGCGGGCAACGACAGGCGCCTTGACCGCCACTGACATGTTGACAATGTCCTGCCTGCTGGATGCGGTATCTAAGCTCCGCATGAACGCGGTGCCAGAGATCGACGGGGTCTACAACTGCTATTTGGATCCTGTCTCGGCGCGGCAACTCTTTGCTGATCCTGACTTCAAACAACTGTTTCAGGGGGCGACGTCGGCAAACCAGGTCTTCCGACAAGGAATGACCAATGACTTCCTCGGCCTGCGGTTCATCCCCACGACGGAAGCATTTGTGCAGCCGCATCCTACTCTGGCAGCCCTTATGGTACGCCGGCCAATCGTCTGCGGCCAAGGAGCCCTCATCGAAGGAGACTTTGCCGGAATGGCGGCCGAGGATGTCGCTCCAAGAGACTCCATCGTCTCTCTCGTCGATGACGTCGCCATGGTAACACGAGAGCCGATCGACCGGTTGCAGCAGATCATCGCCCAGTCCTGGTATTGGATCGGCGGCTTCTGTGCTCCGTCGGATACGACCACCAACCCGGCGACGGTGCCAACTGCCACGAACGCGGCGTTCAAGCGGGCGGTGATGGTTGAACACATCGGCTGACATTTACGGGCGAAGCAGCACATGGCTATCGGCTCAATCACCCCGTTCCGCCCGACCGGAACGGCATCCCTCAACGCAGGCACCGCATCGAGCGTTGTCGCTCTAGCCGGGGGAGGCGAGTCGGTCGTGGTGACGAATACCAGCACCTCGCTCGCCTACGTTCGGTTTGGCGCCGATCCCTCGGTTTCAGCGACCAACGCCGACATGCCGGTGCTGGCCAATTCGCGGGTAATGCTGGCGGCGAACAGTCTCGTCACTCACGCCGCCGGCGTTCTCGTCAGCGGAACGGGCGCGGTTCTGTTCACCCGGGGCGACGGGTCCTTCCTCTGATGCCGTTCAGCGATCCGGAAAAGACCGACATACGCCGGTTTTGCGGCTACCCCGCCCGTGGCACGGCGGCCAACGGGTTCGAAAACTGGCGGTTCTTTCAGGCGTACGGACTTCTTGAATTTCGCATGAACAACCTGTCGGCAGCGGAAGAGACGGTGGTGAGGCGCTATCTTGGCACCCTGACGGCGCTCGAGCACGCGGTCCCGCGTGCTGGCGACAATCTGGACACGGACCAGGCAGCGGTCTGGACCCGAAATCGCGACGAACTCCGTGACCGCACGAGATTGTTCGACGACTGGCGCCATCGCCTGTGCGGCTTTTTCGGCATTCCGCCAGGACCGGCACTGCACGACAACGGCATGACACTGATCGTTTGATATGGATCCCTTAACACTGCAGGATCGGATCTATCGCGGGCTGAACGCCGCCGCACGTACGATTGGTGCTGACACCGATGCCTATCGCCCGTCAGGAGTAACGGAACCGCTTGCGCCAATAAATCGATTTCTCCGCCTGCGCGCCGCCTTTACCGCACACGATGGCCGATTTGCCCATCCGAACGCGTATGGCGAGGCCCTTTGGTATGGCATCTTCGATGCCGCCTACACGCGACCTGGCGACTACCTCGTCCAAGGCCGGATCGCATGGTTTATCGCAGCTCAGCAACGACTGCTGCCAGTGCTGTGTGTTCAGACGAATCGTGTCGTTTCGTTCTCGCGTCCCGCGGCTCCGTCTAGCACCGGAGCCAACCGATATGGCGGCGCCACGCCTGCCACCAACCGAAGGCTGCTGACAGCCTGGCCGGCAAGTGTCTTGGGCGTCTCGGGCCGTGGCCATCCAAGCGCGGACCTGCCAAGCGACATTTCCGCGCCCTACTGGACCGTCCTGCTCCCGGCAATATCGGATCTGGTTCTGCTGCCCTCGGACCTGATGAGCGATGATCTGGGAAGGAATGCGGTGGTTGCGGCAGCGGAACTGACAGATCTGGGCTGGCGCCTGAGCGTGAAACAGGCAACCACCTGATGGCCGATCAATCGGATGTAGAGGAGGCGTTGGTCAACGTCGCCGTTGCGGCGCTCTACCCGAATGGAACCGTCCGGCCAAGCGTTCCTGGACCAGAGTGCCGAATTTACCGCGGGTGGCCGAATTCCGCGTCGCTCGATGCGGATCTGAACGCTGGGGTCGTCAACGTCACTGTCTTCCCCGTGAGCGGATCGACGCGGACCACGACCCGATACTCCGAGCGGTGGATCGGCGCGCCGAGGCAGCCAACGCTAACCGCGCAGGTCAGCGGAACGACAGTAACCTTTGGCGGCACGGCGGGGCCCGGACAGGTCGCCGGTATCCTCGTCAACGGCAGGGCCTATGCGTATCGGATACAGACTGGCGACAATAGCCAGTCGGTCGCTGCCAACCTTGCCAGCATGCTCCGACCCGATGCGATCGTGCAGCTGTCGGCGAGTAGCATGACAATTGCAGGTGCCCACCATCTCTTGGCGAGGGTGGTGGCGGACGCGCCAGTGAAGCAGGAAGTTCGGCGCCAGGAACAGGGATTTCGCATGACGTGCTGGTGCCCGACGCCAGCAACCCGCGACGCCACCGCGATAACCCTCGATCAGGCTCTGAGTACGCAATACTTCCTGCCGCTGGGCGATGGCACAAGCGCGCGGCTTACTTATGGTGGTACGACGGAATTCGATCAGTCGCAGAATGCACGATTGTACCGGCGCGATCTCACTTACGTCGTTGAATACGCGACAATAGTTGCCGACACACTTCCAGCGATGCTGTTCGGCGGTCTCGCCCTGAATGCAGCATCGGTAACTGTCTGAATGACTGGGGTACTTATGCAAGTCCACTTGGTTGTGGTGAGGCCATTCGGCACGCTTACCCGGGGCGACGTGGTCACCGACACCGCGCGCATAAGGGAAATCCTGAACAGCGAGCATGTGTACGCGGTGGTCCGCGTGGCCGTGCCGGTGGACAAAGGAGCTTGAGCGCAAATGCCAATTGTTCAGCAGGGCAGTATAAACACCACCGCTCTCGTGGTGCCGGACCTCTACGTCCAGATAGTGCCACCGCAAAATCTTGTCCTGAATGGAGTACCGACCAACGTCGTCGGCATCATTGGGACTGCGTCCTGGGGACCGGTGGGTCACCCGGTGATTGTAGGCACCATGGCGGACTACGCCCAGAACTTCGGGTCTATCATGGCGCGCAAGTACGATATGGGTACGCAGCTCGCAACGGCGGTTCAGCAAGGCGCACAGAATTTCCGCTGCGTCAGAGTTTCCGACAATACGGATTCGGCCGCGCAGACGGTGTTGCCCGGGACTACCGTGACGTTCACAGCGCTGTACACTGGATCACTCGGCAATCAGATATCAGTGGAATTGTCGGCGGGATCGAAGGAGAGCACTTGGCGACTTACCGTCTCACTGCCGGGCCTTCAGCCTGAGGTATACGACAATATCCCAGGGAGCGGTACCGCATTCTGGTCAGCGCTCGCGCAAGCGGTCAATCAGGGGCAAGGCCCCCAACGAGGCCCCTCGCAGCTCATCATTGCCAGCGCTGGTGGAGCAACGGTCGCGCCCGCGGCGTTTTCAACCACCCTCGGCATGACCGCCGCCGGCACAGACGGCGCAACGGACGTAGCTGCGTCGACCCTTGTCGGGCTTGATCTACCGCCACGCTCGGGCATGTACGCGCTTCGTGGCCAGGGTTGTGGGATCGCGGTGCTGGCCGACGCAGACGATGCCGACTACTGGACGACACAGGCAGAGTTTGGTCTCGAGGAAGGAGTCTACATGATACTCACCGGCCCCGCCGGTGATACGATCCAGAACGCGGTGTCGGTCAAACAGCAGGCTGGATTGGACAGTTATGCCGCCAAGCTGATGTTTGGCGACTGGGTATGGTGGTCGGATCAAGTAAACGGGACTATCCGGCTTGTGTCCCCGCAAGGCTTCGCTGCGGGCCGGTTGGCAAACCTATCTCCCGAACAGTCCAGCCTCAATAAGCAGCTTTACAGTGTCATTGGCAGTCAGAAGTCTGGCACCCCAGGCACCGGTCAGAACGCGTCTTATTCCTCTGCGGATCTCGCTGTGCTGCTGAACGCAGGTATCGACCTCATCAGCAATCCACAACCTGGCGGCAGTTTCTGGGGCGTGCGGGGCGGCCACAACTCCTCATCCAATTCGGCCACCAACGGCGACAATTATTCGCGCTTGACCAATTACATCGCGGCAACGCTAGCGGCGGGCATGGGCCAGTATGTCGGCCAAGTCATTACCTCGGATCTGTTTCGCAAAATACGGGCGACACAACTGGCCTTCCTGCAAAACATGCTCGGGCAGGGATTGCTTGGTAGCACCGATGGCAGCTTACCGTTCAGCGTTGTCTGCGACACCTCCAACAATCCCCCGAGCCGGACCGACCTTGGTTATGTCCAGTCGGATGCACAGGTGCAGTACCAGGCGATCAACGAAAAATTCATCATCAACATGGAAGGCGGTCAGACAGTGCAGGTGTCCCGTCAGACCCTACCTAGCGGCCAAGCGGCGACCTAAGGAGCAACAGGAATGTCTCTTACCATGTTCTCAATCGGCCGCGATACCCAGCTCGTGGTGATAGGGCCGATGGGGCGCATCGATCTCACACATGTTACGTCGTTTGACAGCCGGCAGATCACGCATTCTGTTCGTGTGGATCGCCTCGATGGTACGCACATGGGTACGGAACTGCCGAAAGGATGGGAAGGGAACTTCGAACTCGAGCGGGGTAGCTCGGTGGTCGATGACTTTATTGCCGCTGCCGAGCAACAGTACTTCAATGGCGGCGGCATGCCGCCTGGGACCATGTACCAGTATGTAACCGAGACGGATGGTTCTACATCCACCTACCAGTATGACAACGTCATATTCCGATTGAGCAACGCAGGTACCTGGAAGGGTGACAGCAGCGTGAGGCAGAAACTGGAGTTCTTTGCAGTGCGGAGGCGCCGGATCTAATGACCCCATCGGCATCCATAATGGCTGCGGCGACCGCCGCGGAAACTGTCAACGATGACGATGGCCGCCGCCTGACAATCCGCAAACTGACAGCGCTGGACAGGCTTCGCCTGTTCAAGGCCGCCGGACCGGTCCTGGCACAGAACCAGCCATGGCTTGGCATGGCACTGATCGCGAGTTCAGTGAGCGCCATTGACGATGTGCCGGTGCCGTCGCCAGCCAACGAGGTCCAGATCGAAGCCTTGGTCGCCCGACTCGGCGATTCTGGGATCGCGGCCGTAGCCAATGCACTGCAGCAATCGGCGGAATTTGCCATCACCGACTTGATGGACAGCGCGGGAAACTGAGCCGGCACCCCGAACTGATCGACTGCCTCTATCTGGTTCGGAACGGGGTGCCATTCGACGTTGCGTTCAGCCTTCCGACTGACGAACGCCTGGCGTACGTGGTCGCATTGGGATCGCTGGACGGTGGGGTTTTCGACTGGCATGCCATGCAGTGGAAGGTGCGTCCATGACCCGTCGCAAGGCCGCGGCCATCGGCAGCCGGTTGGCATTGGGTCGTGGCGTCTCACAAGGCCTGGCTCTGTTGCGAGCGAAACTCACCATGCTCGATGTTCCTTTGGGCTCGGATGCGACAATGCCCGCCACGCTGACGCGGCTCGGAAAGAGATTTTCCATGCTTGCTGCGACCATTGCGCCTATCAGCCGCAGCGCGCCGCGCATAGCGGCTTCGATTGGATTGCCATCGTCGGGTTCGGTTGACCTAAATCCGCAACATTTCCCGGCGATCCCGTCAGTGCCTCCGCACATCGCCCGCGCCACGGCGAACACGGCGCTATTCGCGCCAATCATACACTACCCAGCCGCAATCAGCAGCCCGCTCCTACCAACGGCCAGCAGCCGAATCCGGTTTGGGTTCGGTAGCCCAGCCGCACCTTACAATGCGCCGCCAGAACCAGATACGAAGGATCCGGAAGATGCGCCGCACGTGGCTCGGCCGGCGGCACATCGAGCCTCCCACGCAATTGCTACGCCGGCGTGGCAAGGTGACTCTCAATCACCTCTGCAGGCGATGTCGCGGCCGGCCTATATGCCCTCGTTGGCGCCTGTGATTGCCAACATCGCCTCAAATACGACCTCGGGTCCCGAGCCCAATGTGGTAACTCCCCAGACAGCGGAACAAAGCTCTTCGCCGTCGGTCGCTCTGGTCCAGTCAAGCCAGTGGCCTGATCGGCTTCGGCGGGTTGCCCCAAGCCAGCGCTCGATCGTTGCAGCGGCTCCGGAGAACTTCACCGCCGCACCTATCGTCCTCCCCAAGCCACAGGACGATTGGGCGGCGAACGGGAATTCGGCCAGTACTTGGCCTCCACCCGATCCGAAGCGGAACTTCTCCCGGCAGGTCGTCAGGGCAACACCGCGCCCCACCGGTCAACCCGAGTCCACGCAAGACACTCGGGAACAGCCACAAGGGACCATTGCAATTGACGGCGCGCAGATGGGCCGCTGGATGATTGACCATCTTGAAAGACAAGCCTCGCGGCCCGGAACAATGACAACCGGTTTCGATCCCAGGATGACCGCCACGTTTCCTGGCGCACCCATAGGTGCCTGAACGGATTGCAGTGCGGCGTGTCCCGAATGTGCTGCGCTCAGGCAGGCCAGTCCCACCGACCACAATACCGGCCGACATAGCTGAACGGCGCCCACATGTCTGATATCGCGCTTCTCCTTGGCCCGATTGCCTTTCGGGATTTCGAACTTCCGTCCGGCGTGAATTTTGGCGGCAGACAGCATCTCGCGGTACACAGATTGCCGACAGGGGCGCGCGTCGTCGACACACTAGGTCGCGATGACGCCGAGATCTGCTTTACGGGTATTTTCACTGGACCAGATGCAACGATGCGCGCCCGCAGCGTTGACGAAATGCGCGTGTCCGGGCTGGCCTTGCCGCTGACATGGGACGTTTTCTTCTACACCGTGCTGATCGCCGAATTCTGCGCAGATTACCGCAATGGCTGGTGGATCCCTTATTACGTACGGTGCACAGTACTCCAGGATGAGGCGTCATCGTTGACGCAATTGACTGTTTCGCTCGCCTCTACCGTACTCGGCGACATCGGCAGCGCGGTCGGTTACGCCTCGGATGCCGGACTGGATCTCTCCGGGCTGCAGGCAACGCTCACAGTACCTGGTGCCACAACCCTTGGAACGGCTGCTTTCGCGTCAGCTCAAGCGGATCTGATCGGCGCCCAATCCTCGATCGCCGCCTCGGCCGGCATCGCAGATGCGACGCTGACCGCCGTGGAATTTGGCGCCATCAGCACGGCAGAGGATGGCATCAGTGGACTGTCAGCCGCGACCGACGCGAGTGGCCAATTGGCGTCGCTTGTCTCCGCCGGCGCGTTTGTCCGCCGTGCGGCTATCAACCTTGGAAACGCAAGCAGCTGACCATGAAATCCATTACCGTGGCCGGAGAAGACTTGTTCCACGTAGCAGCCGTTCAGCTCGGGGACGCAACCCAGTGGATCCGGATTGCCGAGCTAAACCGGATTTCGGATCCGATGTTGGCTGGCGTGACAACGCTGCTGATCCCGGACACTGATCCCAGTGCGGGAGGCGGAGTTGCCGCTCAGTGATCCCGTTCCGATTTCGCGGGCTCCCCGCCTCCGCCTCACTGCAAATGGCCAGGTCCTCACCGGAGCATTAGAAGCAGAGGTCGTATCGAACAACTACTACGCGGCTGATCGCTTCAGCGTCATCGTGGCACTCGGGCCGGACCCCTGGGCTGATGCCGCGTTCTGGGCTGCTGCGAGCGATATCCTGGTAGACGTTCAATTCAGCCTGGATGGTGGGGCTTCTTTCGTCAGTCTCATCCAGGGTGCCGTCGACGACATCAACATCGATCCCATCCTCGGTCTGGTTCATATTGACGGCCGCGACCTCACTGCAGCGTTGATTGAGGCACGAACGCAAGAGACCTTCGCTAACCGCACTTCAAGCGAAATAGCTTCGCTTCTTGCTCAACGGCGCGACCTGACTCCCCATGTCGCCCCTACCAGCACCCCGATCGGCAGATATTACCAGAGTGAGCACGATCGTACCACGCTCAACCAATTCAGCAGAACAACCACCGAGTGGGACCTGCTGGTTTTTCTTGCCCGGCACGAAGGCTTCGATCTTTTCATTCAGGGGCGCGCACTCTACTTCCAGCCAGCCGCCCAATCAGTGGGGTCTGTGCTGGCATTGACCCCGAAGGACGTACTTGACCTCAGACTGGGGAGATCGCTCACCCTCGCGCGCGACATCGAAGTGGTCGTCAAGAGCTGGAATTCACGGGAGAATTTGGCATTGGCCCAGCGCGCAAGCACGAGCGGTTCTGACTCTGCCGGTCGGTCCGACTCATCGGCCCAACGTTACGTCTTCATGCGGCCGAATATGACACCAGATGAGGCTCTCAGGTTTGCCCAACGTAAGATCGCGGAACTGACCCGACATGAGCGCACCATCAGGATCAGCATGCCGGGAGAACTTGCGCTTACGCCCCGCAGCATGATTGCATTAGAGGGTACAGGCACAAGTTTCGACCAAACCTATTACATCGACGTGATTGAACGGAGGTTTCGCCAGAACGGCGGGCTTATCGAGCACGTCATAGCTCACAATTCGTCCGCAGGACGCGGCGTCGCCGCCGAAATCGCCGGGTCTGGTTCATAATGGAGCGTTTTTTCAACGTAATCAAGCAACACGCGGGAGCGCTGGACCAGGCCAGCAGCCAGCCGCGCTTCGGGACGGTGACCTCGGTCGATGCGGAAACGGCAACGGCAAAAGTCACCTTGCAGCCGGAAGGCGTATTGACCGGATGGCTGCCTATACTTTCGCCGTGGGTTGGTCCCGGATGGGGCTTGTACTGTCCGCCGTCTCCCGGCGATCAAGTCCTGGTGGTCGCCCAGGAGGGTGACTCAGAGCACGGTCTCATCATTGGAAGAGCCTTCTCAAACACACAAATTCCTCCGGCTGCTCCAGTTGGAGAATTCTGGCTCGTGCACAAATCAGGCAGTTTCATAAAATTGCAAAACGATGGAACGATTCAGATCAGGGGAGATCTCCACGTGGCGGGCGACGTGTATGACCGGCAAGGCTCGTTGTCCCGACTGCGCAGCCACTACGACGGCCACACGCACGTGGACTCGCGAGGGGGTACCACCAGCACGGCCAGCCAGACGGACTGAAGTCAATGGCGGACACATTCCATCAGTGGGGATCTGACCTGGCGGTCAGTGCGACGGGCGACATCTGCACTGCCGCTGGATCGCTGCTTGGGCAGCAACGCGTATTGCGGCGGCTGCTCACCAATCCCGGGGACTACATCTGGCAATTGGACTACGGTGCCGGGCTCGCGCGGTTCATCGGGCAGCCGGCGAATCCACTGCAGATCAAGGCGGTAATACGAAGCCAGATCTTCAAAGAGGCGACCGTCGCGCGTCAGCCGGAACCGTTGGTCGAAGTGCAGGTTGCACCCGGCGGTGCATCCGGCACTGTCTACGTCTACATCCGATACTTCGACACCGAGAGCGGTCAGACGCAAGTACTCTCGTTCTCTGTACGAGGCTGAGCCAATGCAGCTGTCTCTCCGCACATTCAACACGCTCGTTCAGTCGATGGCCGCGGCTGTCGAGGCCTCGGCGACGCAGCTGCTTGACCTCACCGTCGGGTCCACACTCCGTGCGATACTGGAAGCAAACGCCTCCATCGGCCTCTGGATGCAGTGGCTGATTTTGCAGGTGCTGCGGACCACTCGGGCGGCCACCAGTGTGGGAGCCGATCTCGACAGCTGGATGGCAGACCTGACATTGACCCGGTTGCCGGCGGCCTCCGCCAGCGGGATCACTACTTTCTCCCGATTCACGCCGCTGCTGTCCGCTATGATCCCTGCCGGAACACTGGTACGAACCTCCGACGGTAGCCAGACGTTTTATGTGGCCGTCGACAACGATCATCCCGCCTGGTCAGACGCAAGTAACGGCTATGTCGTCGCGAACGGCCTTGCCTCGATCGATCTCCCAGTGGTCGCGGCAGTGCCCGGAAGCGCCGGGAATGTGCAAGCCGGGGCAATCTCCATTCTGGCGTCAGCAGTGCCGGGAATTGATGCGGTGCACAACCCTGCGACATTCCAGAACGGCCTCGATGCCGAACCCGACAGCGCCTTCAGAATCCGGTTCCGTAACTTCATTGCAAGCAGGTCGCGCGCCACGCCTGCCGCGGTCGGTTACGCGATCGCCAGTATTCAGCAGGGACTGCATTATGCCATTCAGGAAAATGTCGATCCAGCCGGCCAGCTCAGTCCAGGCCAGTTTGTGATCACGGTTGACGACGGGTCCGGCAACCCTTCGAGTGCACTGCTGTCGACCGTGCAGAGTGCGATCGATGCGGTACGTCCGGTCGGCTCGGTATTCAGCGTTCACCCACCCACTGTTGTTACAGCTGACGTGTCCATGCTGATCACGGTCGAATCCAATAAGATGAAAGCGCCAGTCCAGGCGATTGTTGGCAACGCGGTCAGCTCGTATATTGACGGCCTGCCGATCGGTGCCGGATTGCCGCTGACCAGACTGGCACAGATTGCGTACTCGGCGAGTCCATCAGTGATCAACGTCAGCGCGTTGCTGGTAAACGGCGCTCCGAATGATCTCCTCGGCGTCGCGACAAGCGTCATCAAGGCCGGGACAGTCGCGGTAAACTGACGTGGTCGGCGATCAAATGGACGTTCTTGCGCGACTGCGGGCTGTGCTGCCGGCGCGCTGGTTTCCTGATTCCGCGCCTGTCCTGGATGGGCTCCTGAGCGGGCTCGCTGCTGGCTGGGGTTGGATCCACCAGCAACTGCGGTATGTCCAGGCGCAGACACGCATTGCCACAGCCACCGACATTTGGCTGGACATCATCGCGCAAGACTACTTCGGCGCCCGGCTTGTACGGCGTGCGGGTCAAAGCGATCCAGCCTTCCGATCCGCGATCCAGCGTGAACTGTTCCGCGAGCGCGGAACGCGCGGCGCGCTCGTAGCGGTACTGCAGGATCTCACTGGGCGGCCACCACTGGTTTTCGAGCCGGCGCGTCCGGCCGACACCGGTGGATATACATCGTCCGCCGGCGGCGGAGGCGGAGTCGCCTACGGCAGTGCCGGTGGCTGGGGAAGCCTTGCCCTGCGGTTTCAGTGTTTCGTTACTGCCTACCGTCCCCTGGGCGGGGGGATAGCGATGGTCAGTGGCTGGTGTTCAGGCAGTGGAGCCTACGGCCAGGGCGCGATCGAATACGCCAGCCTCGCCATGGTGCAAACCCAGGTGACGGACGAAGACATCTACAATGCAGTGGCCGATGTACTCCCTGTTGCCACGATAGGTTGGACCAAGATCGCCAACTGAGGTTGGGGCAAGAGATCAGTTAGAGGACCCTATGGACAGAATCCTGGTTTATCCCGGGAGCATCCCGCTCGACACGGATCTGCTCAACACGAACCGGAACAGTATGACTGCCTTGGGCTACCTCGCGCAGGCAATCCTTGGCACCGGCACAGTGGCCGACGGTCTTGTCTGCTCGCCCACCGCACCCGCGTCTCTATCCGTGACCGTCGGGCCTGGCAGCATCCTCCAGCTTTCAGTAATTGATGCCCTCGCCTATGGATCATTGCCGGCCGACACCACCGATGCTCTGCTGAAGCACGGCATCAATCTTGCCACGACCACATTTACCTTGACGCCGCCCACGACGTCCGGCCAGGCGATCAACTACCTCATCCAGGCCGCGCTGCTGGAGAGCGACACCAACCCCGTCGTCCTGCCATACTATAATGCCGCCAATCCGGCGCAGCCGTACAGTGGTCCAAACAACTCAGGCGTCGCGCAGAATACCTTGCGCATCCAACGCGTCCAGCTCCAGCTCAAGGCAGGCGCCGCATCCAATTCCGGGTTCCAGGTCACTCCTCCCGTAGATAATGGTTGGGTAGGGCTCTACGTCATCACGGTCTTATACGGTCAGACGGCCATCACTACCGGAAATATTAGCCAGTTTTCCACTGCGCCGTTTCTCGGCTGGAAACTTCCCGCGTTGCGGCCAGGCTTCGCGTCGGGGGTCAGCACCTATGTTGCCAACGGCACATTCACCGTTCCGACAGGCGTGACCCAGGCGGAAGTCGAGGTATGGGGCGGTGGCTCCGGAAGCTTCGCTTCGACCCAGAGCTTCGCAAGCGGTGGAGGCTCAGGGGGCGGCTATGCCCGCAAACGGATAACGGGACTGGTTGCCGGTCAAGCAATACCCATCACGGTGGGACCTGGCGGCACAGCCGGCAATACCAGCGGAGGTGCTCCGACCGCGGGTGGAACTTCGAGTTTCGGTACGTATCTGAGCGCGACCGGAGGCAGCCTCAATGTTCTGGCGAACATGCAGGATCCCCGCAACGGTGCAACGCCAGCAGGCTTCGGTGTAGGCGGCGACGTAAACCTGACCGGATCTACCGGCCAGGGGGCAATGTTGACTCAAGGCGGACTTGGTGGCGGCGCCCCAATGGGCGGCTGCCAGAACAGCGGAACCTGGGGGGTGCAGGGCAGCTTCCCCGGCGGCGGCGCATCCGGCGCAGGTACCGGCGCGAACGGTGCCACCCCGTTTAACGGCGCGCCCGGGGCAGCCGGCCTGGTCGTGGTCAGATGGTAGGATTCGCAATGAGAACCTATGCGCGGATTCAGAATGGAATAGTCGCGGAGTTGCTGAAAACCGACGGCGATATCACCAGAATGTTCAACCCGGCCCTGGTCTGGGTGGACGCATCGTCTCAGACTGATCTCGCCGAGGGCTGGCATTTCGATGGGACGCAATTCACCAGGCCAACCGCACAGCAACCTGCAACCCAGGTTCCCAGCATAATTGAACTGCAGGCTCAGCTCGCGGCTCTCAGTGCGCAGATCGCCGCGTTGAGCGGCGATCGCTGAACGGCACATAGCATGGGAGAATTGCCATGCCCACGACAGCAAGTCACCTCTGGAAGCCAAGCACAGCGCGTACTGTCGTGCTGGACTCCTTCATCGCCATGCCACGTGGTTCCACGGCGGTAGCGCCCCCGCCACTGAACTGGCCAACCAAGGATCCCGCCGATGTACTGGATTATCAGTTCGATATATCAGCGGCACTGGTGGGTAACGACGGCGACGCCATTACCACCCTGGACGTGACGATCGAACCCGCCAACCCCGGCGACCTTACGCTGAACAGCGCAACTGCCGACGGACCGCTCGCAGTACTGTGGCTGTCAGGAGGTCAGCCGGGGATTGTATACACGGTTAATCTGGCGATCGGCACCGCCAACGGGCGGGTAATCAACCGCGCAATTCTGCTGCCGGTCCTCTATCTATCAGTCCCGCCGGTTCCGCCGAATGCCCTGGTGACCGATGCTGGAATTGTGCTCACCGACCAGAATGGCAATCCAGTCTTGATTTCCTAGTCATCGCCCGGCAGCTCTGACCGCATTATTCGTCGCTTTTCTTGCAACACGCGTGCGCTCCGACATTGGATCGGGATTACCTCGAGCAGGCGAAGCCGTCCCGCTCCAACTCATTGTTCTATCGCGCGATCCAGACCTCCGGGCCGGCTACCCAATCATCGATTGGGCGGCTCGATTCGCCTTCGGTCATCGCGCTCTAAGGGGCCGACCTTATCATGCCGACAATTGATCAGCTTGCATCTGGCACGGCGGCCTCGGATTCCGACGAACTGTTGGTCAGCCAAAGTGGCATCGCGCGCAAGCTTACCCGCGCA
>DATBKQ010000428.1:0-10730 GCA_036555825.1 Acetobacteraceae bacterium | reverse complement strand
AGCTCGCAGATCATGGTCTGGAAGTTCAGCAGCGCTTCCAGCCGGCCCTGGGCGATCTCCGCCTGATACGGCGTATAGGCGGTGTACCAGCCCGGATTCTCCAGCACGTTGCGCTGGATCACCGGAGCCGTGTGCGTGCCGTGGTAGCCCATGCCGATCAATGACTTGGCCCGCACATTCCTCGCGGCCAGCGCGCGCAGTTCGGCCATTACCGCCGCCTCGTCGATCGGCGGCGGCAGGGCGAGCGGCTGGCTGGTGCGGATCGCCGGCGGCACCGTCTTGGCCGCCAGCTCGTCCAGCGTCGCCGCGCCGACCGCATGCAGCATTGCGGCAATGTCGGACTCCGATGGACCGATGTGACGCGAAACGAAGCTGTCCGCCGCTTCCAGCGCGGCGAGTTCGGCGAGTGCGTCCATCAGTCCAGCGTCTCCAGGTATTCGTCGTAGGCGGCGTGATCCATCAGCGCCTCGAACGCGCCAGTGTCGTCGATCTCGATGCGGAAAAACCAACCCTCGCCCTCGGCATCGCTGTTCACCAGCGAGGGATCATCGATGATGCTCTGGTTGATCTCGACGATCTTGCCGCCGAGCGGGGCGTAGACGTCCGACGCCGCCTTGACGCTTTCCACCACCGCGCAGGCCTCGTCCGTGCCAACATCGCGGCCGATCTCCGGCAGCTCGACGAACACCACATCGCCAAGCTGCTCCTGTGCGTGGTCGGTGATGCCGATCGTGGCAATATCGCCATCGAGCCGCACCCATTCATGTTCCTTGGTGAAACGAATATCGGCGGGCGGTTTCGCCATCGGGACGCTCCTTGTGTCAGCGGGCGTAGCGGTGGGGGACGAACGGCAGCGGCACGACGCGTGCGGGCAGCGGCTTGCCGCGCACCATCAGGTGCAGCGCGGAGCCGACGGCGGCGAGGTCCTTGCGGACATAGCCCATCGCAATCGGCGCGCTGAGCGTCGGGGAATAGCCGCCCGAAGTTATGGTGCCGGCCGCGGTGCCATCCGCGGCAACGATCTCGGTAAGAGCGCGAGCGGGCGCGCGGCCGTCGGGCCGGATGCCGGCGCGCTGGCGCGACGCACCGTGCTCGATCTGGTCGCGAATTGCCGCCGCGCCGGGAAAGTCCCAGTCGGCGCGGCGGCGGCGGCCGATGACCCAGGCCAGATCGGCTTCGACCGGGGTCGTCAGTTCGTCGATGTCGTTGCCATAGAGACAGAGGCCCGCCTCCAGCCGCAGCGAATCGCGTGCGCCCAGTCCGGCCGGGACCACTTCGGGTTCGTCGATGATCCGCTGCGCCAGTTCCCGCGCGGCCGCGGCGGGGACAGAAATCTCGAATCCGTCCTCGCCGGTGTAGCCCGACCGCGACACCAGACACGGGATGCCGGCCAGCGCGATCGCCGCGGCGCCCATGAAAGGAAGTTGTGACGCCTCGGGCATGATGCGGCCGATCACCGCGGCGGCCGCCGGTCCTTGCAGCGCCAGCAGCGCGCGGTCGTCGTGCGGCTCAAGCTGCACGCCGGATGGCAGGTTGGCGGCGATATGGGTGAAGTCGATCTCCTTGCGGCTGGCGTTGACCACCAGGAACAGTTGCTCGCCAGCGACCTTCGTCACCATCAGGTCGTCGAGGATGCCGCCGGCCTCGTTGGTCAGCAGCGTGTAACGCTGGCGCCCCGGCTTCAATCCGGCGATATCGCCCGGTACCAGGCGCTCCAGCGCCGCCGCGGCGGTGGCACCGGACAGTGTCGCCTGGCCCATATGCGAGACATCGAACAGCGCCGCCCGCGCCCGGCAGTGCAGATGCTCGGCCAATACGCCTTGGTACTGCACCGGCATGGCATAGCCGGCGAACTCGACCATGCGCGCGCCAAGCGCGCGATGCCAGGCGTCCAGCGGCACGGTCTTCAGCGGCTTCGGGTTGGGGTCGTCCGGCAGGGCGTTGTCGATCACTGGTCGGCTCCGCGAAGGGTCATGCGCCGGCGATCCGTGCCGGTGCCGATGACCCCCCTCTGTCGCTTTACCTGAAAGATTCAGAACGCCGGGATGCGTCCCTTACCTCGTCGGTGCGGCAGACGCATGGCGCGCCGGCCGGCTTTCCAGAGATCCCTGATCCCGCCGCGGTCCTTTTGCCTGAGCGTTTCCGGGGGCCGGTTGCGCCTTCGGCGGCGGAGCTCGCTCCGCTCTCTCCCGCGCCGGGTGGCCGGGACGCGGGCAGGATGCCGGAAACCGGGTCGGCGGGCAATGAGCGATAAGGTTTACGGCTACAGGTATCCGGTTCCCATCTCCGCGGCGAACCTGACCGGATCGCCCTCCCAGACGATCCGGGCGTGCTCCAGCACATAGACGCGGTCGGCGTGCGGCAGGGCGAACGTCACGTTCTGCTCGCCCAGCAGCAGCGTGATCGGGGTGGTCTCGCGCAGCCGGCCAAGCGCCTTGGACAGTTGCTCCAGCACCACCGGCGCCAGGCCAAGCGTCGGTTCGTCCAGGATCAGCAGCTTCGGGCGCATCATCAGAGCGCGCGCAATGGCCAGCATCTGCTGCTCGCCGCCGGACAGCGTGCCGGCCGGCTGGCGCTGCCGTTCGCGCAGGATCGGAAACAGGTCCAGCAACCAGGCAAGCTGTTGGCCGCGATCGGCGCGGGGCAGATGCTGCCCGCCGAGGTCGAGGTTCTCACGCACGCTGAGCTCGCCGAACAGCTCGCGCGTCTCGGGGCACTGCACGATCCCTTCCCGGGCGATGCTGGCCGGCGTCCTGCCGCGCAGGCTGCCGCCAGACCAGCGGATATCCCCGCTGAACGGGACGAGCCCGGAAATGGCGTTGAACAGCGTCGTCTTGCCGGCGCCGTTCAAACCCACCACGGAGACGAACTCGCCGGCGTTGACGTGGATCGACACGTCCTGCAGTGCCTGCGCCTTGCCGTAGAACACATCGATCCGGCGGGCGTCGAGCAGCGTCTGTGCGGCGGTTGTATCGAGTTCGGTTCGCGGGTGTGCCTCGATCGCGCCGCCGAGATAGACGCGGCGCACCGTCTCGTCCCGCATCACCTCGTCGGCGGTTCCCTCCGCGATGCGGGCGCCGAGATACATGGCGAGCACACGGTCCACCAGTGCGGCGACGCTTTTGACGTTGTGATCCACCAGCAGTACAGCGCGCCCGTCGCGGCGGAAGCCATCGATCAGATCCGAGAACACCGCGACCTCGGTCTGGGTCAGGCCGGCAAACGGCTCGTCCACCAGTACGACCCGCGGATCGCGAGCCAGCGCCTTGGCCATCTCCAGCCGCCGCAGGTCGGCGAACGGCAGCGTGGCCGGGCGGCGGTTCAGCACATTACCAAGGCCCACGCGGTCGCCGATTTCGCGCGCACGCCTGTCCACATGCGGCTCGGCCACCAGGCGCAGCAACGAGTCGGGCAGCAGCGCCAGCCTGATGTTCTCCAGCACGGTCTGCCGATGCAGCGGACGCGAGTGCTGGAACACGATCCCGACACCGTGGCGCGCGATGCGATGGGTCGGCCACCCGGCGACCTCGGTGCCGTTCAGCTTCACGCTTCCGGCATCGACGCGCTCGATGCCCATGACCAGCTTCATCACGGTGGACTTGCCGGAGCCGTTCGGTCCGATGAGGCCCAGGATCTCGCCGGGCCGGATGCCGAAGCCGATGTCGTTCACCGCGACCAGGCCGCCGAACCGCTTGGTCAGGCCGGCGACTTCCAGCGCTGGCGCGGCATTCGCCATCATGTCCGGTCGCGCGCGCGCGACGCCCATCCAAGCGCGCCGTCCGGAAAGAAGATGATCACCGCCAGCGCAATGGCCGAGACCACGAGATTGTTGAGCTGGCCCAGCGGCCGCAACAGCTCGTTGAACAGGATCAGGAAGATCGAGCCCAGTATCGCACCCAGGATGGTGCGGCGGCCACCGAATATCACCGCGATCACGATCTGCACGGCGATCGCCAGGCTCACCACAGTATCGACCGAGGCAATGCCGCCATAGAAGGTGAGCATGGCGCCGGCGAGACCGGAGAACAGCGCGCTGATGCAGAACGCGGCCAGCTTGTGCTTGGTCACATTGAAACCGAGCGCCGCCGCCTCGATCCGGTCCTGACCGGTGGCCTGCAGGATCAGCCCGGCCGAGGAGCGCGAGAAGCCGAACAGGAGCAGCGCAGAGACGACCAGGAAGCCGAATGCATACCAGTAATTGGTCTCGGCGCTGACCGAGAGCACGTCGGGCACCATCATGCCGATCTCGCCGCCGGTGAAGCCGGCGAAGATGACGATGCAGTCGAGCAGCAGCAGGACCGCGACCAGGGTGACCAGGCCGAAATACGGGCCGCGCAGGCGCAAGGCCGGCAACGCCAGCGCGATGCCGCCGGCTACCGCCGCCGCGGCTCCGCCCGCAAGGCAAAGCGGGATACCGTAGCCTGCGTTGTTCATCAGCCCGGCCGCGTAGGCGCCGACGCCGATCAGGAAGGTCGGGCCGAAATTCACCTCGCCCGCGAAGCCGAACAGCAGGTCCCATGACATGGCAAAGACGCTGAAGTAGTACGCCGTGGTGAACACGCCCAGAAAGTAAGCGCCCATCCAACCCGGTGCGCTGGCACCGGTGATGAGCAGCAGCACGGCAGCGCATAGCCCGAAGCGGCGTGGCAGGGTCATGCTATCGGCGCCCGAGCAGCCCGCGCGGCCGCACGTAAAGCACCGCCACCAGGATCAGCAGCGCGGGGATCGGTCGCAATGTCGGGTTCACCAGGTAGGCGGTCAGCGTCTCCGCATAGCCGACGACGTACGCCGCCAGCAGCGAACCGGGCACGCTGCCCAGGCCGCCGAGGATCACGATGCTGAAGGCGCTGGCCGTGAGGTTGCCGGCATTGTCGGAGCTGATGCCGAAGAACGACGCCAGCAGAACGCCCGCGAGCCCGGCGAGAACGCCGTAGATCGTCCATACGACAAGGTAGATCGACGACAGCTCGAAACCGAGCAGTGTCAGCCCGCGCGGATTGACCGAGGCGGCGAGCAACTGCATGCCAATTCGCGTGTGGTTGACGAGGAACCAGAGCAGGCCGATCGCAACCCAGCACACCGCCGCGATCAGCAATTCGTTGTTCGGCGTCCGCACGCCGAGCAGATTGGAAACGCCCGGGATCAACGCCTGCATGGTGACGGGATTGTTGGAAAACAGGTAGTCCATGCCGACCTGGATCATGATGCCCCAGAGCAGCGTCGCGGTGAGCAGGAAGATCTCCTCCTCGGATCGCGGAATGGCGCGGGAGCGCTGGATCGGCCGTACGACGAGAAAGTAGGTGACGTAGGATGCCAGCAGGCCGGCGAGGATCCCCACTGCCGCGCCGCCATAGGGTCCCGCGCCGTAATCCGCTGCGACCCACCAGCCGAACAGGGCGGCGATCAGCATGATGCCGCCATGTGCGAGGTTGAGCACCCCGCACACGCCGAACATCAGCGAGAAACCTACCGCGCCGAGTCCGTAGAGCGAGCTGATCGCGAAGCCATCGACGAGAATCTGCAGTCCGCGCAAGGCCCGCTATTGCGCCGAGGCCTGCTGCAACTTGACGAATGGCGGAAATACCATTTTCGCCGGACATTTGTTCTCAGGCCAGATGCAGACCTGCTTGCCGTCCTGCCACTGGATGAAGATGCCGGTGGTGAACTCCGGGCCGTATTTCAGGGCGTGCGTATAGGGATCGCCGCGACCATAGAAGGCGAGGTTGCCGAGTGTGCCCTCCATCTTCGTCTGCTCCAGCTCCGCGACGATCTTGTCGGGGTCGGTTGAGTTCGCCCGCCGGATCGCGTCCGCGAACATGCGCACGGAATCGTAGGCGGTAAAGCCATCGAAGGCAGGGAAGTGGCCGTAGTGTTGCTGGAATTCGTCGGCGACCTGGTTGGTCAGCGAGGTGAGCGCCAGGCCGGGTACGGTGCCCGACTGGGTGATCACGCCATTGGTGGCGCCGTTGGTATCCTTCCAGAACGTCGGGTTCGTTGCCTGAGCACTGATCCCGCCCATCGGGATCGGCACCTGCTGCGAGTGCCACTGTACCGTTGGCTGAACGCCGACATGGGCGATTCCAGCGATGATGACGTCGGGGTGCTTCGCCTCGATGGCGTTGAAGATCGGCGTGAAATCCGTGGTGTCCGGATTGAAGGCGACCTCGTCCACCACCTTCAGGCCGGCTCGCGGCAGACACTTCATGTAACCTTCATCGAGCGGCTTGGTCCAGTCGGCGTCTTCGCTCATCACGGCGGCTGTGTGCATGTGCAGCTTACTGACGAACATGTCGTGCGAGGCGTCGCAGACCGCCGTCGCGAGGATCGGCGAGGGAAACCAGCTCTCGAACATGTACTTGTACTGGTCGTACTTGTCGTGCACCTGCTGACTGATCAGGTTGCTGGCGGCGGCCGGGGTCATGGTGGGCATATGCAGCCGCGCCGCCCACGGCTCGATTGCGAGCGCGACCTCGCTGATGAAGGTGGTGACGACGGCCGATACATGGTCCTGCTGTACCGCGCGCTGATACGCCCGCACGGCGTCCGCGGCGGAGGAGTGGTCGTCGTAGGTGATGATCTGGATCTGCCGTCCGTTGATGCCGCCCTTCTTGTTGATGTCGTCGGCGGCGAGCTGTGCGCCCTGACTGATCGCCTGCCCGACGATCGCCGCCTGTTCGCTGACGACGCCGATCTTGATCGGTCCTTCATCGGCGGCGCGAGCGGGCGTCATGGCGGCCAGCAACGCGACGGCACCGGCCGCGGCTATGCTTGACGTGGCGTTGGATTTGACATCAGTCATGGACACAGCTTCTCCCGGTGCCTTGCGTTTGCACATTGCTGCCAATATGGCGCCTCGGCAAGCAAACGGCATTTCCGTAGTGCCAACAAACGGATAAGTGAGATCGAGATCATGAACCCAGGCTTGCCGCTCTCTGGCATCCGCGTAACCGATCTCACGCGCGTGTTGTCAGGCCCGTTCTGCTCCATGCTGCTGGGCGACCTCGGCGCCGACGTGATCAAGGTCGAGACGCCGGGCGAGGGGGACGCGGTGCGTCACCAGGGCGCGGGAAGGGGAGGTCTCTCCTGGTATTTCGCCAATTACAATCGCAACAAGCGCTCGATCACGCTGAACCTGCGCAGCGACGAGGGCCGCGCGATTCTGGCGCGGCTCATCGCCCGCAGCGATGTGCTGCTCGACAATTATCGCCCAGGCGTGCTCGACGCGATGGGATTCACCGCGGCGCGGCTGGCCGAACTGAATCCCCGCCTGGTACGCGGCAGCGTCACCGGGTTCGGTTCAAGCGGTCCGTACCGCGACCGGCCCAGCTTCGACTTCATCGCCCAGGCGATGAGCGGTTTCATGAGCGTCAACGGCGCGGCCGATCAGCCGCCGATGCGCTCCGGCCCACCGGTCAGCGACCTGATCGCCGGTCTCTACGCGGCACTCGGGGTCGTCGCCGGGCTGCTGCGCGAACGGCGGACCGGGCAGGGAGGCTCGGCGTCGGTCAGCCTGATCGGCGGACTGATCAGTTTCCTGAGCTTCATGGCGACCGACTATCTCGCCACCGGCCGGGTGCCCACGCGGACGGGCAACGATCACCCGATCGGTTCGCCGTATGGATTGTTCCGCACGGCCGATGGCGAGATTGCGATCGCACCGGCCGGCGACGCGATGTACCAGCGCCTGCTGCGCGCGTTGAACGCCGAGGACCTGCGGCAGCGGCCTGAGTTCGCCACCAATGCGTTGCGCGCCGAGAACCGCGCGGCGATCAACGCGGAGATCGAGGCGCGCACAAAGCGCGAGACCAGCGCGCACTGGATCCGCACGCTGAATGCGGCGGGCGTGCCTTGTTCGCGCGTGATGCACCTGGACGAGGTGTTCGCCGACCCGCAGGTCATCGATCAGCAGGCGGTGGTGACGGTCGAGCACCCGGGCCATGGCGACGTCTCGATGCTTGGGCCAACACTGCATGTCGATGGCGCGCCTTTACCGGTGCGCCTGCCAGCGCCGGAGCTCGGCGCGAACACGGTCGAGGTGCTGGAGGAGCTTGGGCTGTCGACTGGCGAGATCGATCGGCTGCGCGAGCGCGGCGTGGTGTAGGGACCAGCGCGCGCAACGCGAGCCGATGCACGGCGTTGGGCCCGCAGTCTATCGAGCCTAGTTGGTGACGCCCGTTGTTCGGCGAGCCGCTATGACTGCGGCGCGCGAGGCGCACGGAATCAGCGAGCAACAGGGCTGCGCGATCATTGGCGCCGCTGGCGGTTCAGGAATCCTCTTACACTATATTCCCGCGAAATTCCCGCGAATCCGTCCTGACGCCCTTAGTGGTGATCATCGGTGTTGTGCCACGGGCACATATCCGCACTCTGCCCACCGCTATCGTAGATGTAGCAGAAAGTCAGCCAATGCGCTTGGCCGAATGAGTCTTCGTAATTGGCTTCACCCCACATATAGACACGTGAGCTTCCGCTGCTCAGCGAATCCATTGTCTCTCGGGTCAGGGCCGCATCAGTCGGTGCTTCCAACGTGAAAACCGTCCCGAGGCCGAGCAAAGTGCTGTTCAAGACCTGGTCATGTGCGCGCACAGTCTTCATGCCGGCGTCGACACTATCCGACGGAGGATAGGGCAAGGGGGCCACGCTGATCTTGCCCCGGACGTTGTAGGCTGGGGTCTGTCCCATAATCCTGATCGCCACGGCTCCGACAGGGGCCTTCCCGACTTCGAAATCCTTGAGGCCGGCCGGCGTGGCGTAAGCGTAGGCACGGACCTGTCGCTTCTCAGTGTCCTGGGCGATCCATCCTTGCCAAACAACCGCGCATAGGGCCAGGACGGAGACCACCACCGAGAGGGTTAATAAGGCCACCAGGCCCTTGTTCAGAGAGCTCACCACTCCATAGGGTTGGTCGTGCGCGGCGTCGGGAGGTTCAAACTGGCGGGTTCTGGCCATCGTTTTACGTGCTGACAGGATGGGGCATGCGCTCTTGCGAATCCGCTATCTGCGGCGACCGAGCGCAGTATGGCGCATTTCTTATTCATTGCAAATCCGGCAGACTGGTTACGGTGCATCGCCAATAAGGATTCGCCCTACGCCATTGGCAATGCCGGCACGGTCGGGTGTAGCCTTCTCGCTTCTATGCAGGAGGGACCGCCATGGAATTCGGCTATTTCGCCATGCCGTCGCATCCGCCCGAAAGGGGGCTGAAGGCCGGGCACGATTGGGACCTGCAGACGCTGCGGTGGCTCGACGAGCTTGGCTACGCCGAAGCCTGGATTGGCGAACACTACACGGCGCCTTGGGAGCCGCACCCTTCGCCCGACCTGCTGATCGCGCAGGCGCTGATGCAGACCAAGCGCATGCGCATCGGCCCAGGCGGTTTCCTGCTGCCCTATCACCATCCCGCGGAACTCGCATCGCGCGTCGCGATGCTGGATCACCTGTCCGAGGGGCGGTTGAATTTCGGCGTTGCGGCATCGGGGCTGCCGAGTGACTGGGCGATGTTCGAGGTGGACGGTACCTCGGGGGTCAACCGCGAGATGACGCGCGAGGCGCTGGATATCATCCTGCGCCTGTGGGGCGACGAGCCGCAGTTCAAGTACGAGGGCAAGTTCTGGAAAGTGGCGAAGCCCGAGCCGATGTTCGGCTTTCTCAAGCCGCACATTTATCCCTTGCAGAAGCCGCATCCGCCGATCGGTGTCGCCGGCTTTTCGAAGCAGTCGGACACGTTGAAGCTCGCCGGCGAGAGGGGGTTCCTGCCACTCAGCCTGAACCTCAACCCCGGTTATGTCGCGAGCCATTGGGAGGCGGTGGAGATCGGTGCCGCGCGCACCGGCCGCACGCCGCACCGTGCCGACTGGCGGCTGGTGCGCTAGGTGTTCGTGGCGGAAACCGACGCCGAGGCCTGGCGGCTTTCGGCGGGCGGCATGATGGGGCGGATGATGCGCGAGTATTTCCTGCCGTTGCTGGGCAACTTCGGGTTCCTCGAATACCTGAAGCACGATCCGAACGTGGCGGATTCCGACGTCACGCCCGACTACTGCGCGGAGCACAACTGGCTGATCGGCTCGCCGGCGACGGTGGCCGAAAAGCTGGAGCGCATCTACCACGAGGCGGGCGGATTCGGCGGCCTGCTGGTGTTCGGCTTCGATTACGCCGACCAACCGGAAGCATGGCACAACTCGCTTCGGCTGCTGGCCGAGGAGGTTGGCCCACGGGTTGCGCACCTGACGCCGAAGCGCGGGTGAGGCGCGCGATGCCCGAGCATGATCTGGAAGCGCTGTGGGAAGAACACCTTCGCCACGAATTCGAGACACGCGACGTCGATGCGACGATGGCGACGATGGTGGCGGCGCCCTATGTCAATCATGTGCCGACGCTGGCGGGCGGCGTCGGGCATGACCAGCTCAAGCGCTTCTACAAGTATCATTTCATCGGCGTGAACCCGCCCGATACGACCATGACACCGGTCAGCCGCACGGTCGGCGCCGATCGCGTGGTTGACGAGATGGTGGTACGGTTCACCCACACCACGGCGATCGACTGGATGCTGCCGGGGATCGCGCCGACCGGGCGGGTGGTGGAAGTACCGCTGGTGGCCATCGTGCAGTTCCGCGACGGCAAGGTGGCGCACGAGCACATTTACTGGGACCAGGCCTCGGTGCTGGTGCAGATCGGGCTGCTGAATGCGAAGGATCTGCCGGTGGCCGGCGCGGAGACCGCGCGCAAGGTGC
>DATBKQ010000427.1:0-4008 GCA_036555825.1 Acetobacteraceae bacterium | reverse complement strand
GGTGCTGCCGGAGGCGCTGCGTCACGCGGCGGAGCGTCTGGGAGCGTTCATCGGCGCCGACGGCAAGGACATTGCGTTCGTCGAGAACGCCACCACCGGCTGCAATGCGGTACTGCGTTCGCTGCATCTTTCGCCGGGCGACGAAATCCTCGTACTGAACCATGGCTACGGCGCGGTGCGCAACACGGTGCGCTTCGTCTGCGAGCGCGCCGGCGCGCGGGTGGTCGAGGCGGAGGTACCGTTCCCGCGCCCCGGCGCCGACGCGATAGTGGCCAATGTCGCCGCGGCGTTGTCACCGCTCACCAGGCTCGCGGTGGTGGACCACATCACCTCGGCCAGTGCCCTGGTGCTGCCGCTGCAACGCATCGTCGATGTCTGCCACGCCGCCGATGTTCCGGTGCTGGTCGATGGCGCGCATGGTCCTGCCCAGGTGACGCTCGACCTGCGGGCCCTTGGCGCCGACTGGTATGCCGGCAATTGCCACAAATGGCTGTGCGCGGCCAAGGGCAGCGCGTTCCTTTATGCGCGGCCGGACCGGCAGGCGGACCTGCATCCGGCCACGGTCTCGCACGGATTCGGCAAAGGATACCTGGAAGAGTTCGACTGGACCGGCACGCGCGATCCCAGCGCGTGGCTGACAACCGGAGTGGCGATCGACTTCCATCACCGGCTTGGCGGCGAGGCGCTGATGGCGCGCAACATTTCCCTGGCCGCCGAAGCCACGGCGCTGCTGGCACGGCGGCTCAACACCGAGCCTGGCGCGACCGGCGATCTGGCCGGCTCGATGGGCGTGGTGCGCCTGCCGCTAACCGGTGCCGCGACCGCGGAGCGTTCGGCCGGGCTGCGCGCACGGTTGCTGGCAGCCGGTACCGACGCACCGACGCATGTGCTGGCCGGGTCGATCTGGCTGCGGCTGTCGGCGGCAGCCTACAACGACATCACGGACTACGAGCGCCTGGCGGAGCTCGTCGCCGGTGTGATCCGCGCGATCTAATACTTCATACTTCGACAGTGGTCTTGACCGGTTGTGTTGCCGGCGCGGTCCACCACCCACCTGCAGGTTTGCAAAGGAAGGCCCAAAACGCGGATGTAAGAAGATGCACGGGCCCTGATGCTGGCCTGGCGACGACCGGAACGGCTGTCCGGTACCCGAAGCCCTGGTCACGTGCTCGAAGCTCGACCTCGGTTCGCGGACGTGCCCGGTGTCGTTGTTGCCTTCGAGGTGATCACTTCCGGCACCAGCCGGACGGACCGTATCCTCAAGGTCTGGGATACGCCGCGGTCCCCTCCATCCGTCGTTACGTTATGCTCGAAACGACGGCCGGCGGGCTGATGGTCCTGGAACGGGAGCGGCCGGATGAGGCGTGGCGCACTGCTGCGCTGACCGACGAGGAGATCCTGCGAATGCCGGAGATCAGCATTGAGATTCCCGTGCGGGTGCTTTACGCCGACATCACTTTCCCCCAGGAAGGCGGAGCGACGGCATAGCGTCGCGACCGTTTGGGCCTCCGATGTCCCCTCCTGTAGAGCCAGTCCGGTCTGACCCAACCATCCCCGACCGCGCCGGCGTGGTCATCATCGGCGGGGGCATTATCGGGGCCTCCACCGCGCTGTTTCTGGCGGAGAAGGGCCACTCGGTCGTGCTGTGCGAAAAGGGACGCATCGGCGGCGAGCAGTCCAGCCGCAATTGGGGCTGGTGCCGGACCATGGGGCGCGATGCGCGCGAAATCCCGCTGGCGATCGAAAGCCTGCGGCTGTGGCGCGGCATGAACGCGCGCACCGGCCGCGAAACCGGGTTCCGCCAAGCCGGCATCGTCTATTTGTGCGAGAACGAAAAAGAGGTCGCCGCGCAGGAGGCGTGGCTGAACGAGGCGCGGCAATATCAGGTGGACGCGCGGCTGCTGCGCGGCGCGGCCATCGACACGCTGGTACCGGGTGCCTCCAGTATGTTCGTTGCCGCGATGCACACCCCAACCGACGGGCGCGCCGAACCGTCCCATGCCGCGCCGGCGATCGCCGAGGCCGCGCGCGCGGCCGGTGCGACGATCCTGACTGAATGCGCGGTGCGCGGCATCGAGACGCAGGCTGGGCGCATCGGCGGGGTGGCGACCGAGAAGGGGCGCATCCGCTGCGATGCGGTGGTGGTGGCGGGCGGCGCCTGGTCGCGGCTGTTCTGCGGCAACGCCGGCATCGAGCTGCCGCAATTGCGCGTGCTGGCATCGGTGTTCCGCACCACGCCGCTGGACGGTGCACCGGAGGTTGCGGTTGGTGGATCGGTGTTCGCCTTCCGCAAGCGGCTGGATGGCGGCTACACGATCGCGCGGCGCAACGCCAACGTGGCCGATATCACGCCCGACTCATTCCGGCTGCTGCTGCACTACCTGCCGACGCTGCGGCAGAACTACGGCGAGATCCGCATCCGGTTCGGCCGCCGCTTCTTCCAGGAACTGCGCGTCCCGCGGCGCTGGTCGCTTGACGCGCCGACGCCGTTCGAGGCGGTGCGCGTGCTGGACCCCGCGCCGAAGCAGGCCACGCTGGATGAGGCGCGCGCGGCGTTGTCACGCCGCTTTCCAGTGTTTGCGCGCATGCAGGTTGCTGAAAGCTGGGGTGGAATGATCGATGTGACTCCCGACGCCGTGCCGGTGATCGGCGAAGTCGCATCGCTCCCGGGGTTCTTCCTGGCGACGGGGTTTTCCGGTCATGGGTTCGGAATCGGACCAGGGGCAGGACGGCTGGCGGCCGACCTGGTTGCCGGCGACACGCCGATCGTCGATCCGGCACCATTCCGCTTCGGCCGCTTCACCGAAAGGCGGCGGCGGTCCGGTTGAAGGTCGAACCACGGATCAACGCATATGCACGCGGAGATCCTTTGCCTCCGCCGCGCGAAGTGCGTGAAAGCTTCGGCCTTGTGTCCTGGCCGGCAGAAACCAGCCGCCAACGGCAGCGTTGTTGCCGCTGAGCCCGCTTGGCCAGCCCCGCGAGGACTGAGCTCCTCGGGTTCCTCTGCGACCTTCGCGCGACAGGAGCTACTCCATGGATGCTCGGATCACACTCCGGATCGACGGAGTGGAGCACACGCTGACCGTTGATACACGAACCACCCTGCTCGACGCGCTGCGGAACCGGCTGGGCGTGATGTCACCGAAGAAGGGCTGCGACCATGGCCAATGCGGCGCCTGCACCGTGCTGCTCGACGGACGACGAGCGACCACATGCCTGGCCTTTGCCGTCGCACACGACGGTGCGGCGATCACCACCGCCCAGGGCCTTGCCAACGGGGATGGGCTGCACCCAATGCAGCTCGCGTTCCTCCACCAGGACGGGTTCCAGTGTGGCTATTGTACGCCGGGGCAGATCTGCTCCGCGGTCGGCATGCTCGATGAGGTGAAGGCGGGGCATCCGAGCTATGTCACGCGCGATCTGAACGGCGCGGTGGACCTGAGCGATGCGGAAATTCGCGAGCGGATGAGTGGCAATCTGTGCCGCTGCGGCGCCTACGTGAATATCGTCGCCGCGGTCCGCGAAGCAGCCGGGACGACGGAGGCGGCGATATGAATCCGTTCGCCTATGAGCGCGCCGCCGACGTCGCAAGCGCGGTCGCCGCGGTGGCCGGACATCCGGCGGCCATGTTCCTGGGCGGCGGCACCAATCTCGTCGATCACATGCGGCTTGGCGTGGCAAGTCCTGATCTGTTGGTGGACATCACGCGTTTGCCGCTCGATCGCGTCGAGGAGTTGTCCGGTGGCGGCGTGAGGATCGGGGCGAATGTCCGCAACAGCGACCTTGCCGCGAACCGGTTGATCCGCGCGCGCTATCCGGCGCTGTCGCAGGCCCTGCTGGCCGGCGCATCCGGCCAGTTGCGCAATTTGGCGACCACCGGGGGCAATCTGTTGCAGCGGACGCGCTGCGTGTATTTCCAGGATGTCACCACGCCGTGCAACAAGCGCGAACCTGGCACGGGCTGTTCGGCGATCGGCGGCTATACGCGCTATCACGCCATTCTGGGCG
>DATBKQ010000426.1:0-4169 GCA_036555825.1 Acetobacteraceae bacterium | reverse complement strand
CTCGTCATCGTCATCGATCCGGCGTGGATCGAGCATCCGCCAGTCGCGATCCTCGGCGTTGGCGGGTTGATCGACAAAATCGCCGAGTTCCGTCGCGCTGCGCCAGCCGGCATCGCCGGCATCGATGACCTCGGCGTCCTCACCGAATGCGAACCAGGCTTCCAGCACTTCCTTCGCGGTCATGCCCGGGACGCGACAACGCTCCACCGAGTCCCGAACGTAGCGCCGTGCGAAGGCGTTCGCCTGCATCAGTGTCTCGAAGCCGCCGATCTCCTCCACGATGTTGTCGTGCGCGCCGCCCGACAGATCGAGAATGCGTACGCGCCAGCCACCGTCAGGGGCGAAAAGGTCACTCATGCCGGCAGGCTAGGCAGCCGATGCGGAGGAATCAACGGCAGCCGGTTAAGCCTTGACGCCACCTGAAGTCAGGCCGGCGACGTAATGCTCGACGAAGAAGGAGTATATGATGGCGACCGGGATCGAACCGAGCAGTGCCGCCGCCATCAGTTGGCCCCAATAGAACACGTCGCCCCGGACCAGTTCGGCGATGGCGCCGACCGGAACGGTGCGGACATCGGTCTTGGTCAGAAAGATCAGCGCGTACAGGAACTCGTTCTGCGCCAGCGTGAAGGCGAAGATCCCTGCCGAGATGAAGCCGGGAATGCACAGCGGCAGGAAGATACGCCACATGGTTTGCAGCCTGGTCGCGCCGTCGATTCGCGCGGCGTCTTCCAATTCGTGCGGCACCGATTTGAAGTAGCCCATCAACAGCCAGGCGCAGAATGGCACCAGAAGTGTCGGGTAGGTCAGGATGACCGAGGTCAGCGTGTCGCCAAGCCCGAGACGGTTGATGATGTCGGCGAGCGGGATGAACAGCAACGGCTGGGGCACCAGATAGGTCGCCGCCACCGCGAACGAGATCAGCGCCGCGCCGGGGAACCGCATGCGGGCCAGCGGGTAGGCAAGCATCAGGCCGAAAATCAGCGAGATCGCCGTCGAGACCACCGCCACCAGCATGGTGTTGTAGGTCCAGGTGAGAAAGCTGGTCTCGGTCAGCAGGTTGACGAAGTGCTCCAGCGTCGGGTGATAGACGACCAGCGGCATGATCTTGCGGCTGTACAGCTCGCTGTTCGGCTTCAGCGAAGTGATCGCCATCCAGTAGAACGGAAACAGGTTGAAGACCATGAAGAAGCCGAGCGGCAGCCACAGCTTCAGCGCCCGGACCCGGAAGCCGCGCTTCTCGACGATCACGTTGGCCCGCCCATGTGGTCGGGCTCGGCCCGACCATGGCGGACCATGATGGACAAGTACCTCATGACTTCTCGCTTCGCATGTACCAGGCCATGCCGGCGATCAGCAGTGCCAGGGGCGGCAGCATCGACAGCGCGATCGATGCGCCGAGACCGAACTGGCCGCCGCTCATCGCCACGTCGAACGCATAGGTGGCGAACAGGTGAGTGGCGTTGGCAGGGCCGCCCCGCGTCAGCACATAGACAAGCTGGAAGTCCGAGAAGGTGAAGATCACCGAGAACATCGTGACGATGAAGATCACCGGCTTGAGCAGCGGCACCGTCACGTAGCGGAAGCGCGCCCAGGTGGACGCGCCATCGATGGTCGCCGCCTCATAGAGTTCGGGCGAGATCGTCTGCAGGCCGGCGAGCAGCGTGATCGCGTAGAACGGCAGCCCGCGCCAGGTATTGACCATGATCAGCGAGAACATCGCCCAGTTCGGATTGCCGAGCCAGGAGGGGCCGGGATTGGCGATGCCCCAGTGTACCAGGAACCAGTTGATCACGCTGAACGACGGGTCGAGGATCCACATCCAGGCGATCGTCGACAGCACGGTGGGCACGATGAACGGCAGCAGCATCACCGCGCGGATCAGGTTCTTGAACTTGAACTCCTGGTTCATCACCAGCGCCAGCGCCAGGCCGCCCGCCATTTTCAGTGCTGTCGCGGCGAAGGTGTAGACGAACGTGTTCTGCGCCACGCGCCAGAACACCGGGTCATGCAGATCGGTGGCAAAATTCGCCAGTCCGACGAACACGCCGGCCTTGGCGACCGGACGATCCTCCAGGCTGAGCCAGATGCCGTAGATGAACGGGTATCCCACCAGCGCGGCCAGAAACAGCGCCGGCGGGATCACCATGAGCCAACTGAAGACGCTCTCGCGCTCGGTCCAGCGCCGCAGGCTGAATGCCGGGCGCGGTCGCAGCGCCGGGCGCGGCAGGACCTGCGTGTGGGCCGAAGCCATCAGGCCTGCTTGTGGATCTGCTGAAGCTGCGCCTTGGCGTCGGCGATCACCTCCTTGGTGGACTTGCCGGTGCACGCCTTGGCGAACATGTCGACCACGACATATTTCGCCACGGTCTCTGCCTGAGCGCGGCCAATCGGGGCCGGCCAGCCCGGCAGATGCGATGTCTGCAGGGAATCGCGATAAGGCAGGTTGCGCGGCTCCACATGCCACAGCGGCGCATCGTCATAGGCGTGCAGGTATGGCGCGTAGTAGCTGTCGGCCGATGCATACCAGCCCTCGATCTGCTTCGGCTGGTTCAGCCACACAAGGAAGTCCTTCGCCTCCTTGATGTTCGGCGAGAAATTGTAGATCGCATGGCTCCATGGCGCGAGGAGGTGGAACCGTCCTTTCGGCCCCTGCGGATTGAGCGACTGCTGCGTGACCTTGGCGATGTCCGGGAACTGCTTCTTGGCGAACCACAAGATGCTTTCGGCATTGTTGGTGCAAGAAATCTGCTCGCTCATCCACGCCTTGTTGTTGTTGACGTCGGTCCAGCCGAGGCAATCCTCCAGGATCGCGTCATGGAACAGCTTGCGGCAGTAGTCGACCGCGCGTGCCGTCTCGTCGGAATCGATCGCGATGGTCTTGCCGTCCGGCTCCACCTCGCGCCCGCCGAACGACCACAGCATCGGGTAGATCCAGCCATGGTTGTCGCCGAACCCGTGGCCGAGTTCCAATCCGAACGGATGGCCCGCCTTCTTCAGCTTCGTGCCGGCTTCCAGGAACGCGTCCCAGGTATCGGGGAACTCCTTGATGCCAACCTCTTCGAACATGTCGGTGCGCCAGTTCATGATCTGGCCAACATTGCCGAACGGGATCGCCTTCCATTTGCCGTTCACGACGACCGCTTCCTTCGCGGAGTCGTACCAGCCGCCATTCTTCTTGCCGATGTCCTCGGCAATATCGCTGACATCGACCAACTTTTCATCGAACAGGAACGGCCAATTGAAAAACGTCAAGGTTATGTCGGGGCCGTTCCCGGTCTCCGCCGCGGTCGCCATGCGCGTCTGCAGGCTGCCGACGCTGATCAATTGGTAGTCGATGGCAATGCCGGTGGCCTTCTCATAGGCGGGGGCCAGCGTCTTCTTGAGGAAATCGTCATAGGTCTGAATGAACGAACTCTCGTGCATGAAGCCGAGGGTCTTGGTCGCGGCGCGACCGCGGTTGGCGCCCAGCAACGTGGCAGCGCCGCCGATGCCCGCGACCTTGAGTACATCGCGGCGCGACGCCGCCCGAATGATATTGGCCATCCCGATCTCCCTGCCGGCGCCGGGTGTTATGTGCCAAGGCGCCCCGGCTGGCCGCCTGCCGGACGTTAGGTTGGGAAAATCCGGCGAGTCAACGTTGCGACCGGATGTCTCTTCAGCCGGCGGGTTTTCTCGCTACGTTCTTGCGCAACAGGAACTCTCTTCCCACTTTGACCAGTGGCACCCCGTCATATTCGACGATATCCGCGGTGGCATACGTCTCGTGCCACGCATCCGGGATGAAACTGCCAGTCCCTACGATATCGATCGGAGCCCTGGCATCGGCCATCACCCGGCACTTCTCCACGCCGAACCCCGACGATGCGACGATGCGGACATTGGGATAGCCGGCGTCGTCCAGCGCTTCACGCATCCGCCAGATCGCGGCGGCGGAGACCCCGGTGCCGACCAGGAAGCGCAGCTCCGTCTCGCTGCGATAGCGGCGGATGGCGCCCGGCGCGTGGCGTTCCAGCACGGCGTAGCTTTCCGCCGGATCGAGCCCTTCCATGAACCGGCCGCCATGCGTGTCCAGCCGGAACGACAGCCGGCCCGCCGCGGCCAGGTCGGGAAACCGCGCGCAAACCGCGAGCGAATCGATGATCTCGTGGCCGAAATAGTCGCACAGC
>DATBKQ010000425.1:0-3023 GCA_036555825.1 Acetobacteraceae bacterium | reverse complement strand
TGCCGCGAGGGCACGGGCTGGATGTGGCGCGTCATGACACGCATGGTAGAGGGCCGGGCGGAGGTGGCGGAGATCGACACGCTCGAACAGGTCACGCGTCAGATCGAGGGGCACACGATCTGCGCACTGGGCGACGCCGCGGCCTGGCCGATCCAGGGCCTGATCCGGCATTTCCGCCCGGAAATGGAACGACGCATCGTCGCCTACAAGGCGCGCGCGCCGATGCGCATGGCGGCGGAGTAGCAACGTGTCATTGCGAGGAGCGGAGCGGCGAAGCAATCCCGAGGGAGTCACGCGCGCAAGGCGTGACCGAGATTGCTTCCCCCGGCCTTCGCCGGGGTCGCAATGACAGTTGTGCGGAGCACATAATGGCCAAGGTCACTGTTGACGGCATCGAGGTCGAAGTCCCTAACGGCTCGTCTGTACTGCAGGCTTGCGAAGCCGCCGGCAAGGAGATCCCGCGCTTCTGCTATCACGAACGCCTTTCAATCGCCGGCAACTGCCGGATGTGCCTGGTGGAGATCGAGAAGGCGCCGCCGAAGCCCATTTCGTCCTGCACCTATCCGGTTGCCGACGGCATGGTCGTGCATACCGACTCGCCAATGGTGCGCAACGGCCGCCGGGGCGTGATGGAGTTCCTGCTGATCAACCATCCGCTCGATTGCCCGATCTGCGACCAGGGCGGCGAGTGCGACCTGCAGGACCAGGCCATGGGCTACGGCATGGACCACTCGCGCTATGAGGAGAACAAGCGCGCGGTAAAGGACAAGAACCTGGGGCCCCTGGTCAAGACGGTGATGACGCGCTGCATCCACTGCACGCGCTGCATCCGCTTCATCAGCGAGGTCGCCGGCGTGCCGGACCTCGGGGCGACCAATCGCGGTGAGCACATGGAGGTGGGCACCTATGTCGAGAAGGCACTCGGCTCCGAGCTTTCCGGCAACATCATCGACCTCTGCCCGGTCGGCGCGCTGACCTCCAAGCCGTACGCATTCGTCGCCCGGCCATGGGAGCTGACCAAGATCGACAGCGTCGATGTGCTGGACGCGGTCGGCGCCAACATCCGCGTCGACGCTCGCGGTCCCGAGGTGCTGCGTATCCTGCCGCGCATCAACGAGGACGTGAACGAGGAGTGGCTGGCGGACAAGTCGCGCTTCGCGCTCGATGGCCTGCGCCGCCGCCGCCTGGATCGCTCGTGGGTGCGGCGCGACGGCAAGTTGCACGAAGCCACCTGGGCCGAGGCATTCGCCGCCATCGCCGAGAGGCTGCACGGCGTGGCCGGTGACCGGATCGGTGCCATCGTCGGCGATCTGTGCGACGCGGAGAGCATGTTGGCGCTCAAGGACCTCATGACCGGCCTGGGTTCGGCCAACCTCGATTGCCGCCAGGATGGCGCGCACCTCAACGCGTCCCGTCGCGACTTCTACATCTTCAACAGCACGATCGCCGGCATCGAGGAGGCCGATGCGATCCTGCTGATCGGCACCAACCCGCGCCGCGAGGCGCCGGTGCTGAACGCGCGCATCCGCAAGCGCTGGCTCGGTGCCAACATCCCGATCGGCCTCATCGGCTCCGAGACCGATCTGACCTACCGTGTCCAGCAACTCGGCCATGGGCCCGTGGTGCTGAACACGCTGAACGCAGAATTTGCCGGCAAGCTGCGCGATGCGAAACGGCCGATGATCATCGTCGGACAGGCGGCGCTGGCGCGTCCGGATGGTGCCGCGGTCCTCGCGGCGGCGTGGCGGCTCGCCGCATCGGTCGGCGCGGTGACCCCCGAATGGCACGGCTTCAATGTGCTGCACATCGCTGCCGCCCGCGTCGGCGCGCTGGACCTGGGCTTCGTGCCCGGCCCTGACGGCAAGTCGATGGACCGGATGCTGGACGGCGGTGTCGATGTGCTCTGGCTGCTGGGAGCGGACGAATTCGACACCGCGCGCATCGGTGCCGACACTTTCGTCATCTACCAGGGGCATCATGGCGATGCCGGCGCGGCGCGGGCCGATGTGATCCTGCCGGGCGCAGCCTATACCGAAAAGCCTGGCACATACGTCAACACCGAGGGTCGCGTGCAGCGTGGGTTCCTGGCGGTGTATCCGCCGGGCGACGCGCGCGAGGACTGGAAGATCCTGCGCGCGTTCAGCGAACTGGTCGGCCGCGCGCTGCCTTACGATACGATAGATGCGCTGCGTCAGCGCCTCGAACAGGTTAACCCTGTGTTCGGCCGCGTCGGGTTCCTTCCGCGCTTCGGAGCCACCGATCAATCCGGTCCTGCCGGCGACCCCGCCGCGCTTTCGGACGCGCCTTTCGTGCCGGCGATCGCCGACTACTACCAGACGGACCCGATCAGCCGCGCCAGCCCGACCATGGCCGCCTGCACCGCGACCTTCGCGGCCACTCCGCTGGCTGCGGCAGCGGAATAGCCCATGCGCTCGTTCTTCTTCGACACCAACATCGGGCTGCTGATCCTGACCTTCGGCGAGGCACTGGCGTTGCTGGTGCCACTGCTGATCGGCGTCGCCTATCTGACCTACGCCGAGCGCAAGGTGCTGGCGGCAATGCAGCTTCGCAAGGGGCCGAACGTTGTCGGCCCGTTCGGGCTGCTGCAGCCATTCGCCGACGCGCTGAAGATGGTCATGAAGGAGACGGTCATCCCCGCCGGGTCCAACCGGCTGCTGTTTCTGATGGCGCCGATGCTCACTTTCGGCCTGGCGATGATCGCCTGGGCGGTGATTCCGGTGAACGACGGCTGGGCGATCGCCGACATAAATGTCGGCATCCTCTATCTGTTCGCCATCAGCTCGCTCGGTGTCTACGGCATCATCATCGCCGGCTGGGCGTCCAACTCGAAATACGCCTTCCTGGGCGCCCTGCGCAGCGCGGCACAGATGGTGAGCTACGAGGTCTCGATGGGCTTCGTCCTCGTGTCCGTGCTGCTCTGCGTCGGCAGCCTGAACCTCACCGATATCGTGCTCGCGCAACGGCATGTCTGGTTCTGCCTGCCGCTGTTCCCGATGTTCATC
>DATBKQ010000424.1:0-4108 GCA_036555825.1 Acetobacteraceae bacterium | reverse complement strand
ATTCGGACGAGTCGCGCAACGCTGGCTTCCTGTTTCGCTCAGTTTTGGCCCGCTGAAACGCAATTGCCATGGACGAACCTTGATTTTCTCCCCATCGTGAGCAACCGCGCGGCGCTCTTCGTGTTTTGATGGTGCGCGGTGTCGGTCGGCATCGCCGAACTTTTTTGCAGCGGGAGATGTCGATGTCGCGAGCCACCAATCGAGCCGGTCGCGGACGTGCTCAGGCGGCGAGGACAGCCATGCGGGAGGCCACCCGGCAGGCTGAAGATACGGTACGTGTAGCGGTTGATGGATCCGACGAGATGGCCGGCAGTGCCGCCGACACGGTCAGCCGCACGACAGATGCCGCGGTGGATATTACCCAGCGCGTCGCCGATCAGGGCCGCGAGGCGGTCTGGCTGGGCATGCGTGCCGCTGCGGAGATGAACGATCGCCTTGCGGAGGTGAGCTACGGCAGAGGTCAGAGGTTTCTGGACCAGGCTGCCCGCGTCATGGACATCTACGGTCAGGCCAGCGATTCGACGGCCGACGGTCTGAGGACGCTGTTCAATGCGTCGCTCAGCCTCGGGCGCGGGGTGCAGCAGATGCAGCAGACCTGGCTGAGCCTGTTGGACCGCTCGGTCAACGAAGCGACACACAGGCCACAGAACCTGTTGCGCTGCAAGTCGCTGGTCGAACTGGCCGACACGCAGCGTGAACTTTACGTGGACGCCGTTGACCGCGCGATCGAGTCGAGCGCAACGATGTTGCAGACTGCCGAACGAGTGGTGCGTGCAGCCATGGGGCCGCTGCAGAGCAGAGCGCGGCCCGGGCCCGGCGCGCGCGAGTAGCGCAGGCTATTCCGCGAAGACGCGAGCCAGGAACGCGGCGAAATCACGGTTCGACCTGACTCGCACCGCGTCGTCTCGGCCGATCGGATAGGGTCTGCTGCCAGTGCAAAGCCCCAGGATGATCTTGCGCAGGAACGGTCCCGACATCGGCAGGCCGGTGTTCTGGTCGCGGATCGTGCCGTTGCGGGAGACCATGAACCGGCACCCTGCGAGTTGACGGCCGATCAACCCGCGGGGCATGCCCCCATCCCATTGGTGGACGGCGCCGGGATAGGCGATGATCTCGACCTGGCTGCCGCCAGCCCGCAGGTCGTCCGCCACCTGCTCGCAGCGGGCTGGGCGGATCAGTTCATCGTCCGCGCCATACAGCATCAGCAGCGGCGCTCCCGTGGTGCGGCTGTCGGCGAAGCGTGCGATGCACGGCGCATAGAATGCGACATGGCCGGCGAACCGCAGCCCGTCCGGGGACAGGGCCTTCGCCATCTGCGCGTAAAGCGCATACTCGGTGGCCATGCCGCCATAGCTGAACCCGGCCAGTGCCACGCGATGCCGATCGATCTCCGGGCGGTCGGCCAGATAGTGCAGCGCCGCGTAGGCGTCGGCCACGAACATCGTCTCGGTGATATGCAGCACGCGGTCGATGAAACTTGTAGCGAGGTCGCGGCGGCTGTCATAGGTCTCGACCAGCAGCACGGCAATGCCCATGGAGGCAAGCTGCGGGCCGTACTTGGCGCGGTCGCGGATCATGCCGGCGGAGCCATGCAGCATGACCACGGCGGGGGTGTGGCGGTTCGGCTTGATGCCCGCAGGCAGGAAGAGCAGGCCACTGACGGTACGCGGCGGCGCACGCCCGATATCACCAGGTGCGAATGGGTCGCTGCTCTGGAATATGATGCTTTGCTCGCGAACATCACGGATGACCGCGGGATCGGGCCAGGGATCGACGATGTGGAACGACATGGCTGGTTCCGCCTGAGTGGCCAGGAGCAGGACGGCGAAAAGCAGACCGCGCATCAGGCTGTTTCCTGACGCCGCTGCCGCTCGCGGAATGCAATGTAGATCCCGGAAGCGATGATCACGCCGGCGCCAACCCAGGTCCAAAGGTCGGGGAAGTTGTGGAAGATCACATATCCCAGTACAGCGCTCCCCACCAGTTCCACATAACCGAGTGGCGCAATCACCGCCGCTGAGCCGCGCTGAAATGCCTGGATCACCAGGTAGTGGCCGATCCCGCCCAACAGGCCGAGGCTGCCGAACAGCAGCCAGTCCGACAACCCCGCAGGCATCACGAAGATGAACGGCATCGCCAGGCTCATCACCAACGAACCGAGTAGCGCGGCAAAGATGATGCCGGTAGCGGCGGAATCGTAACGGCCCACCGAGCGGGTCGCGATCTGGTAAAGCGCGTAGGCGAAGGACGATGCCAGAAGCAGCAGAACAGCAGGATCGGCCAATCCGCCGCCGCCTGGTCGGGTCACCATAAGGGCGCCGGCGAAACCGACCAATACGGCGCTCCATCGGCGCCATCCGACCTGTTCGTGCAACAGCGGCACAGACAACGCCGTGACGATCAGTGGCGAGGTGAAACCGATCGCCGACGCGGTGGCCAATGGCACGGAGCCGATCGCCATGACGAACACGAGGTTGCTGACCAGCATCAGCATCGAGCGGCTGATCTGCAGTACGGGCTTGCGCGTCCGCAGCAGCGCCCAGCGGTGCTTCGGCAGGAACACCACCAGCATGAAGATCAGGTGGCCTGTGAAGCGTGCCCAGGTGATCTGCGCGGCGGGGTAATTCGGTGACAGCAGCTTCACCGCGGCGTTCATGAACGGGAAGGTCGAGACCCCGGCGCACATCAGCAGGATGCCGCTCAGGACTTCCGGCATGCGTCTGAACGCACCAGCGACAGCACCGAACATAGCTTCCGTCATCCCCGCGCGGGCGGGAATCCAGGGTCAGATTACCTTCCGTTGCCGCAGATCGCCGATCTGCTCCGCAGTGTAGCCCAACCTCGTCAGCACCTCGCTGGTATGCGCGCCGAGTTCCGGTGCGATGCCGATCCTCGCCGGTGTTTCGGAGAAGCGCCAAGGCGTGCCATGCACCTTCAGCGTCTTGCCATGCTTCGGGTATTCCACCTCCGTGACATAGCCATTGGCCACCACGTCGGGATCGTTCGACGCTTCCAGCAACGTGTTGATCGGTGCCGCGACGATGTCCGCCTGACGTAGCCTGGCCACCCAGTCGTCGCGCCGGCCAGTGGCGAACAGCTCGTCCAGCGTGCGCAGCAGGCTCTCCCGCCGTTCATCGGATGTGACGATCACGCCGAGATCGCCAAACCCCGTCCGCTCGAGTGAATCATAGAACCCGAGCGCGGTCATCGCCGTCTTCCACGCGCGGCCGCCATTCAACTGGAACACCAGCGGCTTGCCGTCACGATCGTTGAAGCTGGCGCTCAGGCCAGGACGCTCGGGGGTCCCGGTCACGCGCGCCTGGCCGGTGACCGGATTGCGGTTGCGCCACATCGTGGTGGTAAGCGTCCACCCCATCAGCCTGATCTGGCCGCCAAGCAGCGAGCAATCGACCTTCTGCCCGATGCCGGTGGCGCGCGCATGGGTCAAGGCCGCGAGCGCGCCGCCGAATGCCAGGATGGCGCAGGTCTCATCGGCCACCGAGACAATGCCGGTACGCAGCGGCCGGCCCGGCGTGGAATAGGCCTCGGCGATGCCGCCGAGTGCCTGCGCCATGGAATCGGTGCCAGGCAGGTGCGCGTTCGGCCCCTGGGGTCCGTAGCCGGAGATCGACACATACACCAGCCGGGGGTTCACCTTGCGCAGTTCTTCGTAGCCGAAGCCGTTCTTCTCCGCGGCACCGGGCCGGAAGTTCTGGCCGAATATGTCGGCCTGCGCCACGAGTTCCCGCAGGATCCGGCGCCCCTCCTCCGCCTTCAGGTTCAGGGTGACGCTCTTCACGCCGCGGTTGTTGGTTTCGAAGTAGGTGCTGGGCAGGCCAGGCAACACGGTGGAACCGCGCGATGTGTCCCCGCCCTCCGGCACCTCGATCTTGATCACCTCGGCGCCCAGGTCCGCCATCAGCATATATGGCACCGTGCCGGCCTGCGCCGTGGAGCAGGCGACGACCTTGACGCCTTGCAGCGGACCGTGCGGTTCAGTCATGTCGAGACCTCCAGATGGCATGCGACCGAGTGGCCCGGCGCGGCTTCGCGCAGAACCGGTTCCTCATGGCTACACCGGCGCATGGCGAAAGGACAGCGCGTGTGG
>DATBKQ010000423.1:0-14702 GCA_036555825.1 Acetobacteraceae bacterium | reverse complement strand
ATGTGGATGTTCGTCGGCACCATGGGGCTGTTGCTGGTGCCGAAGCTGCTGGGCTGCATCGCGATCCTGCTGCGCGGCCGTGAACGGCGCCACTTCGGCATGCTGCGGCTGCTCGCCGGCACGCTGCTGGAAACGCTGATCGCCGGCCTGATGGCGCCCGTGGTGATGCTGACCCAGACGATCGACGTCGCCGCGATCCTGCTTGGCCGTGATTCCGGCTGGAACGCGCAACGGCGGGCGCTTGCCCCCGGGCTTGACCCGGGGGACGGCGCGATACCGGCCCGCCAGACACGCCGGCTGTATCGCCGGCACACGGTGTTGGGCCTGGCACTTGGCGCGATCGCCGGGCTGGTCTCGGTATCGCTCGCGTTGTGGATGCTGCCGGTCGTGCTCGGACTGGCATTGGCTATTCCGCTCGCTCTGCTGACCGGGCGCCGGTCGCGACCCGGCTTCTTGCGCACGCCCGAGGATATCGCGCCGCCGCCCGTCGTACAGCGCGCGGCGTCGCTGCTGCGCGAGTGGGCAACCGGCACGGTCCCAGGTGTCGCACGTCTGCTGCGCGACGCAACGCTGCTGGAAGCGCACAAGGCAATGTTGCCGCCACCTCGCCGGCCGCGTGTCGACCCGATTGATCCTGTTCTGCTGCAGGCGCGCGCGAAGCTGGAAGAGGCGACGACGCCGCACGAAGGGCTTGCCACTCTGTCGGCTGCGGAGCTGTCGGCCGTGCTCGGCGATGCAGCGATGATCGAACGTCTGACCGGTCTGCGCCCGGGTTAGCCAGCCGACTCTCTGGAGCAACGGCGCGGCGGCGCGTTCACCAGTCCACCTGCAATCCAAGTTGCTCGAGGACGCGGTGGCGCAATTCGACGAAACGCTCGCTGCCGCGGTGTCGCGGATAGGGCAGATCGACAGCCAGCTCGGCCACGATCCGTGCCGGGCGGCGGCTCAGCACCACGATGCGCTCCGCCAGATATAATGCCTCTTCGACGTCATGCGTCACCAGGAACGCAGTAAAGCGTTCGCGTTGCCAGAGCGCCATGAGCTCGCCCTGCATGCTCATGCGGGTCATGCTGTCCAGGTTGGCCAGCGGCTCGTCCATCAGCAACACACTCGGCTCGTTCACCAACGCGCGGGCCAACGCCGCGCGTTGCGCCATACCGCCTGACAGTTGGTGCGGAAACGCATCATCGAATCCGTCGAGCCCAACCAGCCGCAGTATCGGGTCGATGCGCCCACCCTGCGTCCGCAGCAAACCACGCGTTTCCAGGCCGAGTGCAACGTTCTGCCGAACAGTGCGCCACGGATAGAGCGTCGGATCCTGAAACACCAGGATACGCGAGGGATCGGGCCTCTCGACCAACCGTTCGCTCATCAGCACGCGGCCGGCATGGGGACGCTCAAGTCCGGCGATCAGGCGCAACAGCGTCGACTTGCCGCAGCCGCTAGGACCCAGCAAGGCGACGAACTCTCCGGGCGCCACCGCGAGATCGATCGTATCCAGCACGGGAAGCACCGTGCCTTGCAGTTGGAAGTGATGGGAAAGCCTCGCCAGTTGCACGCAGGCGGCTGCTACCATCGCAGTAATCCCTTCTGCCAGGTCAGCAGACGATCGCGCAGACGGAACAGCAGCCAGATCACGCTGCTGCACATCAGCGCCATCACGATCAGCGCCGCGTACATGTTGGAGTAGGCGGCCCAGCCCTGCGCCCAGCTCAGGTACCAGCCGAGCCCGGACTTCACCCCCACCATTTCGGCCACCACCAGTACGGCGAACGAGCCACCCAATCCCATGAACAGCCCGACGAATACCGAGGGCATTGCGGCGGGGGTGGCGACGCGCAGGATCAGGAAACGCTGGCTTGCGCCGAGTGTGCGGGCCACGTCGTAGTAGGCCGCGTTGACGCTGGCCACGCCGGACCAGGTCAGCACCGTCACGGGAAAGCCGGTGGCCAACGCGATCAGGAACACGCCCGCGGTCCAGCTCGACGGCAGTACGAAGAACGCCAGCGGCAGCCAGGCAGTGGCCGGCAGCGGGCCGACGAAACGCAGCAGCGGATGCATCCAGTAACCAACGGCGCGCGACCATCCGATCGCGACGCCGCTGATGAACCCCAACACCGCGCCGATCGCATAGCCGGTGACGAGCAGCATGAGCGAGTGCGCCACGCTGTCGAGCAGGCGTGGCCAGTCGTCTGTGTAGACCTCCAGCAGCGACTGCGGCGCGGCGAAGAACGGCCGAGGCAGCAGGTTCAACTTGGCACTTGCCAGTTCCCACGCCCCGAACAGGAGCGCGAGCGCCACCAGCCATGGACCGGTGCGAACCAGCCGTGCCTGGGTGACATAGCGACTGGTGAGCGTTGCCCCCAGCAGAACCAGACCAATGACTGCCATGCACGCTGCCAGCCGGTCGGTCGGTCCCACCTCGCCGTCGTCCGGCCAACGCTCCGTCAGAGCCGCGGCGGCGAGCCACGCAATGGCCGCCACCCCGCCGCACCACCAGACCGGGCGGGTTGCTCTTACCGAATCTGCGACGTCCTCGCCGGTGGCCTGGATCGCCTGTGTCGGCACCTTCACGTAGCCAGGACGTCCACGCAGACCCGGTCGGCGAAGCGTGCTGGGTCGGTACTCTGCTTGAACACCCCGACCTGTTTCAGTTCCTGGGCGTACAGCTGGATCTCTTGCCGCAGCTCGGCGCCGGTCGGATGATGGTCGTGCGTGTGGGTGCGCAGCATGCCTGCCACCTGCTCGCCGGTGCCCTTCTTGCTGTAGCTTGCGAACAGCGCGCCGCCGGCGTCAGGATTGGCGGCGAGCCATTGCTGCCCTTCCATGATCGCCGCGGTAAGTGCCGCGGCGGTGGCGCGTTCGTCGCGCACCAGGCTGCCGCGAATGCCAAGCACGCAGCAGGACCAATGGGCAAATTCGCCGGCCAGGTTGTTCGTCACCTCGATCAGGTGGTCGCGGTCGCGCACGATAGAGGCGATCGGATCGTTGCCGGAGAACGCCTGGATCTCGCCCTTCTGCAAGGCGACGCCGAGCAGGTCAGGCGGATAGACGCGCCAGTCGATGTCGCGGATCGGATCGATGCCGCTCTTGGCCGCCGCCACAGAAATGAAATTGCGGTCCGGGCTTGCCATGTTGGCTGTGCCGACCGCCTTGCCCTTCAGTCCGGCGACGCTGGTGATGCCGGACCGCTCATTGGTCAGCAGACGGATGCAGCCGCCGTGCAGCGCTGCCGTAAGCTTCACATCGAAGCCTTGCTCGAGCGGTTTGAGCCACCCGAACGCCATGCCGAGGCCGGCGTCCGCTTTGCCGCTCGCCAGCATCTCCAGCAGCTGGTCCGTGGCTCCCGCGACGCTGATGCGTTCGACCTTGAGGTTGTGACGCGCGAAGTAGCCGAGCTGTTCGGTCGCCGCCAGCCCGGTGTGGCACACCGAGTTCGCATTCCACACGAGCCTGATCTCACGCGGCGTGCTGCCAACCGCAACGGTATCCGCGGCGCCCACACGGCAGATCGGTGCGTTGAAGGGAAGGCGAGGGGTGCGCCAGGACGCTGGGCCCATTGCGCCAAGGGGGACCGCAAGGCCAGTGGCGGCAAATCCCAAGATCGCGCGGCGCCTTGGATGGTTTGGAGCGGAGGTCAAGTGACGTTTCAGGCTCATGTGAGTCTCCCTCTTGTTTTTGAGCCAGCCTACGGCACGTACCGCGAGACTACGGCAGGCAGCATCGCGCAGCCGGAGCACCGCTGTTCCCAGTTCGAAAGAAGCAGCCGCGTGAGCAGCAAGTGCACCGCCCGGTGGCCTACGCCGCCGCAGCCTGCCGGGTCAGCGTCGCGCCGCTGCGATCAATGGTGAACGACGGCAGGTCCTTCGGATCGGCGCAAAATCTCCATCGCCTCCTCCTGGCTCAACGCGGTCGTGACACCGATCTATGCCCGCGGTCGCCGACCGCCCCTGCGCTCTTCCACGAATGCCGGCCGCCGCATCACCTTACCGGAAGGTAACCGTAGTGTCTGTGAACCGGATCACAGGCGTTGGTCGCTTGCCATGATCCCTTGGTGACACACATCTCGGGCCAACTCTGGATCGGTTTGCGGTCGCTCTGTGAAGATAGAATCCCGCCCGGCTTGGGTTGCGCGGCGGACGGATGCGCGCACCGCCCGCGCGCGAAGTGGTGCCGAGAGTCGCCTCATAAATTGATCGGTCGAACCTCCTCTTGGAAGCGGACGGCGGTCGGCAACATACAAGCAGGCTGATCCTGGCCCGGTCCGGCCATCAGTTATAGCTAACGAACCGCATGTTCTCGCAGCGGAACACGTCCTCGGTATCGCACAGCTCGTTGGCGGCACTGACCACCGGCACGATGGTGACGGTGATCTCCTTGTTGGTCTTCGCAAGGTCGCGCAGCGTATCCGTCACGGTCACCCGCTTGACGGCGAGCGTCAGCGGATGCGGAGAACGGAAGTCGTACCGCTCTCTCGTGTGTTCCTTCACCTCGCAATGGCCGGGATCGCCCAGGCAGCCACCATGGCCGAAGATATAGAACGATCCCGCGTAGCCATGCTCGCGGTCGCGCGGCGTGGTGTGATCCGCCTTCGCATTGTTCAGAAACACCCGGCCTTCGTACGAGGCCTCGCCATGGAAGATACCCTGGATCTCCAGATCGGCACGCGTGAGGCGGTGATCGGGTGCGGCGAACTCGATCGGCACCGGACGGCTGGTGAACGTCTTCGCCCCGCCACCGATCCGCCGCGGTGGGCCGAGGCGTCGCGGACCGGGCGCGCGCTCCTTGCGTGCCGCGGGTTGCCTTGCTGCTCGAGCCATCACTCTGTCCCTCCGATCGGCACGACGCTCTGCGCGGCGGCGTACTCGTAACCAAGATCGTGCACGTTCAGCACGTCGCGGACCTGTACATTGAATGGCGCCAATACCTCGTCAAGCAGGTCCACCGGGATGTTGCCGTTGCCGTTGCGCGCCTGCCAGAGCCACCAGATCCGATCGATCATCGCATGATGCGACCAGAAGACCGGGTCGAAGGCGGCGGTGCCGATCACGCCCATGTCGCCCGAAACCCAGCCGTGCACCTGGTCGTGGATGTCCTCCAGCGCATCGCTGAAGTCCGCCCAGTCGGTGCGCGACAGGCAATCGTCCACGTCGGCCTGTGTCGGCAGTTCGTTCGCCGGCCCCGGCGATCGGCTGGTGGGACGTACCACGGGTGGATTGGCTTGCGGCAGATTGATGCGAAAGCCCAGCAGCGGGTTCGGCTGGCCGTCGGCGCCGGTGCGCTGGGTGAAGATTGCCGGCAGCCCGCTCTGTCGCGGCGGGCCAAGCGTCCAGTCCCACCACGGCAGCGTCACGCCCGCAACGCGGTCCCGCATCGCCATCTCCCAGTTGTAGAGATAGGCGCGGTGCCACGGCAGGAACAGCCGCATGTTCTGTGTCACGCGGGCGTTCTGCTGGTGATGCCAGCAGTACCAGTCCGGCACGCCGTGCCGGCCGGCCAGAACCTGGTAGCCCCGGTTGTCGGAGATCTGCATCATCTGCCGGTACGACTCGCGGAACGCGGCGACCTGCGTGGCGTCCAGATTGTGGACGCCCTGCCGCATGCGGATATCGGCCATCTCGCGTCTCCCCCGTTATTTCTGGCCGATGCGGTGTCTAACAGAGCGGTGCAGCAACGGCTACCAAAAGTTGCGGTCACTCAATGGCGCAACACGCGGGCGACCTCATCAAGCGCCGCCGGGTCCTCGATCGTCGGCGGGACCGCCGGCTGCTCGCCGTCTGCGATACGGCGAATCGTGCCCCGCAGGATCTTGCCGGACCGGGTCTTCGGCAGCCGCGGCACGACGCGCGTCTCCTTGAACGCCGCCACCGGGCCGATCCGCTCGCGCACCAGGGCGACCAGTTCGGTGGCAATCTCCGCCTCCGGCCGGTTCGCCCCAGCCTTCAGCACCACCAGCCCGATCGGCGTCTGCCCCTTCAATTCGTCCTTCGCGCCAACCACCGCGCATTCCGCGACCGCCGGGTGTGAGGCCAGCACCTCCTCCATCTGACCGGTGGACAGCCGGTGGCCGGCGACATTGATGATGTCGTCGGTCCGCCCCATCACCCAGACATCGCCGTCCTGGTCGATCATGCCGGCGTCGCCCGTGCGGTACCATCCGGGAAAGTCGGAGAGATAGGCCGCGCGATAGCCCTCATCGTTCTGCCACAAGGTCGGTGCCGACCCTGGCGGCAAGGGAAGCCGGGCGCAGAGGTTGCCGGTCTGGCCCGGCGCCACCGGCTGCCCTTCATCGTCCAGCGCGTGCAGATCGATGCCGGGGCTCGGCCGGCCGCCGGAGCCCGGTTTGAACGGCACCAGGCCGTATTCGCGGAAGTTGCCGGTGATCGCCCAGCCGGTCTCGGTTTGCCACCAATGGTCGATCACCGGCTTGTGCAGCAGCTCCGCGGCCCACACCGCGGTGGGCGGGTCGCACCGCTCGCCCGCAAGGAACAACGCCTCCAGCCTGGACAGATCGTGCTGCCGCAGCAGCCTCCCCTCCGGGTCCTGCTGCTTGATCGCCCGCATCGCCGTGGGAGCGGTGAACAGCGCCTTCACGCCGTGCTGCGCACAGACGCGCCAGAAAGCGCCGGCATCCGGCGTGCCCACCGGCTTGCCCTCGTACATCACGCTGGTGCAGCCCCGCAGCAGCGGCGCATAGACGATGTAGGAGTGCCCGACCACCCAGCCGACATCCGAGGCGGCCCAGTAAACGTCGCCGGCATCGACCCCGTAGAGCATACGCATCGAGTTCCACAACGCGACCGCGTGGCCGCCATTGTCGCGGACAATGCCCTTCGGCCGCCCGGTGGTTCCCGAGGTGTAGAGGATGTACAGCGGATCTGTCGCCGCGACGGCGACCGGATCGTGCGGCGAGGCCGCCGCCTCCGCCGCGGCCAGGTCGTGGTCGCGCCCAGGTGTCAGTTCGGCCCTTTCGGCCTCGCGCTGCAGGATCAGGCAGGCGTCGGGCTTGTGCGGCGACAGCGCGATCGCCGCGTCGAGCAGCGGCTTGTATTTGACCACCCGGCCCGGCTCCAGCCCGCAGGAGGCGGACACGATCGCCTTCGGCTTCGCGTCGTCGATCCGCGAGGCAAGCTCGGCGGCGGCGAACCCACCGAACACCACCGAATGGATCGCGCCGAGACGGGCACAGGCCAGCATGGCGATCGCCGCCTCCGGCACCATCGGAAGATAGATCACCACCCGGTCGCCGCGCCGCACGCCGAGTGCCGCCAGCGCGCCCGCCATCCTGGCGGTGCGGCTCTGCATCTCGCGGTAGGTGAAGGTCTCGGTTCGCCCGGTCATCGGGCTGTCCCAGATCAGCGCCGGCTGCTCCCCGCGACCCGCGGCCACGTGGCGATCGATGCAGTTGAAGCAGGTGTTCAGCGTCGCGCCCGTGAACCAGTGCCCATGCGGTCCGAGCGAAGGGTCGAATACGCGATCCCATCGCCGCTCCCAGGTGATCCCCTCGGCGGTCCTCGCCCACCACTCGGCAGGGTTCGCGCGCCAGGCGGCATAGGCCTGCGCGTAACCCGATGCAGCGATCGCATCGTTCATCGTCGCCTCCCAGGATCGCGGGACAGAATGACGCCGCGAGCGGGGCCTAGGCAATCCCGGAGGGAAGCGGCAGGGGAAAAGGGACGGCGACGGGCGCGGGATTGGCCAAAAGGCGACAGTCTTGGCTCTGGCGACGATTCTCGCGAATTTCTACTTGAATTGTGGCGGGAATTTGGCACCAATGTGTGCAGCAGCTCATAGGCCCGAGTCCAGCAAAATGTGCCAATGGGCGGCCAGACCACCGGCACCCACGGAGGATCGAAGTGGAATCGCCTGATATCGTAACCATCGCGACTGCCCGGCAGCTCTATTGGGACCGCGTCGGCGTGGTGTTTGTGACATTCGCCATCGCGTGCTCGGGCGTTGCCACGCTGCTCTACAGCGTCGGCTTCCTGATCCAGGCCCTCTCGCGCCATGCCTGACGCCATAGCCCCGTACCAGGTGGAAGAGCGGCTGGTCGGCGAGACCCGCTGGATCGCGATTCGCGCCCGCGGCGCCGAGTGGTCCTGGCTGACCACCGAGGAGGCCGCCGATCTCGGCCGGCACTGGGTCGAGCGGTTTGCGGAACGGCCCGCCGGGCCGGCGATGACCTTGCCGGAGAGGTAGGCGGCAAATCCTTCCGGCACGGCTATGATGGCACGATGCGACTGCCCGCCGCTCTGCTTCCGCTTCGTCATGCGACCTTCCGTAGCCTCTGGCTCGCCAACGTCGTTGCCTGGCTAGGCACCTGGTTGCAGAACACCGGCGCGGGCTGGCTGATGACCAGCCTGGCGCCGCAGCCGTTCATCGTCGCCATGGTGCAGGCGGCCACCATCATGCCGGTGTTCCTGCTGGCGCTCCCCGGCGGCGCGCTGGCCGACATCGTCGATCGCCGCGTGTTCCTGATCGCCGCACAGCTCTGGACCATCCTGGCGGCGACCGCGCTGGCGGCGATGACGGTCGGGCACTTCATGACCGCCTTCTGGCTGTTGGCCCTGACCTTTGCGATCGGCATCGGTGCGGCGCTGACCGCGCCGGCCTGGAGCGCCATCGTGCCCGAACTGGTGCCGCGCGAGGACCTGGTGCAGGCGATCGCGCTGAACGGCATCGGCTTCAACCTGACGCGTGCCGTCGGCCCGGCGTTGGGCGGCATGCTGATCCTGATCGGCGGCTCCAGCCTGGCGTTCTCGCTCTACGCCGTGTCGATCGTCGCGGTGCTTTCGGCGCTGTTCACCTGGCGGCGCGGCCGGCGCTTCACCGGGCTGCCGCGCGAGCATCTGCTGTCGGCGATGCGCGCCGGCATCCGCTTCGTCCGCAACACCCCCGCCGTGCAGTTCGCCATGGTGCGCACCATCGCCTACTCGGTCCCGGCCGCCGCACCCTGGGCGCTGCTGCCGTTGCTGGTGCGGCGGGACCTGGGGCTCGGCCCGGGCATGTACGGCCTGATCCTGGGCATGATGGGGATCGGCGGCGTCACCTCCGGCATGCTGCTGCCCAAGGTCCGCGGCAGGCTGAGCCGGGGCGCCACCGTGGCCGGGTGCACGCTGTTCTCCTGCGCCGGCATCGCCCTGCTCGGTCTGACGCATCACTGGCTGCCCGCCGCGCTCGGCATGTTGCTGTTCGGCGTCGGCTGGACATCGGCCTACGCCACGATCCAGGCCGCCGCGCAGTTGGTCTGCCCGCCCTGGGTGCGGGCTCGCGCGCTGGCCATCTATCAGTTGGCCCAGAACGGTGCCTTGACCGCCGGCTCCTTCGCCTGGGGCTGGTTGGGCGATCGGCTTGGATTGCCCAACACCCTGCTGACCGCGGCGGTTGTGGGAGCCTGCCTGGTTCTCGTGGTTGGCAAGTTCTCCATCGACCTCACCATCGAGCGGCAACGGCCGCCGGCGCCCGAGCCGCTGCCGATGCCGGAGGCGCCCGCGGCCGAACTGATGCCCATCCTGCGCCGCGCCCGCGGCCGCGTCATGGAGACGGTGCATTACCGGGTCGGTCAGGAGGAACGCCGCGAGTTCCTCCGCGCCATGGCCGAGGTCCGCAAGGTGCGCGGCCGTGCTGGTGCCATGTTCTGGCAGCTCTATGAGGACGTGGCGCATCCGGAAGGCTGGATGGAGGTATGGTCGATGGAAAGCTGGACCGATCACCTGCGCGAGGTCACGCGGCTGTCGGACGAGGACCGGGCCGCGCTGGCGCGCGCGGGCGCCTTCCGCTGCGGCGGCGACGGGCCGCGTCCGGCGCGCTATATCGCCGTCGATCCGCATTGAGGCAGGCGTCATGAGCGAAGCGGCGAACAGCATACCGCAGGCCAACCCCGGCGCGGGCTATCGTGCGCTGCAGGCAGAGATCGATGCGGCGGTCGCGCGCGTGCTGCACTCCGGCTGGTACATCCTTGGCCAGGAGGTCCGCGCTTTTGAGGCCGAGTTCGCCGCCTGGCTCGGCACGGCCGCGGCGGTCGGCTGCGGCAACGGCACCGATGCGCTGGCGCTCGCATTGCGCGCCCTCGGCGCAGGACCTGGCACCAGTGTGGCGACCGTGTCGCACACCGCTGTCGCCACCGTGGCGGCGATCGAGATGGTCGGCGCCACCCCGATACTGGTCGATATCGAGCCCGACTACTACACCATGGACCCGCAGGAGCTGGCGGAGGTTCTGGCGCGTCCGCCTGCCGGGCTGCCGCCGGTCCGTGCGGTGATCCCGGTGCACCTTTATGGCCAGCCCGCGGCCTTGCCGCCGATCGTCGCCGCCTGCCGCGAACACGGCGTTCCGGTGGTCGAGGATTGCGCCCAGGCACACGGCGCCACGCTGAACGGCCACAAGCTTGGCACGTTCACCGAGGTCGCGACCTTCAGCTTCTATCCGACCAAGAATCTTGGCGCGCTGGGCGACGGCGGCATGCTCGCGACGCGCGATGCGCGGCTTGGCACCGAGATCGCTGCGCTGCGCCAATACGGCTGGAAAACGCATTACATCAGCGACGCCGTGGGCGTGAACAGCCGGCTGGACGAACTGCAGGCCGCCATCCTGCGGGTGAAGCTGGCGCATCTCGATGCGCAGAATGCGCGCCGGCGCCGCATCGCCGCGCGCTACGATGAGGCGTTGCGCGGCAAGTCGCTGGCGCCGGCGGTCCGGCCAGGCGCGGAGCATGTCTACCACCTCTACGTGCTCCGTTCGCCCGAACGCGCCGCCTTGCAGGCGCGGCTGCGCGCCGCCGGGATCGGCACCGGCATTCACTATCCCTCCCCGGTGCACATGCAGCCGGCCTATCGCGGGCGGGTCGCGCTGGGACCGGCGGGCTGTCGCGCCACCGAGGCCGCCGCCGGCCAGGTCCTCAGCCTGCCGATCTATCCGGAACTGACCGACGCGCAGGTGTCGCGGGTGTGCGAGGTCCTGCGCGACCTGGAATCCGATCGCCGAACGCATTGACCTCGGTCAATGATGAAGCGGACCACTGCCCGCCGGGATCAGCCGGATCGCAGCGGCCTGCCGGCCGTGTCCCGGCTGGGAGGGATCAGCCCGCGACCGGATGCGGCACCCCCGCAGGTGCAGGTCTCACCCACACGATCGGGATGCTCCAGCGCGCAGACCCGGGCCCCGGCATAGCAAAGCGCGTCCGGCGATCGCGCTCCTGGGATGGACCCCCTGGCGAGCGGCGGCGCCCACTGCAGCGCCGGTTGCGGCGGGAATGGCCGTTGCGGCGGAGCTTGCGGCCGCGGCGGCGGCGTGATGACCACGAAAACATGCCTTGGGTCAGGCATCGCCTGCGCGGGCCACAATGCCATCGCCGCAACCAGGATCAGCTCAATGCAGCGGTGCGGTGGCATGTGCAACACCTGGGCGCGAGCTATCGCCGAAACGCTCCAGCCGGTAGTACGGATTGACCGGCTCGCCGCGCACCGCATCGGCGGTGATGCGTCCGATGATCGGGCCCAGCGTGTAGCCGTTTGCGCTCACCGCGTTGAAGAACCCGGGCAACCCCGGCACTTCCCCCAGGATCGGCGCGCGATCGATCGCCGGATTGATCCCGGTCCAGCAGCGCACGAAGGACAGGCAGCGCAGCGCCGGAAGCACGCGCGCGCAGACCCACAGGTTGCCCTCGATATTGCGGCGCAGGTTGTGGCTGCGGCCGCTCGCCGGGTCGAAGCCGCCGAACCAGCCGCCGCCCACCAGGAACCCGCCGCTCGCCTGCTGCTTCAGCGACAGGTGCCGGTTGGCGAGCGCGATCAGGTGGCGCGTCATCGGCGGCGCCGGCTCGGTCACGATCACCTGCTGTATCGTGCCGGTCACCGGCAGATCGAGCCCCACCATGCGCCCGATGCGTCCCGCCCACGGGCCGGCGGCGTTCACCACGCGGCCCGCGATCACCGCTCCTTTCGTCGTCCGCACCTGCCACGCCGCCCCATCGCGCGCGATCGCCTGTACCTCGGCGCCGCGCAGCAGGCGGGCACCGGCGCGCCTCGCCAGCGTCAGCACCGCCATCGTGGCGCGCAACGGATCGCCGTAGCCCTCCGCCGGGACGAAATCGGCACCGACCATGTCCTCCGATAGGGCGGGCGCCAGCGTGCGCAGTTCGTTGGCCCCCAGCACGTGGCTCTCGATGCCCCAGCGCCGCTCCATCGCCGACTTGCGCCGCAGCCACTCCAGACCCGCTTCGTCCTCGGCCAGCATCAACCCGCCCTCGGTGCGGATGCCCAGGTCCTCGCCCGCCTCCGCGGCGATCTCCTTCCACAGTGCAATGGAGCGCGGCGCCAGCGGCAGCGTGTGCGCCGCCTGGCCGCCATCCTCCGGCGTGTCGTCGCCGAAGTCGTAGGACAGCAGTTGCACATGCAGGCTGCCGGCATTCGCGGTGCTCGCCGCCATGCCGGCCTCGTCGCGTTCGGCCACCAGCACGTCCACACCATCGCGCGCAAGGAAGTAGGCGCTGCACAGGCCGGCCAGCCCACCGCCGATCACCAGCACGTCGCAACGCCGTGCCTCCTGCCGGGCACCCGGCAGTCGGTGCAGATGCAGCGGCGGCGCCGGCAGTTCCAGCAATGGCGCCTCGAACTCCGGCGCCTCGAACATCAGCGGCGCCGCCGGCACCGGGCGCAGCGGGGCGCGCGGCGCGGCGAACGCCTCCTCGTCCGGCGCATCCGGGCAGAGCCTGGCGATCGCCGCGGCGCAGAACCGGCCCTGGCACCGCCCCATGCCGGCGCGCGTCGCCTTCTTCAGCGCCGGCAGCGAGGCAAGGCCGCGCACCAGTTCCTGTCGCAGGCGGCCGGCGGTGACCTCCTCGCACCGGCAGACGATCGTGTCGTCCGCCAGCACCGCCGCTGGCGGCGGACGGAACAGGGTCCACAGCGCGTCCTGGAACGACAGCGCGCGCGCCAGCGCCACCCGCGCGGGCGCGTCCTCGGGCGCGCTCAGCCCCAGTTCCCGCGCCGCCGCCAACCCCGCCAGCCTGCCGCGCGCCAGCGCCACCCGCGCACCGCCGAGTGCGGCGCCGTCGCCCACCGCGAACACGCCCGCCACGGACGTGCGGCCGTCATCATCGGTCGCCGTGGCCAGATGGCCCAGCCCGACATCGACAAACCGGTGCGCCGCTCCCAGACCGCGCGTCAGGCCTGTCTCCGGCTGAAACCCCAGGTTCAGCGCGACCGTGTCCACCGCGAACACCTGGCCATTCACCACTGCGGCCTGCACACGCCCCCCGCCGCGGAGCGCCGCGACCTGCGACGACCACAACACCGGCACGCCGGCCCGTTTCAGGCGCAGCAGCATCCCGATGCCGTCGCGCACCAGGTCGGGGGCGGCCCGCGCCATGGTCCATGCCGTCCGCCACACCGCCGGTGAGGGAAACGCCGCCGCCTCCACCACCGCCAGCGGCTTCACCCCCGCCGCGAGCAACTCGCAGGCAAGCTGCAGGTTCAACGGTCCGCTGCCGGCGATCAGCACCCGCTCTCCGGGGCACACCCGCTGGGTCCGCACCAGGGCCTGCAAGGCACCGGTGGTCATCACCCCAGGCAGCGTCCAGCCGGGCAGCGGCACCGGCCGCTCATGCGCCCCCGGCGCCAGGATCAGTCGCCGCGGACGGAACGTGATCGCCCGGCCGGCCACCAGGGCGGCGATCTCGCCGGCACCGAATACGCCCCACACCGTCGCATCGGTCTCGACGCACACCCCGGCACGCCGCGCCCGGTCGCGCAGGTCGAGGCCGAGACGGAACTGCGCGTCGGGCGCCGGATCGGCATGGCTGCCGGCGAGCGGCTTGGCGTACTGCCCTCCCGTGGTGCCGCGCTCGTCCAGCACCACGACCTCGGCGCCGGCCTCCGCCGCGGCGATCGCTGCCGCGAGCCCCGCCGGCCCGGCGCCGACCACCAGCACGTCGCACGTCCGGTCCTCGGCCTGCCCATTCGCCGGCGCCGGCGCGAGCGGCGCCAGCGGGAGCGCCGGCTCGCCGGTGACCACCATCCCATCGGCTACCCGGGTCATGCACGCCCGCTGGCCGATGCGGCCATCGACCGTCACCACGCAGTCGAAGCAGGCACCCATGCCGCAATACAGGCCGCGCGGCGCGCCGCTCAGGGTGCGGCGGTAGGCGACGATACCCGCGGCCGACAGCGCCGCGGCGATCGTCTCGCCTTCCAGCGCGGCAATCGGTTGCCCGTCGAATTGAATGGTGAGCACACGGCCGGCCTGCCGGATTGTCTTGTGAGAGAGGCGCATGGCGCGCGAGCATGCCGGATGTGAACCAGCGCGGCGAGGGACCCGACATGACCACATCGTTGATTCGCAGCCGGACAATGATCACCCGCGCGCTCGATCGCCATCGCTGCGAGCAGATCGACGATGGCGCGGTGCTGCAGGAGGACGGCACGATCGCCGCGATCGGCAACTTCGCCGATCTGCGGCGGCAGCATCCTGACGTGCCGGTGATCGGCGACGGCAACGACATCCTGCTGCCAGGCTTCGTCAACGCGCACCATCACGTCGGGCTCACCCCGGTGCAGCTCGGCTCGCCGGACATGCCGCTCGAACTGTGGTTCGTCACGCGCATGGTCATGCGCAACGTCGATCCGTATCTCGACACGCTCTACTCGGCATTCGAGATGATCGCCTCCGGCATCACCACGGTGCAGCACCTGCACGGCTGGGCG
>DATBKQ010000422.1:0-12519 GCA_036555825.1 Acetobacteraceae bacterium | reverse complement strand
TGGATCGATAAAACGCCTGCCATCGCGCATCCGTCATCGCGCCGATGCCGAGTTGCCGCGCGTCGCCGGAATCGACGATGCCGTGCGCCTTCATCACGTCGCGTCCATAGGTCAGCAGCGCATCCGTCATCTCCGGATTGTCCTGTTTGATCAGCTTGTTGGCCGGCGCCGGATCGCCATACAGATATTCATACCACCCCTCGATCGAGGCATCGATGAAGCGCTGCACGACATCGGGCTTCTCGGTGACCAGCTTCGTGCTGGTGGTGACGATGTTGGCATAGCCCGCATAGCCCGCATCGGCCAGCAGCAGCACTACCGGCTTTTCATGCGTCGCCTGCTCGATGGCGAACGGCTCCGACCCAAGATAGCCCTGCTGCACCAGCGTCTTGTCGGCCAGGAACGGCTGCAGGTTGAAGGTGTAGGTGCGGATCTGCGCATCGCTGTAGCCGTATTTGGCGGCGAGGTACCGCCACCAGCCCGCGCGCGTGTCGGCGCCGATCAGGATCGGCTTCCCTTTCAGCGCGGCGAAACTGTCATTGCCCTGTCCAGGATGCGCGATCAGCACCGACGGGTCCTTCTGGAACATCGCCGCAATGGCAATGAACGGCAGGTTCTGTTGCACGAACTCGATGGCGCGCCCGCCGCCCAGGTTGAAATCCAGCCGGCCTGCCATCATCAACTGCATCTGGTTCACCTGCGGCCCGCCCTGGCGAATGGTCACCGTCAGCCCGTGTTGCGCATACCGACCGGTGGCGAGAGCCTGATAGTAGCCGCCATATTCGGCCTCGGCCAACCAGTCGAGCCCGAAGCTGATCGCATCGTCAGCGTGCGCGCCCCCGCTGCCGAACAACGCGCTGCCGAGTAGCAGGATCAGAACAGCGGCAAGCGGTCGCATACGGGCCTCGATTCGCGCAGTGGCCGTCCCATCCTGCACAATGGCGGCCCAGACGGGGAGAGGCATGCGGGGAGAGGGTATGGCGGAACCGCGGCTGAAGGCTGGATTGTGGGTGAAGATGGCGCTGCGGCTGGCGGATCGCGACGGCAGGGCGGGTGTGGTGCTTCGCAAAGGCGATCCGGACTCGGGCGGCGTCCTGGTGGTGTTGCGTGGCCGCGAAGGACTGTGTGTGCTGTCGCAGGTCCGCGCAGCCGACGGGGCACCCGCCTGGATGCGCGGCACCGGCGTGGCACCGGTCGATCAGGCCGCGGCCGACGCCTACGTCGCTCGCCAGGTCAGGTTCGATCCCGACATATGGGTGCTGGAGTTCGATGCCCCCGACCTCGCGCCTCCGTTCGCTGCACGCCTGATATAACCAAGGAGGTCCAACATGTCCGGCCTGTATTTCGAAGACTTCCACGAAGGCCAGACGTTCGATCATGCGCTCAGCCGCACGGTGACCGAGATGGACAACATACTGTTCAGCACGCTCACACTGAACCCGCAGCCTCTGCACCTGGACGAAGAGTTCGCCAGGGCCACGGAATTCGGCCAGCGCATCGTCAATTCGCTGTTCACGCTGGGGCTGATGATCGGCATGACCGTGGGCGACACCACACTCGGCACCACTATCGCCAATCTCGGCATGAACAAGGTGGAATTTCCCAAACCGGTGTTCCACGGCGACACGCTCCGTGCCCGCACCATCGTCCGTTCGCTGCGCGCGTCGAGGTCGCGGCCCAATGCCGGCGTGGTGGAGTTCGAGCACCAGGCGTTCAATCAGCGGGGCGAAATGGTTGCCACCTGCCTGCGCGCCGCCTTCATGAAGCGGCAGCCTGCCTGACCGCCTTGAACTGTCGGCGGTGACGGTCCCGACCCGCCTCAGCACGACATCAGCTCCAGCGCAAACTCACGCTGACTGCGGAACGCGGTGCCTCGCCCCAGTGTCATTGCGAGGAGCGAAGCGACGAAGCAATCTCGGTCGGGATCGCTTCCCTCCGCTTTCGCGGAGGTCGCAATGACACTTGTGAAGTTGGATCTGCTCTAACTGCGCGTGATGTTGATCTTGTCGAGCGCGGCACGCAGACCCTTCGCCAGCTTCTGCGCGTCATTGTTCGCCCAGAAATGCATGAAGAACAGCCGCGGCTGATCGTCCAGCATGTGATTATGCAGGGCGGTTACCTCGATCCCGTTCGCTCGCAGGGCGCGCAGCACCGGATTGACCTCGGCCGCCGTGAGTACGAAGTCGCCCGTGATGGCCGCGTGGCCGTTGCCGGTCGGCTGGAAATTGATGGCTTCTCCCGATCCCATGGCGACCGGCACATCCATGCCGCCCTCCTTGACCGTTTCGGCGCGAGCAATGCCGAACTGATATATGCCGCCGGCAGCCCGCCCCTTGGCACCCAGCGCGCTGTCGATCATCGCCGTGTCGAGGTCGATCGTCTGTGCGCCCGCCGTGTTGCCCCCGCCGGCGTCACCGAGCGGTGTCTTACTCAGCGCAAGACCATCATGCAGCGCGGTTGCCAGCCTGGTGGCATCGCCATGCCCGAGCACGTGCATGTAGAAGGTCGCGGGCTGCGCGCGCAGCAGGTGATTATGCAACGCGGTGATGTCGATTCCACCATCGGCCAGCTTCGTCATCACGGGTGCGATTTCGGTTTCGGTCAGCACGAGATCGCCCATCGCCACAGTCTCATTGCCATCCGCCCGGAAGGCGAGCCAGGAACCGAGGGCGAAACCTGGCTTGAGCTCGACGCCATCCAGAACGACGTGCAGGTCGGTGCGCGGCAGTCCCACGCGATAGACACCGCCCGGCATTTCGGTGCCCGATTTCCCCAGTGTCGCAGCCACCTTGCCCCAGTCGGATTCGGCGACCGCACACGGCATTATGATCGCTCCCATCACCGTCACCACGGCAGCAGCGGCGGCAAACCTGGTGAGCATCGCTGAGAACAGCCGGGTGCGATTGATGCGGGTCATAGTTCTTCTCCTTGCTCGGGCGAACGGGTGATGCTCCTGTTCACGGCGGTTACTTGAATTTTCCTGCCAGCAGTCTTTCCCGTGCAAGCCGTGCGATTGCCGCAGGCGCTTCATCGGGGATCGGCATCACCGAGCTGACGTTGATTTCGCACAACACATAGGTGTCCTCGCCGGAGACTGCGCGCGGACCATAAAGGAAGTCCGCATCCCAGATGATCGGCATCTCGTCGCGCGTGAGCCCAAACAACCGCATCATCTGCCCCACCCGCTCGCTCTCCATTTTCTCGCGCAGTCGCTGAAACTGTGCCGCCGTTGGCGGGTGCATGATGCGCGGGCCAGGTTGTGCCTCAGGCGATAACGGACCCGCGGGCGGCGGTGGTATCAGCGCCTTGATCAATTGATGGCCGAAACCGACGACTTTGTCCCTGCCCACGTAACAGCGGATCATCCCCTCTGGCTGCCGCTCCTGGAAGGGCTGATCGATGATGCAGCCGCCATCCGCGAAGTATCCCGCACAGTTGGCCATGAACTCGGCAAGATCCAGGCTCCTTGGCTCGCTGCCGCGCCGTGCTTCAAGAACGACGGCCAGATTGGCAGGCTTGCGGGACTGTTCGACCTTCCACACGCCTTGGCCGCCATTGCCCCGGTTTTGCTTGAGAACGCGCGGCCCATGTTGTTGAAGACGAGGCGGAAATTCCGCTTCGAAGGCGTCGAAGGTGCGATACAGATGCGTATCCGTCCCCCAGCCCAGATGGCGTGTCGCGTAGAGAACCTCCTTCACGCCTATCTTCTGGGTCACATCGGGATGCGTGCTTACCCAGATCCCGCACCGGGCTACCTCGCGCAGCAGCGCATCCAGTGCAAACCGCGAACGCCCGTCTGACAGCGGGTCAACCCAGACGAGCACACCATCGACCTTGAGAAGCTGATCGCGCACGTCATCCGCCGCCTCTTCGCAATAGACGGCCGGTTCGGCCCCGATGTTAAGGGCCGCCAGTTCCGCGAATATCTTGTGCCAACGGCTATTCTCGGGGGTCGCCAGACGGCGCGTTTCCTGGTCGCCACGCCAAAGCACCGCGACCCGGCCGATAGGCTCAGGCCGAGCTGCGGCCGCAATCGGTGCAGCCGGCCTGGCGGTCGCGCTCACGCCCGCCCCCCTGCCGCGGGCATTGGCCAGTTGTGTTCCTCGGCCACAGCATCGCGGGACCAACGGTAGAACGCGTCATAGAGCGGCAGGCTCTGTTCAAGCTGCACAAGGTCGCCCCTGTGCATGCGCGACAAGCCGAGCGAGACCGCGAGCAGGCCGGCGGCCTGCGGTGCGAGATCAGGGCGTGCCGTGTCAGCGCCGCGCACGATCATCGCAAGGCGATCCAGCGCTTCGCAATGAAGTCCGAATTCCTCGACCATTACGTCGAAGGTGCAGAGGTCCCCCCGATGGCTCCAGAAGACTCCCTCGATGTCGAACGGTGTCGCCCGAAATCGATCGGCGACATCCGCGACCTCGGGTGGAGTGACGAAAAGAAACACGGCGGATGGATCAATGAAGCGCCGGATCAGCCATGGGCAGGCGATGCGGTCGACCTTGGGCCGCGCACGCGTGACCCAGACCGTGCGCCCCTGCTGCTCCCGCTCCGGAACGTGGTTGGGGCGCACCAGCAGGCCATTGGCTTTCACCCAGGATTCGAAGCCGCCATCGAGGCTTTCGGCACGGGCGCCGGCGTGACGCAGCCAGGCGGCGACGCCCTGGCTCAGTTTTTGCCCGTGCCGACAAACGGCGACGACAAAACGCCCGGCATACTCGCCCGCCCAGGACGAGACGGTGCGATGATCCCGTCGGATACTCCCGGGGAGCAGCCGCGGGTCGGAAGCGTGATCCGTATCGATCCGAACGTCCACAATCATCGGGGCTTCGGGGGTTCCGATCAGACGGACAAGCTGGGCAACGTTGATGGTATCGGGCGCGGCCATGAACGTCCCTTCCCTCGTTGGAGGTTTCGAGACGCGATACTTTGGCCAAAGCCTCACGGGGCGATCGCGATCAGCCCCTCGCGCGGACAGGAACAAAACAGCGGGCTGTTGTCAACGCAGAGCGTTGCTGCTCTCCCGTCTGTGCACGTTGGCGGGTCTGGGACAATCGGCCAGGCCGGGGACCGGCCGGCACACTCGCGATTAGGTTCAGCCGATCAGGGCAGGTTCGAACGGGAAACAGCGGAGGCGCCAGTCTCGCGGGTCGTCAGGACAGGTCGCGTCTGATATCGAGCGTGCAGCGAAGATGGCGCCGCGCATTGCCTTCGAAGACGCTGCGCAGCCGCGGCGAGTAAAAGATGTGCTCGCGCCGCTGCAGCGCGCCATAGAATTGCTGCGAGCGTTCCTGCCAGGCCGCCGCCGACAGGTCGCGACGTTCGGCGCGCAACCGCGATCCATTCGCGCGAACCTGGTGACCCGGCGATGCGATCGCACTCAGGTCGAGATCGAGCACCCACTGCACCCAGGCTTCGCAGGCAGCTCCGGCATGCTGGTCGCAATGGTGCGCCGTCGCCTCAATCGCCGTGGCGACCTGCCGGATCAGTTCGCGCGGCAATCGGCGCCATTGGCTGGCAAGCCGCCGCCACAGATCAGCCGAGGCAGCCTCGTTGTCGCTCCGGTCAGCCTGATAGACCGCGTCATGCAGCACGATGGCGGTGGCGATCAGGCGCTCCGCGCGCCGGGTGCGCAGCGCCCCGCGCGCCATCTTGCGGTGTTGCCACCACATATCAGCGAGATGGCCGAGATTGTGGTAATGCCTGCCCGGTTCGCTCAACCGGCGTCTGATGCTTGCCAGCACGCCCGGCGGCAGCGGCACGTTCCGGAACAGGTCCGCCAGCACGTGGCGGCGGCGAGCGGTCATCGATCGCATGCTGTCCTTTCGAACGACCCGGTGCAGCTTGTCCTTGCGCCACAAATGCGCCGATCGTGTGGCACTCCGGATGCGTGGAGGCCTGTTCCAGATGGCGTGCGCCGGGGCACGGAAAATCCCGGCTGCGGGCCCGCCGCAAGCCGGGATCGGAGCTTGGCGCGTGGTGACCACAGGCGGAGGCGGGCTCCCTGACGAATCCGGACCTCATCGAACTCGTTCGATGGGGACCCGGGATTGGGGACCCGGTCGGAGGTCTGAATCACGCGCTCAATCAAAGAGAGGTAAAGCAGGGTGAGGCCAACCTGGCCTCATCATGCTTTAGGTAGGACCGTTACCGGACGCAGGGCGTCGCGGCAGTGGACTGTTGCGAGCCGACGCCGCCAGCTTCGGCTTCCGCCTTGCGGGTCGCGTCGTTGACCGAGCCGACCCCACCACCTTCCGCCTCGGCTTTGCGGGTCTGGACATTCAGCGAACCCACGCCGCCCGCCTCGGCCTCCGCCTTGCGAGTGGCGTTGTCAACCGAACCCACCCCGCCGCCTTCCGCCTCGGCGCGATGCATTCCGGGGGGACAGCCGGCCGTGTCCGGCGCCGCCGATGCTGGTACGGCCACCACTGGGCCAAGCAAGAGCATCGCGGCCGTCATCATCGATGCTGTACGCATGAGCAACTCCATGGATTGTCGTGTGTGTCAGATCGTCGAGCAAGCTCGCGAGTACCGACAGCAGACGCTGCCATCCCTGTTGGGACCATTGGGCAGACATTAGCTCTCGGCTGGTAGAACCGATCTGAAGCATTTCACACTTCGCTCCAGCATGTTGGAGGTCGCGCCGAATGTGGCGGCGCTGACCCTGCTGTCGAGCGCGGCGCGCCGGCAGCGATGATCTGGCTGAACAGGCTGCTCATCATGGCGATGGTCTGTGCAAGGCCGATTGCCTGCGGTGGCCGTCGTTCTTTACCAGATGAACCGTGACGAAGGCGCCGAAGCCGGTCTGCATTGCCGCGACGAAGAAGTTCACTCCGTCGAGGCCGAGACCGCTTCGCGGTGCCTTCGTGACAGGCGTATGTCGGCCAAATATCCATCGGTGGCTGACCGCGATGTTACCCCTCGACCAACGCCCCGGGTGTGCAGTGCAGCTCCAGCGCGCTTCCGGCCTGCAGGCTGTGGGTCTCGCTGCCGACCCGGACCGCCACCGGGTCACCGTCGGCGATCGCCAGCCGCACCGTCTCGCCGGCTATCCGCACCTGAACCGGCCGCCCGCGCCAGCGCACCACGAAGGACATGCTGCGCCATTCCGATGGCAGTCGAGGCGTGAGGGCGATCGCATCGCCACCCAGTTCGAGGCCGGCAAACCCGATCACTATCGCCTGCCACAACCCCCCCAGTCCGGCGATGCGTATGCCGCCGGCACTGTTGGGGTCCAGTTCAAGGTCGGCGGCGGCGGCCTGGCGGAGAAAGCGAAGGGCAGTTTCGGTTTCGCCGAGCCGTGCCGCGACCAGGGCATGGATCCCCGCGCTCAAGGAACTGCCATGGGCACAGCGAGGCTCGTAGTAGCGGAAGTTCGTTTGCGCCGCTTTGCCGGGGAATTCTTCCGGCAGAAGGGCCAACAGTGCCACCACATCGGCCTGCTTCACCACCTGCGACCGCTGCGTTCGCTCGCGGCCGATTACCACGTCGATCGGCACCTTGCGATCGGCGTACAGCGACAGATCAATCGGCTCCAGCTTGTGATATCCGGCAAATTGCTCGTAGAGGCCGGTGGCCGGATCGAGACCGGTAACAATGCATCCGGCCGCGTCGCGCCACTCGGCAATTTCAGCCTCGTCCAGCGCGAGCCGCCGGCACAGCGCCGCGGCACGGTGAGGCCATCGGGCGCGCATCACCTCGATCGTCTCCAGCCCGCGTGCGACGTTCCATCGCGCCATCACGTTGGTAAAGGCGTTGTCGTCCACATCCTCGTGGTACTCGTCAGGCCCGATCGCATGGCGGATATGGCGCTTGCCATCGGCTTCCGGCATGGCGCGAGATGCCCAGAACCGCGCGGTCTCCAGCACGATCTCCGCGCCCGCGTCGGTGAAGAATCCATCGTCCCCGGTCGCACGCCAGTACTGCCACACCGCATAGGCGATGTCGGCGCCGATGTGGTGCTCCATCCTGCCGGTCAGGATGTCGATCATCGCGCCGTCGGGACCAACCACACGGTCGGGCGTGGTCTCCTCGCCCGTATCGGCGGATTCCCACGCATACAGCGCACCTTTGTAGCCCATCGCGGCTGCCTTCTCGCGCGCTCCGGGCAGCGTGTGATAGCGATACATCAACATTGCGCGTGCCGCCTCGGGCCAAACCGCGATATAGAAGGGCAAGAGGTAGGTTTCCGTATCCCAGAACACGTGGCCAAAATAGGCATCGCCGGTCAAACCGCGTGCGCCGACCGATACATGTTCATCTTCCGGGTTGGCAGCGCTGGTCAGATGGTACACCGCGAAGCGCAGCGCCTGCTGCACCTCATCGTCGCCCTCTATGACGACGTCGCTCGCATCCCAGCGCTCCTTCCAGGCCGCCTCGTGCGCGCCGAGTACCGCGTGCCAGCCAATTGCCCGGCTGCGCGCCAATGCATCGACGGCAACCGGGGCCGGATCGTCCGCCAACGTGTCGGAACGCGCCACCGTGACCAGGCGATCGAGTTCGAGCACCTGTCCGGCAACCGAACGCCAGCGCCAGATCCAGCGCAGCGAGAACGGCCGTTCCGGGATGAGCGGCTTGCCGTCGGCTCGCAACGTGGCGCTGCCTGCCATCGCGACACTCTTGCCGGAGCCTTCCGTCCGCCAGGCACAGACATCGCGGTCCAGCTGCAGCGACTCCATGCCCATGCCGGCCATGGCGAAATTGGCCTCCAGCGTCACGTTGATCCCGTCGCGGTCAAGCGAGAACCGCAGCAGCTGCAGTCCGGCCGCACGGTCCGCCAACGACACCAGGCGGAGTTCGCCGCCGGTAATGGTGGTGCCGCCGTGCGCCCGATAGGTCAGGTCGGACAGGAGCAGACCGCGGCGCAGATCGAGCTGACGCACGCTGGCGAGGAACTCTCCATCCAGCAATAACTGCGGCTTGTCGTCCAGCACTAGCCTCACGCGCGACCAGTCGGCAACGGGCACCAGCGCCGGCACTGGCGGCACCGTATTGGGCCTGTCGAACAGGCCGGCGACATAACAGCGCGGCCACGACGCCCACCTGATGTATCCCAGCCAGCTCACCCAGGTCGGGCCGCGGCTGACCGGGCGCGAAGCCCGCATCCCCATGAACCCGTTGCCGAGCGCGAAGCGGGATTCCACCGCGTTCTCCGTCAGCACGTTGTAGCCTTCATGGGCGAGGACCCAGCCTGGGTCGCGTGTCGCCTGCATCGCGTCGAGCATCGGCTGCGTGTCCGTCCCGGGCCGAATGCACAATACGCCCTCGGTGATTGCTGCCGGATCGACCTGGTCCAGGCTGGTGACGACGAGATCGGCCTGTGCTGCGCGCAGCAGGGGCTCGTCGCCGAGCCGCGCGATCCCTATGGAGGCCATGCCTCCGGCGCGTGCGGCAGCGATCCCAGACGGCGCGTCCTCGACGACAACGGCCGCCGCGGGCGGCACCTTCAGGGCCCCCGCCGCAAGCAGGAACAGCGCCGGATCCGGCTTGCCGCGCGGCACGTCGGTGCCACTCAGGTCGGCATCGAAAATGGACAACAGAGGACGCCCGTTCGGCAGGCTCAGGCGCCGCAACATGGCACCGACGTTCTTCGAGGAAGACGCCAGTGCCAGCCGCAATCCTGCCGCGTGCAAGGCGTCCGCGAAGCGTACCGCGTCCGGAAAGGCCTCGAACCTGCCCTCGGCGATCAGCCGGTCGATCAGCGCCTGTTTGGTCCTGGCATACTCGGGGGCGCGCGCAGTTGCATCGGCGACCCCAAGCCCTTCCAGTGCCGCCCGCGCGCCATCAAGCCGCGGCTTGCCGGCAACATGCGCCTGGTAGAACTCCGTCGTGAAGCGGGCGGGGTCGGCGTAGCCGGTGAGAGCTTCCCGCCACGCGTGCTCGTGCGGCGAGGCCACCAGCACCCCGTCAACATCGAAGATCGCGCCTAGCAGTCTGCCCCGTCCGCCGGACTCAGACATTGTCGCCCTCCGTCGAACCGGCCCGCTGCACCACGGTGTTCCGTCCCCAGGTCCAGCCCTTGATCTCCGGCATGTCGTCGCCGTACCGCGAGATGTATTCCTTGTGCTCGATCAGCTTGTCGCGGATCGCCTGTTTCGCGTATGCCGCGCGTGAACCGAGCTGCGGCACCCGGTCGATCACATCCCCGACCAGATGAAACCGGTCGAGGTCGTTCAGCACGCACATGTCGAATGGCGTGGTGGTGGTCCCCTCCTCCTTGTACCCACGGACGTGGATGTTGCGATGGCCGTTGCGCCGGTAGGTCAACCGGTGGATCAGCCACGGATAGCCGTGAAACGCGAAGATGATCGGCTTCTCGGTGGTGAATAGAGCGTCGAAGTCGCGGTCCAACATGCCGTGTGGATGCTCGCTTGGCGGCTGCAACTTCATCAGATCCACGACGTTGATCACCCGCACCTTGAGTTCCGGCGCATAACGCCGTAGCAGATCGACCGCCGCGAGCGTCTCCAGTGTCGGCACGTCGCCGCAACAAGCCATGACCACATCGGGCTCTCCGTCCCGGTCGTTGCTGGCCCATTCCCAGATGCCGATCCCACCCGTGCAATGCTTGATAGCCTCGTCCATCGTCAGCCATTGCGGCGCTGGCTGCTTGCCAGCCACCACCACGTTCACGTAGTTGCGGCTGCGCAGACAATGATCGGTGACGGACAACAGGCAGTTCGCGTCAGGCGGCAGATAAACCCGCACAACCTCGGCCTTCTTATTGACCACATGGTCGATGAACCCCGGATCCTGATGGCTGAACCCGTTATGGTCCTGCCGCCAAACATGGCTCGACAGCAGGTAGTTCAACGAGGCGATCGGCCGCCGCCACGCGATGTGATTGCACACCTTCAGCCACTTGGCGTGCTGATTGAACATCGCATCGATGATGTGAATGAACCCTTCGTAACAGGAGAAGAAACCGTGCCGGCCGGTCAGCAGATAGCCCTCGAGCCACCCCTGGCATTGATGCTCGCTGAGCATCTCCATCACCCGTCCATCCGCAGCCAGGTGATCGTCCCATGGCAGCGTTTCCGCGATCCAGGCGCGGTTGGTGACCTCGAGAACGTCCTGCCAGCGATTGGAGTTGCTCTCGTCGGGGCTAAACAGACGGAAATTGCGCGTCGCCAGGTTTCGCTTCATCACGTCGCGCAGGAACCGGCCCATTTCGCGGGTGGCTTCCGCGGTCGCCGCGCCCGGCGTCGATACCTTGATCGCATAGTCGCGGAAGTCAGGTAGCCGCAGATCGCTCAGCAGCAGGCCGCCGTTGGTATGCGGATTGGCACTCATGCGGCGCGTACCGCGCGGTGCAAGTCCGGCGAGCTCCGGCCGTAGCTTGCCGTCCGCGTCGAACAACCCCTCTGGTTGATAGCTTTTCATCCAGTCTTCAAGGATGCGGACATGCTCGGGGTTTTCATGCATCTCGCCCATCGGCACCTGGTGCGATCGCCAGTAATCCTCCGTCCGGCGGCCGTCGATTTCTTTTGGGCACGTCCATCCCTTCGGCGTGCGCAGTACGATCATCGGCCAGAGCGGGCGCTGGGCGAAACCGTCCCTGCGCGCGTCCTCCTTGATCCGGCGTATCTCTTGGAAGACACGATCGAGTGTGGACGCCATGAGCTCATGCATGACGTCGGGCTCGTGGCCTTCAACGAAATGCGGCGTGTACCCGTAGCCGCGCAGCAGGTGATCGAGCTCCCCGTGGCTGATGCGGGCAAGCACGGTGGGATTGGCGATCTTGTAGCCATTGAGATGCAGGATCGGCAAAACGGTGCCGTCCCGCGCCGGGTTCAGGAACTTGTTGGAATGCCAGCTTGTTGCCAGCGGCCCGGTCTCGGCCTCGCCGTCGCCGACGACGCATGCAACGATCAGGTCGGGGTTGTCGAACGCGGCGCCATAGGCATGCGAGAGCGCATAGCCAAGCTCGCCCCCCTCGTGGATGGAACCTGGCGTTTCGGGGGCGACGTGGCTGGGAATCCCGCCCGGAAACGAGAACTGCGTGAAGAGCCGCTTCATGCCCTCTTCGTCGCGGGAGACGTTCGGATACACCTCGCTGTAGGTGCCTTCCAGGTAGGCGTTCGCCACCAGCGCCGGTCCGCCGTGCCCCGGGCCGGTCACGTAGATCATGTCCAGGTCCTGCTCGCGTATCACGCGGTTCAGATGGACATAAATGAAGTTCAGCCCCGGCGTGGTCCCCCAATGCCCAAGCAGCCGGGGCTTGATGTGCTCCTTGGTCAGCTTCTGCTTCAGCAGCGGGTTGTCGTAGAGATAGATCTGCCCGACAGACAGATAGTTGGCAGCGGCCCAGTACTTCTGGATCAGCGACCGCGTCTTCTCGGACAAAGTCTGTGACATGGTTCCTCCAAGAGGGTGGACTTGCGCCGCGGCTGCGGGACATCGCTGCAACGACCCGGAACGCGTTGGCAACTCCGTCAGGCGCGATACGCGCCAGCGGGGCCGATCGTCCATACCACATGTTTGCTTATTGCCGACATCCGCCTTGCCGCCAGCCTTCCGTGT
>DATBKQ010000421.1:0-4982 GCA_036555825.1 Acetobacteraceae bacterium | reverse complement strand
TTGCAGTGCTCGCTCGATCAGCTCGACGAAACGCGAACCTGGGCACTGCTGCCGTTCCTGATGGCGGCGGTGGCAGAGTTGCGCGCGGTGCGCGGCGATCGGACCGCCGCCCGAAAACTGCTGGTACGCGCCGAGGAACTCGGAGAACTGACCGGCGAACGCTGGTGCAAGCCCGAGATCATGCGCCTCGGGGCCGCGCTCCTCCGGGAGGATCCAGGCCAAAAACTCGATCTGCTCCATGGCGCGCTCGAGCTGTCGCGCGAGCAGGGCAGCCACCTGTGGCGGCTGCGATGTGCCACGGACCTGGCCGAGCTGCTGCACAGGCAAGGCCGGTCAGGCGAGGCGCGCGAGCTGCTGGCGCCAATCCACGGCTGGTTCAGCGAAGGGCTCGACATGCCGGATCTGCGGCGTGCGACCCGTCTGCTGGAAGTCCTCAGATCATCGGCGCACTGACGTCTGTAGCTACTTCACGGCGGAGAACGACGTCGGCGCCAGGATGAAGTTCTTGACGTTGGCGACGATCGCCCCGTTCGCCTCGGTCTGCGCGCGCGCCTTCAGCCATTCCGGATCGGCACCGAACGCGTTCCACTTCCTCTCGCGCTCGGCAAGCGACTCCCAGACCACGAAGTAATACAGGGTCTGGTTCGACTCGCCGATCACCGTGGTCCAGAACCCGGCCTGGCGGATGCCGTGCTTCTCCCACAGCTTCAGCGTGATGGTGTCGAAGCGCTTCAGCAGGTCCGGCAGCCGGCCGGGCACGCACTCGTAGATCCGCAGCTCGTACAGCATGATCTCTCCCTCCCAAGCCCGCGCAGCATGCGTCCGCGGCAGGGTCGAGGCAACCTGACGCGGCAGGCGCGCCCGCAAAGCGTTTGGCCTTGACACCCTTATGCTCATCACTAGTATAAGCACGAGAAATGCTCAATACGAGCATAAGGGGGTCCAGGATGTCCCACGCCGACACAATCGCCCGCACCGCCCCGCTGTACGACCGGGTCAAGGCATTCGTCCCGCCGATGGAGTGGCCGGTGTTCGCCGACGACATCGACGCCATCCTGGCGCTCAAGCGCCGGCGGAACGCGGTGATCCTCGGTCACAACTACATGACCCCGGAAATCTTCCACTGCGTGTCCGACATTGTCGGCGACAGCCTGGCGCTGGCGCGCGAGGCGATGAAGGTGGATGCCGATGTCATCGTCCTGGCCGGCGTTCACTTCATGGCGGAGACGGCCAAGCTGTTGAACCCGACCAAGACCGTGCTGATCCCGGACCTGCGGGCCGGCTGCTCGCTGGCCGCGTCGATCACGGCGGCTGATGTCCGGCTGCTGCGCGAGCGATATCCGGGCGTCCCGGTGGTGACGTATGTGAACACCTCCGCCGCGGTGAAGGCGGAGTCCGACGTCTGCTGCACCTCGGGAAATGCCCGCAAGGTCATCGAGTCACTCGGCTCCGACCGGGTGATCATGCTGCCGGACGAATACCTGGCGCAGAACATCGCCGCGCAGACCGGGGTGAAGATCATCACCTGGGCGGGCCACTGCGAGGTGCACGAGCGGTTCACCGCGGCGCAGATCCGCGAACTGCGGCAAGAGAACCCCGGCGTAGTGGTGCTGGCGCATCCGGAGTGCCCGCCCGAGGTGGTGGCCGAGGCGGACTTCACCGGCTCGACCGCGGACATGTCGGGCTATGTCGGGAAGCAGAAGCCCGCGAAGGTGGTGCTGATCACCGAATGCTCGATGGCGGACAACGTCTCGGTGCACCATCCCGACGTCCAGTTCGTCCGCCCATGCAATCTGTGTCCGCACATGAAGCGCATCACACTCGCCAACATCCGCTCGGCGCTGGAAGAGATGCGGCACGAGGTGACGATCGATCCGGTGGTCGCGGTGCGCGCCCGCCAGGCGGTCGAGCGCATGCTGGCCGTGCGATGACCGCGCCGCTTCCGGCCATCATGATCGAGCCGGCGGTGCGCGCGGCGCTGCTGGAGGACCTTGGCCGTGCCGGCGACCTGACCACCGACGCGATCGTGCCGGCGGGCGCACGGGCCGAATGCGCGCTGGTGGCGCGGCAACCCGGTGTCGTTGCCGGGCTGGACTATGCGATCGCCGCGTTCCGCCTGATCGACCCGGCGATCGAGGTCCTGGTGGAACGCGGGGATGGCAGCCGGCTCGCGCCGGGCGAGTTGATCGCGGTGGTGCGCGGAGCGGCGCGCGGGATCCTGACCGCCGAGCGGACCGCGCTCAATTTCCTTTGCCACCTGTCCGGCATTGCCTCGGCCACAAGCGGCATCGTCGATGCGATCGCCGGCACCAGGGCGCAGGTGGTGTGCACGCGCAAGACCATGCCGGGGCTGCGCGCGGCGCAGAAATACGCGGTGCGGGTCGGCGGCGGATCGAACCACCGCTTCGGCCTGGACGATGCGGTGCTGATCAAAGACAACCACGTGGCGATCGCGGGCGGTGTGCGCCCCGCGGTGGAACGCGCGCGCGCCGGCGTCGGACACCTGGTGAAGCTCGAGCTGGAGTTGGACACGCTGGCACAGTTGCGAGAGGCGATGGCGCTGGGTGTGGACGCCGTACTGCTCGACAACATGGGCCCCGACATGCTGCGCCAGGCGGTAGAGATTGTCGGCGGACGCGCGATCACCGAGGCGTCGGGCCGGATCCGGCCGGACACCGCGCCGGCGATCGCTGCGTCGGGCGTGGATCTGCTGTCGGTCGGATGGCTGACACACAGCGTGGCCGTGCTGGATATCGGGCTCGATCACCGCGCCTGAGCCGCCTGCTTGACCGGTCGGCTGGGATGGCCATGATCGCGCCGGATGCGAACATGCAACCGGAGGGTGCGTCATGGCTGTCAGGCTTGTCGTCACGATCAACGCCGCGCCCGGCAAAGGCGCAGAACTCGCCCACGCCTTTCGGTCGCGCTGTGCCGAGGTCATGCGGGAGCCCGGCTGCCAGCAGTTCGAGGTGTTCCAGAGCGTCCTGAACCCCGACAGGCTGGCGCTGCTCGAGTTGTGGCAGGACCAGGCGGCGCTCGATGTGCACGCCAAGGTCAACGAAACCCGGGCGCCGATGCCGCCCGGCCTGCGCGCCGAAGGCGGCGAGCGTGAGGACTACCGGTACAACCGAACCAGATAGACGCCGCTGGCGCCGCACCAGCCAAATCAGGCGGCGTGCCGCGCGAACTCGCAGGGCTGCCTGGACGCAAGCGGCCCGTGACCGCTGGCCTGGTGGCCGGCTTCGCTGGCGGCGGCACGGAAGTATTGCAGGACGAACACGCGGACAGCGCTGGTGCGCCCACCGCGGTGCCCGACCGCCTCGATCTGCCGCACCATGCGGTTGATGTCCCGCCGCTCGCGCGCGCAGATTTCCGCCAGGGCTTCCCACAATTCCGGTTCCAACCGCATGCTGGTGCGCCCGCGGCCGGCAACAACATTCCGATTGATCAACCGACTGCCCGGCACGGCTGCCCCCTTGCGTAAACCGGGCGCCAGGAAACCACACGCAAGCTAAGAAATGGTTGTTGTTCAGATCGGCAGCGGCGCGGCCTTCAGCCGCTCCATGGAGAACCGGCTGGTCACATTGCGCAGTGGCACCGCCGCGATCAGCCGCCGGTAGAAGTCGTCGTAGGCCGCGATGTCGGGCACCACGACGTGCATCAGGTAATCGACGTCACCGCTCATTCGCCAGGCATCGACGATCTCCGGCATCGAGCGCACCACCTCCGCGAAGTGCCGCAGCCACTCGCTGGAATGGTCCGAGGTTTCCACCGCGACGAAGACGGAGACCGGAAGGCCGACCTTGGCCGGGTCGATGGTCGCCACCCGGCCGCGGATCACCCCGTCCTGCTCGAGGCGGCGGATGCGCTTCCAGCAGGGGGTGGAGGTCAGCCCGACACGGTCGGCGATCTCGGCGAGCGAGAGCGAGGCATCCGTGGCGAGCAGCCGCAGGATCTCGCGGTCCACCCGATCCATGTCCTTCTCGGCAGCCATCGCCTCGCGTCCTCGCCGCTACTCTGCCCGCACGCTTAGCAGATTATTCCTGAATAGCGACCGAAACAGGGCTTATCCGGAAAATTCTTCCCGCGCGACCGAAGCAGCCATTTCCTCGGGCGTTCGCAGGGTCAACGACAACGCGTGCATGCCATCGGCAAACTCGGCGGCCAAGGCGGCGTGTACCGCGCGCGAACGTAGGATGCGGGCCATGCCGCGAAACACCTCGGACACCAGCAGCACGTTGTAATGCGTCTCGCCCTCGGGGCGCGCGCCGGCGTGTCCGGCATGGCGTGCGCTGTCGTCGTCGACGCGCAGCAGGGTGGGCGAAAAAGCTCGGGTCAATATGGCCTCAAGCCTTGCGGCGCGGGATTGCATTGCCGACATATCGGAGGTTCCCCCAGCAGCGCCAAGACCCAGTTGCCAAGCGCCCAGCAAGCTGCCCATAAGGGCACCATGAGCCGACGTGTCCCCAGGACCAAGGCGTACGCTCCCGACCCCGCCGCACCGCCGGGCCGGCCATGCGACATGCCGGGATGCGAGGGGTTCGGCGAGTACCGTGCGCCGAAGTCACGGCGCGACCTGAAAGACTACTGGTGGTTCTGCCTGGAGCATGTCCGCGCCTACAATTCGACCTGGGACTACTACAAGGGTATGTCGCCGGGCGAGATCGAGGCGCAGCTCCGTGCCGACACCGCCTGGCAGCGGCCATCCTGGCCGCTTGGACGGCTCGGCCGTGCCGCCGCGTGGGACGAGGAGCTGTTGCGCGATCCGCTGCAACTGCTTGCCAGCGGCCGGATCAGGCGCGGCCCATCCAGGCCGCCGCAGCACACGCCGCCCGAGCTGCGGGAGCCGCTGGCAACGCTGGGACTTAGCTGGCCCACGACCCTGGACGCGGTGAAGACCCGCTACAAGGAGCTGGCCAAGCGCCATCACCCCGACGCCAACGGTGGCAACCGCGACGCCGAGGAGCGACTTAAGACGATAA
>DATBKQ010000420.1:0-4827 GCA_036555825.1 Acetobacteraceae bacterium | reverse complement strand
CTTCTCCCATTCACATGCTCATGGCTCAAATACCCAGGCTGCCAGCGCAATGGCATCGGCCTTTCGTTCTCTACGGATCATTGTAGCGCGCCAGCGACCCGCCTAACCTGCGCGCTCGGGGTCCGGCGTTCGACCATCTTGCTCAACCGATAGCACGTCTTCGATGGCGCTTACGGCGTTCTCCACAGGATCTCCCTCTTGTCTGATCGCCGTGCCCAGTTGCTGCGCGGCGGTCCGGAATTTCCGATCGTTCAGCACACGCTGGATGGCTGCGCCGATTTGCTCGGGCGACGCATCGAATGGGACGTAAGCGCCGGCGCCACGTGCCGCAACGCGTGCGGCGTTGTCCGGTTGATCGGAAAGTACTGGTACGCACACCAGCGGCACCCCGTAGACAAGGCCTTTGGTCACCGTGCCGATCCCACATTGTGTGACGAGCACCGCTGCCTGAGGCAGCACCGCAGAGTGCGGCACGTAGCGTTCCATGACCACGTTGGGGGGTGCGATGAAGTCGGCGGAATCGAGGGACGGGCCGAGCGTGACGAGAGCGCGGACATCCAGTCGCGCCAATGCAAGCAGAATGTTGCGCATGACGGGAGCCTGCCCTTGCGGCAGTGTGCTCAGGGATACCACCACGAGCGGGCGCTTTTCGGCCTCCGGCGGCCATGGTGCCTGCCATGCGGATGCTCCGGAATCGGCAATTGGCGTGCCGACGAGGCGCAGGTTAGCCGGTGGTCGCCGGTGGGGGAATTCAAGGGAGGGGCTCACGAGCATGAGCATGCGCGCCGCCCGATCATATTGGTCGAATGCCGATCGCAGTGGAGGGAGTCCGAGTCTGGTTCGCGCTGCGTTCAACGAGGGGAGGCCATTGCGACGATACAGGTACTCGATGACGAAACGGCCTGAGGCATCGCGTGCCTTTCCAAGTAGGGAACGGCCAGGTTGCCGGCCTGCCCCGAACGGGGGCAGGCCGGCGAACGGCCGAATGGCGACAGCATGCTGAAGTGCCACGCAAGGAACGCGCGCCGCCTCGGCGGCGGCAAGCGCACCCAGCAGAACAAAGTCCGCGAGGACCATGTCGGCCGGCATCCGCCGCAGTTCCGCGGCAACATTCGCCGCCCAGGCGGGCGCCCACAGCAGCGTCTGGGTTGCCTGGGGATGCCGCGGAACTGCCTGGGTATCCAGCGGCCGAGCAGACCTCTTGGCGGCGGCGGATTGTCGAACGGATGTGATTCGGGGGGGCGAAATGGGACGATCGTCGTGCCGATATCGGCGAGTTGGCGCATCAGCCTCTCACTGACGGATAGCCGTGTCTGGCGCACCCCCGAACCGAACATGATCCTGAGCGTATGCCCACGCCCGACGAGCCTCGTCAGGATCGGCTTGAGGAATGGGGTTTCGGTGTCGCCCGGGTAGCCCTGATAGGTTGCGACGAGAACGCTGGCGCGCCGGTTCATGCGATCAAGCCACCGGCTCCCACATCTTGGCTATCTGCGTGAAGTGGTGAACGCCCGCCCTGCGGTGGGCCCTGGGTGCCGTTGCCTCGTCGCCCTCGCAGGCAGCGTAGAAGCGGTCGAGCGATGGGTGCGCGCCGCCGCATCAGGCTGATCGCCGCGATCATCGGCTCAGCGCAGCGAATTGACGATCTGCCGGAATGCCTCTTCGGGGAACGCTCGCAAGGACGTGGTGCGCACGTTGCCGAGCTTGCCCAGCATCAACGTGAAGCGCGCTGCCACCGCATCGTCCGGTGCGTCGTAGATCATGACCAGGTCGTAGGCGCCCATGGTCATGTAGATCGAGCGGAACTGGCCGCCCATCTCCTCGAGCGTCTTCTTGGCGGTATCGACACGCCTCGGGCTGTCGCCGATGCCGCGCACGCCCTGATCGGTCCAGTTGGCCAGCATGACATAGGTCGGCATGGTCCATCCCCTCCTACTCACTGCCTCAAACCCAGCCTAAGCTGACGACCGATCGGGGAGGGAAGCAAGCCATGATCGTCCCGGAAGGCGCACGCAATATCGAATTCGTCGGCCACACCGACCAGGGAGGCCGCGGCGACGGCGTCCAGGTCATGGTATCGCGTGGTCATGCCTATGTGGGTACACGGGTGAGCCGCGGCATCATGGTCACCGACGTGCGCGACCCACACAACCCGCGGCCGGTGAACTTCGTGCCGACCCATCCGAACTCGGTGTGCATGCACCTACAGGCGGCGGAGGACCTGCTGCTGCACATTCAGGAGGCGGACCAGCGCGCACTGCTCTCGGCACAGGAGTATTACGGCGGCTCGAACAAGGTGGACAGCAGCCGCTTCGGCAGGCGCGGCGAGAACTACGCCGCGGGCATGAGTGTCTACGACATCAAGGATGCAGCCAACCCACGCCGCATCGGTTTCCTGGAAGTGGAAGGGCTTGGCATCCATAGGATCTGGTGGGTCGGTGGCCGTTATGCCTATGCGTCGGCACTGCTGGATGGCTTCACCGACCATATCCTGATCGTCATCGACATGACGGACCCGACGAAACCGCGCGAGGTTGGACGCTGGTGGATCCCTGGCATGAACGCCGCGGCCGGCGAGACACCGACGTGGAGCAACCGGCACGCGCTGCACCACGCGATCGTGGTGGACGATTTCGCCTACGGCTCCTGGCGCGATGGCGGCCTGACCATTCTGGACATAAAGGACAAGTCGGCGCCGAGGCTGGTCGCGCACCGCAACTGGTGCCCGCCGTTCGGCGGCGGCACGCACAACGCGGTGCCGCTGCACGACCGCAACCTGCTGGTGGTGGCGGACGAGGCGACGCTGAACATCGACGAACAGCCGATGAAATACACCTGGGTGTTCGATATCCGCGAGAAGAGCAACCCGGTCAGCATCGCCACCATGCCTACACCGTCGGACCAGGACTACGTGGGGATGGGTGGTCAGTTCGGACCACACAACCTGCACGAGAACCGGCCCGGCTCATTCCAGAGCTCCACCACCATCTTCGCCACCTGGCAGAGCGCCGGCGTACGCGCGTTCGATATCGGCAATCCGTTCCGGCCCGAGGAGGTCGGTTACTTCGTGCCGCCGCAGCCGACGAAGTGGGCGGAGCCGCTGCGCGGGCGCGCGAAGGTGCGTCACACCGCCGATATCTTCGTTGCGCAGGACGGGCTGATCTACATCACCGACTACGACGCCGGGCTGTACATCCTGCAATGGAAAGGCGCCTGAGAATGGACAGGGACAGCGCGAAACGCCTGGTGCAGGCGGTGGAGGACGCATTCGGCGCCGCCGACCTGGCGCGCATCGAGCAGGGCTTCACCCAGGACGCGGTCGCCCGCTTCGCCGACTTCCCCGAAATGCGCGGACGGGAGGCGATCATGCAATTCCTGCGAGCGCGTTTCGCCCGCACCAAGGACTACCGGCTGAAGAAGACGCTGCACTGCCTGATGGGCGACACGCTCGCCAACACCTGGGAAGCGAGTTGGGAGGATGCGCGAACCGGCAAGCCGATGCTGGGACGCGGCACCGAGATCTGGATCATGCACGATGGGCGCATCGCACTGTGGGACGCGACCTTCAACGCCTGGGAGAAGGGAGGACCGCCAGCGACACCCGTCGTGTGACCGTTGCTATGCCCAGCCAAGCTGCTTCATGGCGAGGCCGGAGTGCCAGATCTTGGTCATGTGCCTGATCTTCTCGCCGTCGAACTCCATGACATAGACGTAGTCGGTCGTGGTGCTCTTGCCGGTCGGCGGACACGGGCCGCCCGCGCCGGTGTGCGTCGCGTGGAAGACGGCATAGGCGACGACGTTCCTGCGCGCCTCGTCGGTGGCGAACGACTTCAACTCGTAGCGTCCGTCCGGCATGAAGCTGAGCAGCCCCTTCATCCAGTCGCAGTACTCGCGCAGCGTGCGCGTGTTCGCCAACGGCTCGGCCTGCGCCGAGAAGCTGGCGTCCGGGGTGCACCAGGCCTGGCAGACATCCCAGCCCTTGCCCGCCTCGCAGGCCTCGAAGAACTGCTTCGCCACGGTGGTAATCTGTGCCATGGGTTCCTCCCCGGCTTCAGCGTTTGCCCTGCTGCGCATCCACGAAGGCGCGCAGCACGGCGTTCATGCGCGTCTGGTAGCCCGGCCCGCCATCGCGGAACCAGGCGAGGACGTCCTGGTCGATCCGCAGCGAGATCGCCTGCTTGGGCTGCGGCCAGGCGACCTTGAGGCTGCTCCAGTCCGGCTGCCGCTTGGCACCGCCCCGGGCCCGCTTCGTCTTGGACCGTGCGGCCGATTTCCTGGTTGCGCGGGCCATACTGCCTCCACACGTTTCGCGGTTCGCGTCGTCTATACGCTTGTATGGTTGGACATGGCAAGCGGCGGGTGCCCGCTCAGTCGCCGCACTCCTGCGGGTCTCCGGGCTTTACAGTTCCTCCATTGCAGCCGCGCTGCACGGCGTCATGACGCATCTCGTCGCGCGCCAGGGTTCTGTGCCGAAAAGACCGGTGACGCAGCGCCCGACGCGACCGGTATTATCGATGATGTCTCGTCGGGAGTCCTCGATCCTGTGTTGTCGCATGGACTTAGCCGGCTCGGACACTGTCTCGTTCCACTTCGGCGCGGAGCCGCAGCTTGCATCATGAGGTCAGGTTGCCCTCATCCTGCTCCAGCTTCTCTGTTTGTACGCGCCTCTGACCCTCACGAGCTAATCCCCGCCCAACGCCGCTTCCGCGGCGCGCACCGCCTGCAGCGGAACCGAGGCGCGCCCCACCACCTGGCCGCCGACGCAGGCCAGCCAGTCGGCCCCGTCAGGCCGCGCCGGGCGCAACTCGATCACTTTCGCCTCCTCGT
>DATBKQ010000419.1:0-6774 GCA_036555825.1 Acetobacteraceae bacterium | reverse complement strand
CACATCATCGCGCCCGCGTTCCACCTCAATAAGGAAGATTGGGAAGCAAGCTTCCGCAAATCCCATACCGACCTGCCGCCCGACCGTGTGTTCCGCGAGCGCCGCGACATTCTCACCGAGGCGCGCGCCAGGCTGCGCCAGCGTTTTCTCGCCGCCGATGTCGGTATCACCGGCGCCAACTTCCTGATCGCCGAGACCGGCAGCAGCGTCATCGTCACCAACGAGGGCAACGGCGACCTCACCCAGACGCTGCCGCGCGTTCACATCGTGCTGGCCAGCATCGAGAAGATGGTGCCCACCATCGAGGACTGCACCTCGCTGCTGCGCGTGCTCGCCCGCTCCGCCACCGGCCAGGACTTCTCCGTCTACACCACGTTTTCCACCGGCGCCCGCCGCCCGGGCGATCTCGATGGTCCGGACGAATACCACGTCGTGCTGGTGGACAACGGCCGCTCGGCGATGCTCGGTACCGACTTCCAGGAGATGTTGCGCTGCATCCGCTGCGCCGCCTGCATGAACCATTGTCCGGTCTACGGCGTGGTCGGCGGCCATGCCTATGGCTGGGTGTATCCCGGCCCGATGGGCAGCGTGCTGACCCCTTCGCTGATCGGCGTGCAGCAGGCCGGCCATCTGCCCAACGCGTCCACCTTCTGCGGCAAGTGCGAAAGCGTCTGCCCGGTGAAGATCCCGCTGCCGAAGCTGATGCGCCACTGGCGCGAGCGCGAGTTCGAGCGCCACCTGACGCCGCCCGTCGTGCGCGCCAACCTGGCACTGTGGGGCTTCTTCGCCCGCCGCCCCGCGCTCTACCGGCTCGCCACCCGCGCCGCTGCCTGGACGCTGGGCAAGCTTGGTCGGCGGCACGGACGGTTTCACAGCCTGCCGTTCGCCTCCGGCTGGACAGGCGGGCGCGATTTTCCCGCCCCGGAAGGCGCCACGTTCTTCGCCCGCTACGCCCGCGAGCAGCGCGCCGGGCGCTTGCGGTGAGCAAGGAGGCGATGCTCGCCGCGATCCGCCGCAGCCTGCGCCGCGGCGCCTTGCCCGCTGACCAGGCCGCCATGCTGCGTGGCCGGTTGGCGCAGCACCCGCGGCAGTTGATCCCCGCCCGATCCCGTCTGCCGCACCCCGAGCAGGTGGCGCTGTTCATCGCCAACCTGGAGAGGGAATTCGGCAGCGTCTCCCGCGTGCCGGACCTGGACGCCGTGCCGGATGCCGTGGCCGGCTATCTCGCCACGCAGAACCTGCCCACCGACATCGTCATGGCGCCCCATCCGGAGCTTCGGGCCATCCCCTGGGCCACCCGCCCGCTGCTGCGCATACGCGAGGGCCGCGCCGAGGCCGCCGACATGGTCAGCCTGCAGCACGCCTTCGCCGGCATCGCCGAGACCGGCACGCTGATGCTGCCCGCCGCGCCACAGCGCCCCACCACCCTGAACCTGCTGGCGGATACCGAGATCGTGCTGTTGCGCGCGTCGCGCCTGGTCGGCGCCTACGAGGAAGCCTGGGACATGCTGCGCGCCGAACTCGGCGAGATGCCGCGCAATGTCATGCTGGTCACCGGCCCGTCGCGCTCCGCCGACATCGAGCAGACACTGGAACTGGGAGCGCACGGTCCGCGCCGCCTGCACGTGGTGCTGGTGGACGACGCCTCCGTGTCGTGATGCCGCTCTGGCCGCTGATCGCCTCGCTGGCCGCGCAGACGCTGGCAACCATGGCGCTGTTCTCGTTGCCCGCCATCGCTCCGGCGGTCGCGGCTGCCCTGCACGTCAGCGGCGAACTGGTCGGCCTGTTCGTCGCCGTCGCTTACGGCGTCGGCATCGTCTCGGCGCTGCTCTCGCCTGGGTTCATTCACCGCTACGGCGGCGTGCGCGCCTTGCAGGGCGTGCTGGTCGCGACCGTCGCCATGCTGCTGCTGGCCGCCGGCGGCAGTGTCGCCTGGCTTGGCGTCGCCGCGGTGGTACTCGGACTGGGCTATGGCGCCGCGGCGCCGGCCTCGACGCATCTGCTGGTGCCGCAGACGCCGGCACGAGTGTTCAACATGGTCATGTCGCTCCGCCAGATCGGCGTGCCGCTCGGCGGCGTGCTGGGATCGCTGCTGCTACCGCCCCTGGTGCTGCATGTGGGCTGGCGCGTCGCGCTGCTGGCCGAGATTCCCGCCGTCCTGCTGCTGATCGCCCTGCTGCAGATATCCCGCCGCCGGTGGGACACGAATCTGCAGCCGCGGCGAAGACTGATCGGCCGCACGCTGCTGGCACCGTTCCGGCTGTTGCGCGAGGGGCCGATGCTGCGCCTGTCCGCCGCCAGCTTCGTCTACTCCGGCACCCAGCTCTGTTTCGTCGCCTTCATCACAACGCAGCTGACCCGCGCGGCGGACTTCGACCTGGTCGGCGCGGGCCGTGCACTGGCGCTCTACCAGGTCGCCGGTGCCGCCACGCGTCCGGTCTGGGGCTGGATCGCCGATCGCTGGATGACGCCAGCGCACACGCTGGCGCTGCACGGCTTCGGCATGGCGGCCGCCGCCGCCGCGGCCGGCGCATTCACCCGGCATTGGAGCCATGCGCTTGTGCTGCTGGTGATCGCCGTCGCCGGCGGCACGGCCGGCGGCTACACCGGCGTCGCCTACGCCGAATACGCCCATCTCGGCGGCACACGCCGAACCGAGGCCACTGGTCTCGGCACCGCGGTGATGTTCGCCGGGGTGCTGCTGATCCCGCCCGGCTTCGGCGCGACCGTGGCGGCGTCCGGCGGTTATACGCTCGCCTATTCAGCGCTGGCGGTGCTTGCGTTCGCCAGCGCGGTACTGCTCTGTCTCGCCCCATGTCAGCGCCGCGCCGCACCGATCTGACCGAAGCCGATCGCACGCTCTGGGCGAGCTATGCCAGCCGGGTCAGACCCCTGGCGGGCAGCCAGCGGCCAGCGCCCCCAGCCCAGCCTGCCGTTACCACCGCATCCTCCCCATTCCGACAGGTCTCCGCTTTGCACGCCCGCCATGTTCCGGCGCCGCCGCTGGCGATCGGCATGCAGCCAGGCGGTGCCGATAGCGCGAGCTGGCACCGGTTCCGCGCCGGCAGGCTGCGGGCGAGCCGCACCCTCGACCTGCACGGCCACACCGCGCAGCGGGCGTTCCATGCGCTCGCCGCCTTCCTGAGGGGCGCACATGCGGAGGGGTTGCGATGCGTCGAGGTGGTCACCGGCCAAGGCGGAGTACTGCGCCGCGAACTGCCGCACTGGCTGAACCGGCCGGAGTTTCGCTCGATGGTTCTGGCAGCGGCGCATCCGCATGCCGCGAACCCTGGCTCCGTGCGCCTGTTGCTGCGGCGGGCAAGGTGACCCCGTTCGGCGCCCGGTTGCGCGGACTGCGGGCTGAACGCGGCGTGACCTTGCAGCGCCTGGCAGCGGAGTTACGGGTTTCCGCCGCCTACCTTTCCGCGCTGGAGCACGGCCGGCGTGGCGCGCCGAGTGCCGGCCTGGTGCACCAGGTCAACGAGTTCTTCGGCCTGATCTGGGACGAGGCCGAAGAGCTGGCGCGACTCGCGCGGCTGTCGCATCCCCGCGTGACCGTGAACACGGCGGGCCTGACACCGGAGCAGACCGCGCTGGCCAACCGCCTCGCGCAGAATATTCATCGCCTCGCGCCCGGAACGGTGGCGGCGCTGCATGCCTTGCTGGATGCGGCCGCGCGGCCGGACAAGCCACGTCTGCGGCGAGCCGCCGGCGGCGGCCCGCGTATAGCCAGCCCAAATTCACGCTGACTGCGAACGCGTTGCTTCGCCCCCGGTGTCACCGCGACCCGGCGAAGGCCGAGGGAAGCAATCTCGGTCGGGATTGCTGCGCTCGCAATCACACCGGTCCGCCTCGTTTACAGTGAGGGCGAACCTGCTCAAGCACCGGGTGCCGCCCAGCCATGGCTACCCCATTGCATCCGCCACAATGGTATCGGCGGCCTTTTCGCCGATCATGTAAACCGCGGAGGCGATGAAGTAGCCCGGGATATGGGGGAACACCGATGCATCCACCACGCGCAGCCCCGACGTGCCCAGAACGCGGAAATCGCTGCCCAGCACCGTGCCGATCGCGCAGGTGCCGCAGGCATGGTGGCCCCACGCGTGATCGCGCACGAACCGCGCCAGCTCCTCGTCCGTCTGGACATGCGGTCCCGGCACCTCCTCCGCGGCGATGGCGCCCGACCGAAGCAGCGGCGCGGCGAGCCGTCGGGCATAGCGAATGCCGGCAACCACGGCGCGCAGGTCCGCTTGCTGCGGATCGTCCCCGCGGTCGAAGTAATGGAAATCGATCAGCGGCGGCTCGGTCGGGTCCGTCGACCGCAGCTTCACCGTGCCGGCACAATTGCGCGTGTGCGCCTTCAGGATGCTCCAGGTAAGGCGGTTGCGGTGCACAGCGATATCGCGCGAATAACCCGGGAAGTAACCCCTGAACGGCGCCAGCAGCGACATCAGGAACAGGTCCGGCAGCATCGCATCCGTGTCCGATCGCAACGCGATTGTCAGGGCGGCGCCATTCGACGAGTACATGCCAAGCCCCCAGCGCGCCCACCGCCGCCACACCGGATCGCCGTGCTCGAACGACGCATCGCGCAGCGAAGGCCAGACCGGCACCGCCATGCGATTGACCACACCAACCTCGTAGCGATCCTGCAGATTGGTCCCGACACCCGGCAGATCGGCCACCGGCGTGATGCCCAGCGCCGCCAGTTCGCCCGCCGGGCCGATCCCGGACAACATCAGCAACTGCGGCGTATTGAATGCGCCGCCTGCCAGGATCACCTCGCGCCGCGCATGGACCACGCGCGTTTCGCCCGATGCACCGGCGGCACGCCGGTCCGCACGATAGAGGTTCGCGCCATGGCGGTATTCGACACCGACCGCGCGGTTATGCGGGTCGAACAGCACCCGCGTCGCCAGCGCCTGCAATCGCAGGTCCAGCAGGCGCGGCCACCGCGCCGCAACCGCACGCAGGCGCTCGCGTGTACCGTTGCGGCAATGGCGGTGCGTGGTCAGCGGCGTGAAGAACAGTCCTTCGGAGCCCTCGGCCAGCACGGAACGGTCATTGGGATCGCCGAAGGAGCGCAGCAGCACCCTCAGCCTGTGCCACCACCCCTGCCGCTGATCCAGCACCGTCAGCGCGGCCGTCGCCATGCTTCGCACCAGCTCGCCGTCGTCCAACGCCTCATGCGGCACGGCCTTCTCGGTGGACAGCCAGCCGTTCCAGCCATGCCCGCTGCCGCGTATGCCGATCGGCGCAAGCAGCCGCGCCAACCAGCGATAACGGCAGTTCTCCAGCCGCGCGAAATAGCGCGCCATGTTCCTGGCACCCCAGCTCTCGTCGTCGGTCTCCGCGGCGATCGCCTCCCAGTCCGCATCCGGCGGCGCCACCAGAATCATCGCGTTGTGCGCCGTGCAGCCGCCGAGACAGGACGCGCGTGGATACAGCACGCCATCGACCGCCTGCCCGTTCCATTCCGCGCGATACGCCGGATCGCGCTGCCGCTGTGCCAGGTCCGGATAGTGCCGCACGAAGAACGGCCAGGCGATTGCCTCGTTCTCCGACGCGAATGGATGGAACGCCGGCACCCGGTAATCGTCTGGCAGCCGGTTGACGGTCGGATCCAGCGGATCGCCGCCTTGCAGATGGCAGGGATCGCCCCCGGCCTCCAGCAGCACGACGTGGAATCCGGCCTCCGCCAGCCGCGCCGCCACTGTGCCGCCACCGGCGCCGGAGCCAACGACCACGTAGTCGCAAACGTCGCGCGGCACTTGAGTGCTCTAAAGCGTCTTGAGAAACTCGATCAGATCGCGCTTCTCGCCGTCGTTCAGCCCTGGCTCTTCCGGGAACCGGTCGGTGCCGAAGTAGTGGCCGCGATTCACCACGAAATCCGGACATACGCTGAGCGCGTACAGCTCACGCCCGAGCGGAGTGAAGATCTTGGTCGCGGTGGCATCGTCGGCATTCGCTGGCATCGCCGCCATGTCGTGACGCAGCCGTAACCCCAGGCCAAGCAGTTTCCACGCCCGCACTACGCCGGCGAACAGTCCAGGATTCTCCGGCAACGGATCGAAATTGCTGATCAGGCCTATCGGGGTGCCCTTCGGAATCGGTCCGATCCGCAGGCCGCCATCCGCCGCGAACGCACCCGGCAGCAGCCAGTTCAGCGGTCCGTGCAGGAATGTCACCGCGCCTGGCAGGAAACCGGCCGGCAGCGTGACCCAACTCTGGGCGGTCGTCCGGTCAATGACCCCCACCCCCTTGGCACCCAGCATGGAATCGGCCTGCCGCCTTTCAGGCCATAGCATCTGCTCGATGCTGGCCTGAAACACCGTCATGCGCGCCGGAACCGATGGGCTGGGATCGAATGGGCCAACCGTGTTGTTCAGCAGGAACGGCGCCGTGGACCACAGACTGACCAGTGACGGGGGCCGCGTGTAGCCCCGTCCGCCGGCCGGCATGGTGAACCTGCGATCCTCGCCGGTGAACGGGTCCTGCACAGTGATATCGCCGACCGACGGCAAATCCTTGTAGCTCTGCGACGAAAAATTGTCCCAGATGTTTCCGGCCAACGCGTTCCGCGCCAAGGGACTGCAGGCGTTGGTCTGCAGCAGCGTCACCGGCACACGGAATTCGCTGGACAGGTAGTTGTCCTTCAGGAAGTCCGGCGCCTTCACGATCGCCCGCATCTTCTGCTTGAAGTCGTCGGTCTTGCTCCAGGCCCAGTATTTGTTCCAGCACTTCAGGTAATCGGCCCCGTTGCAGTTCTCGGCG
>DATBKQ010000418.1:0-4754 GCA_036555825.1 Acetobacteraceae bacterium | reverse complement strand
GCGTCGAATCTAAACTGTTCAAGCATGACTGACCTCTGTGGTGAGGTCGGAGAGGTACTTAATGGCGCCATCACAGCATAATTGTATCACCGAATGCCCTCATATCACTTCTGCGATGGGTATTCGAACGCCAGGCCGCCGCGCCGGGCCGTCTTCAGAACGATTGATTTATCCCAGACGAGGCCGGTGCTTCTGCGACAGGCTGTGCGTGCGGTAAGCCTGAACGTGGGTTTCGGGAGGACCGGAGAAGGAGCACGTAATGATTAGGTCGCGATGGGCTAACGTTCTGCACCGCGCGCACCGAAGTCTGCGGGCCTCTCGCCAGGAACCTATGCCTCCTGTGGCCCACGTGGTCGGCGAATGGTGTCCACATTCCGAGCAAGGCGTAAAATGAACGGTGCGCAACGCCTTTTTGGGAACGGCGTCTTGGCCCGAGACTCGCCCGATGAAGGCATCTGGGAGCTTTCGCTCCCAGCTGACGCGGGAGTAGCGGTGGAATTTTTTCGGCCCAAAGGGAATTGAGCCATGAAATGCAGCAAGCGATCGTTTGCCGTGGTCTCTCTCCTTTTCGCAGTGTTTCTGTCGTTGAGTATTGGAACACTCAATGCGCGCCACGCTGATGTTGCCACTCATACCTTCGCGGCCGCCCAGACGGCTAAACAGCAATGCATAAACACCTGTCGTGCACGCTATCGCGACTGTCGTCGTCTGAACCAGCTGCCATCGTTTGAGTGTCGGGGTGTTTACCGGGACTGCACCCGATATACTTGCACCGGTTTAGGACCAGGATGACTTAACCTGCCTGTCAGCGGCGACGCCAGCGCTCGATCTCTTCATTCCTCCAGGCGCTGCTGACCCGCGCCGACGCCCGGCATGCAAGGGCCGCTTTCGGAGGGTGAAGCGGAAGTGTCGCAATTGGGATCAATCCGACGCTGTTGACCCACAACGGACATTCGTATCTTTGCATCGCGAATAAGTGCGTGCACCCCATTTCGCCGGTCCGAAGTTTCTGCTTTGCTCCGTAACGAGCGGTTGACTGGCAAGCATGGGGAAAATCATGGACAGAAGAAGCTTCTTGGCGGGGTCCGTGGCGCTATGCGGAACACTGCATGGCCAGCCTTCCCGTGCTGTCGACACACTCAGGTTTGTGTATCCGTACGCGCCGGGCAGTGGAGGAGATGCGCTGTGCCGCGTTTTGGCAGAGAAGTTATCCACGTCGCTCAGTGTCACTGCCATCGTCGAAAACAAAACAGGTGCCGACGGTCGCATCGGTACTCGCGAAGTTAAAAACGCCAAGCCTGATGGATCCACGCTGCTGTTTACCCCGTTCGGAACGATGGTTTTGTTTCCCTCGGTTTTCAAAGATCTGCCCTATGACGCTTTCCGCGACTTTGTTCCGGTGACTCAAGTTCTGACTTATGATTTCGGACTTGCAGCAGGCCCGATGTCCGGTGCGAAGACTCTAAAAGAGTTGGTGGTGTGGCTGAATGCGAACCCCACCAGGAGTGACGTGGCTGTGCCAGGGCTTGGTGCCTTACCGCACCTCCTGCCACTGAAATTCGCCATGGAAACCGGTACCAACCTTCAAGCCATCGCCTACAAGGGCACTGCACCGGCTCTGACTGCCGCCATTGCGGGACAGGTGGCGCTGGTATGCGGCCCAGTTGCGGACCTCATTACGCAGCACAAGGCTGGCGCGATCACATTGCTAGCGGTTTCGGGCAAGGCCCGCTCGGCTGACGTTCCTGATGTGCCCACCTTCATCGAGCAGGGCTACGCTATCGAAGGTTCTGGTTGGTACGGCATATTCGCGCCGGCTCAGACTCCGCCCGCGATCGTCGCGAAATTGAACAAGGCGTTGACGGAGGCGATTCATTCCGATGAGTTTAAGCGACGCGCTGCGTCCCTCTACCTGACCCCGACAGGCACCACCCCGACCGAACTTGGCAGCATTCAAAAGCACGATTTCGAGCGTTGGGCGCCTGTCATCAAAGCAGCGGGCCTCGCCGAACATTGATTTACCAGCATCGCCACGCTGCGGTCCCGACGCGGAGGCTCCAGGTCTCTCTATATCAGTACTTCTGATTAATGCGCATTTGGTAGCGATTGGCACTTTGCGACGGGGCCGAGTCCTTAAGTTTACGTTCGCTGTTGGGGGTACTGCGGACGCTGAGGGTCGGGCGGCCTGCGTTGCCCCAACCCGACTGACCGGGAGCCGACTTGAGGCGGGTCGACATCTCGCCATGTTCTGTTGCCCACACTGTGATGTGCTATCGCTCGGGTCCGCGGCATGCCGCGTCCAGATTCAGAACGATTCAGGTCTGTCCCAAGGACCTGCGGGTGCTTCGGCGGCAGCCTAAGATGCGGTAGGCTGGCACATCGGGTTCCGGAGGGGAGCCCATGCTCGACGTGCAACGGCGCGAGTTTCTGACGCTAGTCGGTGGCGCGGCGGCAACGTGGCCGCTGGCGGCGCGCGCGCAGCAGCCGGCGATGCCGGTTGTAGGAGTCCTCGATGGCGGGGCATCCGACAGAGTCAGAGAGTACTTGGCCCCATTTAGGCAAGGTCTGGGTGAAGCCGGTTACATCGAGGGCCAGAATGTAGCGATCGAATACTGCTGGGCGGAAGGTCACTATGATCGGTTTCCTGAGCTTGCGGCCGGGCTAGTCCGCCGTCAGGTCAGCGTGATTGCTGTACCAACCAGCACTCCGGCGTCGCTCGCGGCCAAGTCGGCAACCACGACCATACCGATCGTCTTCAGCGTCGGCGATGATCCCGTCAAGCTTGGTCTCGTCGCGAGCCTCGCCCGGCCGGGTGGCAATGCGACGGGTATTAATTTTTTTATCGCTGAGCTGGTCGCAAAGAGGTTGGGGCTGCTGCATGAGCTAGTGCGCGGAGCAACTCGTGTGGCTGTGCTCGTAAATCCGGCCGATCCAGTGCGTACCGAGTCCAATGTGAGAGACGTCGAAGCAGCAGCACGGGCCGCCGGTCTGCAAATTCACGTCCTCAAAGCCAGCACCATTGGCGAGATCGATGCAGCCTTCGCTACCATTGTGCGAGAACGGGCGGAGGCCCTCTTCGTTGTCCCCGACTCGTTCTTCAATAGGCGACGTGTTCAACTCTCTACGCTGGCGGCGCGCCATACAATTCCCGCCGTGTATCCGGTGCGTGACTATGTCGAAGCTGGCGGGTTGATGAGCTACGGAAGCAGCCTTGCCGACGCGCGTCGTCAGGTCGGAGTCTATACCGGCCGCATTCTCAAAGGCGAAAGTCCTGCCGACCTTCCAGTCCTGCAACCGACCCGCTTTGATCTTGTCATAAATCTCACAACCGCCAAGACACTCGGCCTCGATATCCCGCCGACGCTGCTCGCCCGCGCCGACGAGGTGATCGAGTGACACGCCGCGAGTTCATCACGCTGCTCGGCGGCGCGGCGGCGTGGCCGCTTGGGGCAAGCGCGCAGCAGGCGATGCCGGTGATCGGGTTCCTCCACCCCGCATCGCCTGATGCAGTCCCGAATGGTCTGCGCGCACTCCACGAGGGCCTGAAGGAGTCCGGCCATACCGTGGGCGAGAACGTGGCTATCGCATACCGCTGGGCAGAGAATCAAATCGATCGGCTGCCGGACCTGGCGGCCGAATTGGTTCGCCAACGGGTTGCCGTCATTGTTGCGCTCAGTCCAGCTCCCGCATTCGCGGCCAAGGCTGCGACCACGACGATCCCGATCGTCTTCAGCGTTTCCGATGATCCGGTCAAGCTCGGTCTCGTTACCAGCCTCGCCCGCCCAGGCGGCAACCTAACAGGGTTCAATTTTTTCCTGGTTGAGTTGGCGGCAAAGCGGCTGGAACTCCTGCGGCAACTGACGCCTGGCGCCATTCGTGTTGCCGTGCTGGTCAATCCGGCTAATGCGGCGATTGCCGAGGGCACGGTGAGGGACGTGGAAATGGCTGCTCGCGCCATGGGGTTACAAATCCAGGTCTTTAACGCCAACACCAGCCGCGAGATCGATGGCGCCTTTGCAAGTTTTGTGCGCGAGCCGCCCGACGCCCTCTTCGTCAGCAGCAGCCCCTTCTTTACCGCCCGGCGTGTCCAATTGGTCCAATTAGCAGCACGCCTCGCGGTTCCCGCGACGTATTCCAGGCGTGAGTATACCGAGATCGGAGGACTCATGAGCTATGGATCCGACATTACGGATACGTATCGTCAGGTTGGTGTCTACACGGGCCGCATCCTCAAAGGCGCCAAGCCCGCGGACCTGCCGGTCGTGCAGTCGACCAAGGTCGAACTGGTCATCAACGCCCAGACCGCCCGGATGCTCGGCCTCACTGTGCCGTCGTCGCTGCTTGCCATCGCCGACGAGGTGATCGAATAATGAGACGACGCGATTTCTTCACGCTGCTCGGCGGCGCGGCGGCTTGGCCGGTTGCGGCGCGCGCGCAGCAAGCGGCGATGCCGGTGGTTGGATATCTCGATGCCGGCTCGGCCACCGGCTCCGCGCATTTCGTTGAGGCGTTCCGTGAAGGCCTGAGAAAAGCCGGCCATTTCGAGGGCGGAAATATCAAGGTGGAGTATCGCTGGGCGGATGGACACAACGATCGATTGGGAGAATTGGCGGCTGATTTGGTCCGCCGGCAGGTAACCGTTATTGCCACGCCCGGCAGCACTGCCGCAGCGCTGGCCGCTAAAGCGATGACTACAACAATTCCAATTATCTTCGCCACGGGAGCCGACCCGGTTGCAGCAGGATTGGTTCCCG
>DATBKQ010000417.1:0-14913 GCA_036555825.1 Acetobacteraceae bacterium | reverse complement strand
CTGCCCTCGCGCCTTTCTCCCCCCCAACGCACGCTGCCCTGCATGCTGCGCCGGCAGGCGGCGCTGTATGGCAACCGGACGCTGGTCCAGATCGGCGGCCACGCCTGGAGCTTCGCGGCAGCGCTGGACCTGGCCGCCCGCTTGGGCGGCGCGCTACGCGCCGCCGGCATCGAGCGCGGCGACCATGTCGCGGTGATCTGCGGCAACCGGGCGGAATTGCTGCAGGTCTATCTAGGCTGCGCCTGGATCGGCGCGGTGACGGTGCCGGTCAACACCGCTTCACGCGGCATGCAACTCGGGCATGTTCTGGCGAACTCGCAGGCAAAGCTGCTGGTGCTGCAGGCCGAGTTTGCCGATGCGGTGAATGCGCTGGGCATTGCCTTGCCCGCATTGCGATCGGTCTGGCTGATCGGCGATGCCGTGCTGGCCGAGCGCTGGCCGCAACCCATCGGCTTTCCTGCGCCAGCGGAGCCAGTGCCAGAAGCCGCGGTCGGGCCGGGCGACACCGTGGCGATCCTGTATACGTCGGGCACAACCGGGGTGTCGAAGGGCGTCTGTTGTCCGCACGCTCAGTATTTCTGGTGGGGGGTCAACACAGCGGGATTGCTTGGCCTACGCAGCGATGACGTGTTGCTCACCACTCTGCCGCTTTTTCACACCAACGCGCTGAACACGTTCTACCAGGCGTTGCTGACCGGCGCCATGCTGGTGGTGGAGCCGCGCTTCTCCGCCTCGGGCTTCGCGGCATCGCTGTCCCGCCATGGCGCGACCGTCACGTATCTGCTCGGGGCGATGGTGCCGATCCTGCTGTCGCGTCCGGCGAGCGGGCTCGATCGTGCGCACCGCGTGCGCATCGCCTTGGCTCCCGGCGTGCCGGAGCGTTTCCATCCAGAGTTCCGCGACCGTTTCGGCATTCCGCTGCTGGATGGCTATGGTTCGACCGAGACGAATTTCGTACTCGGCTGCGTGCTGCCGCGACAGCGTCCGGGTGCGATGGGGCCGGTGTCCGACGGCTTCGAGGGGCGCGTCGTCGATGACGCGGACAATCCCCTGCCCGATGGGACTGCGGGCGAGCTCGTGCTGCGCGCCGCCGAACCGTTCGCCTTCGCGACGGGCTATTTCGGCATGCCGGAGCGGACGGTCGAGGCATGGCGCAACCTATGGTTCCACACCGGGGATCGCGTCGTGCGTGATGCCGACGGGTATTACCGCTTCATCGACCGGATGAAGGACGCGATCCGCCGGCGCGGCGAGAACATTTCGTCGTACGAGGTCGAGCAGGTGCTGCTGTCGCACCCCGAAGTGGTAGAGGCAGCGGCGTTTCCGGTGCGCTCGGAACTGGCCGAGGACGAGGTGATGGCGGCGATCGTCCCACGCCCGGGAAGCGCGCTGACTCCCGCCGTGTTGGCGCAGTACTGCCAGGGTCGCATGCCCGCCTTCGCCATACCGCGCTTCATCGAGCTCATGGACGCTCTGCCGATGACGGAGAACGGCAAGGTGCAGAAGTTCCGGCTGCGCGAGCGCGGGGTGACCGCGGCAACCTGGGATCGCCAGGGGGTGGACACGAGCAGCAGCGTGGCAGGCCGGCCAGCGCCGTGATAATTTAACTGTATGGATACAGCAGCCCGCGACAACCGGTTCCTGGATGCCGAGGCTTTCCTGCGCACCGATCAATCGGAGTTCGGCAACGCGTGGCGCTATGAGCTGGTGCGCGGCACGATCGTCGCGCACGCGGCGCCCAGCCCCGAGCACGGCGTGATTCTAGGCAATCTGGCTGCCGAGTTACACGGGCGTCTGCGCGGCCATCCCGACTGCCGGCCGGAAGTCGGGAGCGGCGCCGCGTCTCGATATGAGCGGCGTGACACCGCCCGCATTCCCGACGCCATGATCCGTTGCGGCAAACATCCTCGGGTGATCTTCGAGGTGGTGTCGCCGTCCGAGCTGGAACACAAGCGGCAATGGGACCAAAAGCGCGCCGACCTGCAGGCGGTGGAGGGCGTGCAGGAGATCGTCGAGATCTTCCAGGACGAGATGCTGGCGCGCGCCTATCGGCGGCAGGAAGTCGGCTGGGTGTTCGAATCGATCGCGGGACAGGTGGCGGAGGTGGTCCTGAACAGTGTCGGCATCTCGCTACCGTTGGCCGCGCTCTATGAGCGGGTAGAGCCGCGAGGGGAGTGAGAGGCGTGGACCAGGAGGAGTTGGGCGTGCTGGCGCGCTATCCGGCAGCGCCGCGCCGCCTGCTGACGGTGGACGAATATCACCGGATGGGCGAGGCCGGCATCCTGACCGAGGACGACCGCGTCGAGCTGATCGAAGGAGAACTGGTCGCGATGGCCCCGATCGGTAGCGAGCATGTCGCGGCCAGCAATGAACTTACACGCCTGCTGGTGCAGGCGGTTGCCGGACGTGCCGTCGTCTCGGTGCAGAACCCGGTCCGGCTGACCCGGCGCAGCGAGCCGCAGCCGGACTTTGCCGTGCTCAGGCCTCGCGCTGGTTACCGGACGACGCTGCCGCGGCCGGAAGACGCGCTGCTCGTGGTGGAAGTCGCCGCCAACAGCCTGGACTATGATCGCACGGTCAAGCTGGCGCTCTATGCATGCAGCGGAATTCCAGAGGTGTGGATCGTCAATCTGGCGGCGGGCGAGGTCGAAACCTACCGGTCACCGGTCGGCGACGAATACAGCTCCGTGGCGATCGTGGGTCGCTCGGACACCCTTACGATGATGGCGCTGCCCGATGTGCGGATTCCGGTGGCAGACATATTTGGATAGCTTCTGGCGATCGCTCCTTCCCGCCTTTTGCTCCTTCCCGCCTTTTCCTATCCCGCCGCCAGCGTGCGCATCGCCGCTGCTTTCTCGAACAGCCGCAGCAGCACACGCACCGCCCGGCCGCGTTCGCTGACCAGCTTCGGGTCCTTGCTCAGCAGCACCGCCGCGTCGCGGTTCGCCATGTGCAGCAGCGCTTCGTGCTCGATCGGATCGGCCAGCCGGAACCCCGGCAGCCCCGACTGCTTCGTTCCCAGCACATCGCCCCCGCCGCGCAGCCGGAAATCCTCATCGGCGATCACGAAGCCATCGTCGGTGTCGCGCAGCAGCGTCAGCCGCCGCCGGGCCGCCTCGTTCACCCAGTCCTCGTGCAGCAGCAGGCAGAAACTCGCGGCGGCACCGCGCCCGACGCGCCCGCGCAACTGGTGCAACTGCGCCAGACCGAAACGCTCGGCGTGCTCGATCACCATGATCGTCGCCGCCGGCACATCGACACCGACCTCCACCACCGTGGTCGCCACCAGCAGCCGGCATTTGCCTTCGGCGAACGCCGCCAGCGTGGCGTCGCGCACGGCTGCGTCCTGCCGGCCATGCGCCAATCCCACCGGGCCGCCGCCGAACCGTTCACGCAGCACGGCAAAGCGGGCCTCGGCGGCGGCCAGGTCCACCGCCTCGCTTTCGGCCACCAGCGGACAGATCCAGTAGACCTGCGCCCCTTCGTCCAACTTGCGCGCCAGCGCATCCAGCAGGTCGGGCAAGGTGCCCAGCGCATGCAGCGAGGTGCGCACGCTCTGGCGCCCGGGAGGCTTCTCGGTCAGCCGGGAGGTCTCCATCTCGCCCCATTGGGTCAGCAGCAGGGTGCGGGGGATCGGCGTGGCGGTCATCACCAGCACGTCGGTCAGTTCGCCCTTGCCGCCCAGCAACAGCCGCTGATCCACGCCGAAGCGGTGCTGCTCGTCGATCACCGCCAGCGCCAGGTCGTGGTATTCGACGCTCTCCTGGAACAGGGCATGGGTGCCGACCACCAGCGGCACCGACCCGTCCTTGAGCCCGCGCAGCAACTGCGCCCGCGCACGGCCCTTCACGCCGCCAGTCAGTAAGGCCACCGGCGCCGGCGAGAGGCGCGACAGCGTGCGGTGGTGCTGCTTCGCCAGCACCTCGGTGGGCGCCATCATCGCCGTCTGCCTCCCCGCTTCCACGGCGCGCAGCATGGCGAGCAGCGCGACCAGCGTCTTGCCGGAGCCGACGTCGCCCTGCAGCAGCCGCAGCATGCGCCGGTTGGAGGCCAAGTCGGCGTCGATCTCCGCCAGCGCCTGCTGCTGCGAGCGGGTGAGAGTGTAGCCGAAGCGGGACAATGCCTTGGCCCGCAGCTCCCCGTCACCGGTCAGGCTGCGCCCCGGCCTGGCACGCAGCCGGCCGCGCACCAGCGCGAGCGCGACCTGGTCCGCCAGCAACTCATCGTAGGCGAGGCGCAGGCGAGGTGCTTCGGCCGGGAGGGCGGAAGGTGCCTGGACGGCACGCAGCGCGGTCGCGAAGTCTGGCCACTTCTCGCGCCGCAACAGCGCCGCGTCGTGCCATTCCGGCAGCGAGGGAACGCGGGCGAGCGCCGCGGCCATTGCCGCGGCCACCTGCCACTTGTGCAGCCGGTCGGTCAGCGGCCAGACCGGATCGATCCAGCGGAACCTGTCCTGCCGCTCGATGGGCTCTACGTAGTCGGGCGGGTTGAGCTGCCGCAGGCCATTGAAGAGGCTCACCTTGCCGGACACCAGGCAGGTCGCGCCGATCGCCAGCGTGCGTGGCGGCGGGCGGCGGAAATAGGCCAGCTCGATGGCTCCCGACGCATCGCGGGCCAGGATGCGATGCGGCTGCTGCGGCATGGCCGGCGGCTCGTGACGCGTCACCTCGACCGCGAGCGTCACGATCTCACCCGGGCGGGCGCGCGCGACGGCACACCGCCGCCGGCGGTCGATATACGCCTCCGGCAGGTGGAACAGCAGATCGATCAGCCGCTCGCCACCGGCGGCCTTGGCAATCAGGGCCGCGGCCGCGGGGCCGACGCCTTTCAGCGCGGTCAGCGGCGAGAACAGCGGCGTGAGGGGATCATGGTCCACGAGGGGGTCCACGGGCTGACATGCGGTTGTCGCGCGGCTATATGACACCGCGCCCATGAGGGAACCAGAATCAGCCTTGCTCGATGCGAGGCGCCGTCGGCTGTTGTATCGCGCCACCCGTCGCGGGACGCAGGAGAACGACATCCTGTTCGGCGGCTTTGTCCGGCGGCATGTAGAAACATTCGACGAAGCGGAGCTTGTCGCACTGGAGGCGCTGCTGGAGGTGCCTGAGAACCAATTGGCCGACTGGCTGACCGGCCGCCTGCCGCTGCCGGCCGGGGCGCCGGCGATGCTGCGGCGGATGCGGGACGCGGCGAGGGGCGGGACAACATGACCGTCACGCCGGTTTTCGGTGCCCCGGAGGGCTGGGACGCGTTCCTGCTGGCTCGCCGCCGGGGCGAATTCTCCGGCCCGATCCTGCACGTCGCCCGCGACGATGCCCGGATGGCGCGCCTGGCCGAGGCCCTGGTGTTTGTCGCGCCGGAAGCCGAGTTGCTGCGTTTCCCGGCCTGGGATTGCCTGCCCTACGACCGCGTTTCACCAAATCCGGCGCTGGTGTCGGAGCGCATTGCGACGTTGAACCGGTTGCTGGAGCCGCCGCGCGGTCCGCGCATCGTGCTGACCACGGTGAATGCGCTGGTGCAACGGGTGCCGCCGCGCGCGGTGTTCGCCGGCGCCAGTCTGGAGCTGCGGATCAACGGCACGGTGCAGCCGGAACAACTGGCGCGGTTCCTGGAGGCCAACGGCTATGGCCGCGCCGGCACGGTGATGGAGCCGGGCGAGTACGCGGTGCGCGGCGGCATCATCGACATCTTCCCGGCGGGCGAGGCCGATCCGGTCCGGCTCGACCTGTTCGGCGACACGATCGAATCGATCCGGACCTTCGACCCGGCGACCCAGCGCAGCGCCGACCGCCGCCAGCGGCTGACCTTGCGGCCGGTCTCGGAGGTGCCGCTGGACCGCGACGCGGTCTCGCGCTTCCGCTCGGGCTGGCGCGAGCTGTTCGGCCAGCCGGCGGCGCAGGACCCGATCTACCTGTCGATCTCCGAGGGGCGCCGGCACCCCGGCATGGAGCACTGGGTACCGCTGTTCCACGCACGGATGGAGACACTGCTCGACTACCTGCCAGGAGCGTCGGTCAGCCTCGACCACCAGGCGGACGAGGTGCTGGCGGCTCGGCAGGAGATGATCGCCGACCATTACGAAGCGCGCCGCACACTGCCGCGCGACGGCGAGGTGCCGTATCGGCCGTTGCCGCCGGAGCGGCTGTACCTGGACCGTGCCGGCTGGGACGCCATGCTGGCGGGTGGGCCGCTGTTCGCGTTTTCACCGTTTGCCCGTCCCGATGCGGCGGTCGGGATCGACGGTGGCGGGCGCCCGGGGCCGGTATTCTTCCAGAGCGGCGGTGGTCCCGGCAGCAACGTGTTCGACCAGTTGCGCGTGCAGGCCGAGCGCTGGAGCGGTGAGGGGCGCCGGATCGCGGTCGCCGCCTGGACCCGCGGTTCGCGCGAGCGCCTGGCCAACCTGCTGCGCGAGCATGGCTTCAAGGACCCGGCGCCGGAAGCCGACTGGGCCGCCGTGCGGCGCAAGCCGCCTGGTTCGGTGTCGCTGGTCACCCTGGGCGTCGAACGCGGCTTCGTGGCCGATGGGCTCGCGCTGGTCGGCGAGCAGGACCTGCTGGGAGAACGCATCAGCCGCCCGCCGCGCCGGCGCAAGCGCGCCGATCAGTTCATCGCCGAGGCGACCGAGATCGCCGAAGGCGACCTGGTGGTGCATCAGGAATACGGCATCGGCCGTTACGACGGGCTGGAGACGCTGACCGTCACCGGCGCCCCGCACGACTGCCTGCGGCTGATCTACGACGGCAACGAAAAGCTTTACCTGCCGGTCGAGAACATCGAGGTGCTGTCGCGCTTCGGTTCGGAGACGCAGGGCGTGGCGCTCGACAAGCTGGGTGGCGTCGGCTGGCAGTCGCGCAAGGCGCGGATGAAGCAGCGCATCCGCGACATGGCGGACCAGCTCATCCGGATCGCCGCCGCGCGCAAGATCCGGGACGCGCCGGTCATGGCGCCGGGCGAGGGGGCCTGGGACGAGTTCTGCGCCCGTTTTCCGTTCGCCGAGACCGAGGACCAGTCGCGGGCGATCGCCGATGTGCTCGAGGACCTGGCCAGCGGCCGGCCGATGGATCGGCTGATCTGCGGCGACGTGGGCTTCGGCAAGACCGAGGTCGCGTTGCGCGCCGCGTTCGTCGCGGCGATGTCGGGTGCTCAGGTTGCCGTGGTGGTGCCCACGACGCTGCTGGCGCGTCAACACTACCGCACGTTTCAGGAACGCTTTGCCGGGCTGCCGGTGAGGGTTGCGCAATTGTCGCGCATGGTGGCCGCGAAGGAGGCTGCCGAGGTTCGCCGCGGCATCAACGACGGCACGATCAACATCGTGATCGGTACCCACGCACTGCTGTCGAAGTCGATCGACTTCGCCGAACTCGGCTTGCTGGTGGTGGATGAGGAACAGCATTTCGGTGTCGCGCACAAGGAGCGGCTGAAGCAGCTCAAGGCGGACGTGCACGTGCTGACGCTGACCGCGACGCCGATTCCGCGCACCTTGCAGCTCGCGCTGACCGGGGTGCGGGAGATGAGCCTGATCTCCACGCCGCCGGTCGATCGGCTGGCGGTGCGCACCTTCATCATGCCGTTCGATTCGGTGGTGGTGCGCGAGGCGATCCAACGCGAGCGCTTCCGCGGCGGCCAGGTGTTCTGCGTTGTGCCGCGCATCGAGGACCTGCCACGCATCGCCGAACGCCTGTCCGAGATCGTGCCGGAGGCGCGCATGGCGCAGGCACATGGTCGCCTGCCGCCGACCGAGCTCGAGCGGGTGATGACCGAGTTCGGCGATGGACGCCACGATATCCTGCTGTCCACCAACATCGTGGAAAGCGGGCTGGACATGCCGGCGGTGAACACGCTGGTGATCCACCGCGCCGACATGTTTGGACTGGGCCAGCTCTATCAGTTGCGCGGCCGCGTGGGCCGCGGCAAGCAGCGTGGCTATGCCTACCTGACCTGGCCGCCGAACATGCGTCTGTCCGCCGCCGCCGAGAAGCGGCTGACGGTGATGCAGACGCTGGACGCGTTGGGCGCCGGGTTTACCCTGGCGAGCCATGACCTCGATATTCGCGGTGCCGGCAACCTGCTGGGTGACGAACAGTCGGGGCATATCCGCGAAGTCGGCATCGAGCTCTATCAGCAGATGCTGGAAGACGCCGTCGCCGAACAGCGCGCCGGCGAGGGCCGGCGCGGCGGGCACGAACGCGACTGGACTCCGAACCTTTCCCTGGGCCTGCCGGTGTTGATTCCGGAGGACTATGTGGGCGATTTGCCGGTACGGCTTGGCCTGTACCGCCGCATCGGCGCGCTGGCCTCGGATGCCGAGACCGAGGCGATGGCGGCGGAGTTGGTGGATCGCTTCGGTCCGCTGCCGCAGGAGGTGGAGAATCTGCTGCAGGTCGTGGCGCTGAAGCGAGCCTGCCGCGATGCCGGCGTCGAGAAGCTGGAGGCGGGACCCAAGGGCATGCTGCTGAGCTTCCGCGGCAACGCCTTCTCCAACCCGGCGGGGCTCGTCGCCTGGCTCGCGTCCAAGGGCGGACTGGTGCGGCTGCGGCCCGACCACAAGCTGGCAATCTCGCGCGAGATGGACGTCGCGACCCGGCTGCGCTTCGCGCGTGACACGGTGGCCAACCTGGAGCGGATCGCGGGGCAGGCGAAGGCGGCTTAATTCAAGCGTCACACAAGCACTCGGTCGGGCGAGTAGACTCCAGCGAGAACTGCCACAGGGGGAACCAGATGCGCCGTGCCGCCAGCGTTGCAGCCGCCGTTCTATCGGGGATGCTGGTGGTGCCGGCCACCGCGCCGGCGCAGTCGGTCAGCGCAGCCCGCGTAACCGCGCAGCCCGATCCCAGCCCCGCCACTGTACCTTACTTCGTCAACCCCGCGAAAAGCCCAAGTCTCAGCCGCGCCGAGCTGATCCGGCTGCTGAGGTCGAAGATCAGGTATGTGTTCGTGATCTTCAACGAGAACCACTCGTTCGACAATGAGTTCGGCACGTTTCCTGGCGCCAACGGGCTGTTCTCCGACGGCGTGCGTCCGCGTGATGCGGCGCATACGCCGGGTTTCGTCCAGACCTACACTGGTGCGGACGGCAGGCCGGTGAGCGTGACGCCGTTCCGGATCGGGCCGGAGCAGAACAGCACGTTCGTTGACAGCGTCGATCACAGCCATGCGGGACTTGTGAAGAAGCTCGGCGTGAAGAACGGGGTCGCCACGATGGATGGTTACGCCGCGGACGAATATACCCGCTTCGCCAGCAGGGGAGGCGCTGCCAACATCGCCATGGGCACCCAGTTCGCGCGGCTGGTGATGAGCTACATCGACTGCGACACCATCCCGTTCTTCTGGCAGTACGCCAGCCGCTTCACGCTGTTCGACAACATCTTTGCCACCCAGGACGCGCCTTCGTCGCCGAATGCCATTGCGATGATCGCCGGGCAGTCCGGCGAGACACAATGGGTGAAGCGCGGACCGGATGGTCACCCGGTGTCGCTGAACGGCGTTGACGGCAGACTGCAGGGCGTTCCGGTGATCAATGATCCGCAGCCGTTCCATGGCTCGCAGTTCGACTCCAGCAAGACCGATCGCGGACCGCGCGGCTCGGCACGCGAGAACTACGTCAACAACAACATCTCGGAGAATCTGACATTCGCCACGCTGCCGCTGACCTTTACTGGACCCGGGGTAAAGGCGGCGATGCAACGGGACCGTGCCCCCGAGAAGGATCTCGCTGACATCGCGAAGGACATTCCGTTCATCCATTCCCGTGTCGGGCGGGCGGTGCACTGGCGATGGTACGAGGAAGGCTATGACCACGAGCCGAATGAACCCGGCACCGAAGCGAACCACGGCGGCTATGTCAGCCATCACAACGGCCCGCAGTATTTTGGTTACATCGCCAACAATCCCGCGCTTGCGGCCAATCTGCGCGGGCTGGGCGACGCGCTTTCGGACATCGGGAACCACAGGCTGCCGCCCGAGGGTGGGGTGTTCTATATCCGCGGCGGCTTCGTCAACATCGCCGGCCAGACCCCGCCGATCCAGAACGCCGACTTTCCTGCCGCGTTGACCGACGCGGATCGCGCCACCATCGCGCGCACCAAGCAGGGCGACGATGACCACCCGTCCTATACCGACCGGCAGATCAGCGAGGCGATGGCGGCACGTGTGATCAACCTGATTGCCGGCCATGCCGAGCTGTGGCAGCAGAGCCTGGTCATCATCACCTATGACGAGTCGGACGGGTTCTATGACCACGTGCCACCGCGCGTGCAGTCCTATGGACCGGACGGCTTGCCACTATGGCGCGGTCCACGCATTCCACTGATCGTGATCTCGCCATATGCGCGGGCGCACGCGGTGTCGCATGCCGAGGGCGACCACAATGCGGTGATCGAGACGATCGAGGCATTGTTCGATCTGCCGCCGCTGGCAACGCTGCCCGAGGAGCAGCAGGCGCTGCTCGCCGGCCGGGCCCCCAGGTTCAACGGTCCGAACGGCTTCGTGCAGCACCATCTTGGTCCGCGCGACATCAACACGCCGCAGACGGATGATCTGCTGTCGGCATTCGAGCCGGGGCGGCTGACCGGCAAGTTGCCGATATTGGCCGGCAGCTACGCGATGATCCCGGATGAGGTCGTGAACCGGCTGCCGCACCACGGCGGCAAGGGATGCGAGGCAATCGGCATGACTCCCGAAGACCAGCGCCAGCATATCGCCACCCGGGTGCCGGACGGCTCCAACACGCTGCCTGCCACGCTGCCGCAGTACAACGAAACCGCGCCATAGCGGTGCGCCTCGGCGCTCGCATCTGGCTGGCTTTCCTGCTGGTGGTTGCGTCGGCTCCGGCGCATGCCGGCGGCGTGCTGGACCGGGTGAGGGTAGACCGCATCCTGCATTGCGGCGCGGTCGCCCGGCCCGGCATTGCCGAAGGGGACAATCCACCCACGGGCGTACTCGTCGACCTCTGCCATGCCGTCGCGATCGCGGTGCTGGGGCCGACCGCCCGCGTCGCCTTCGACATTTATGAGTCGCCTCGGAACAATGACGCCGCGCGACGGGAGAGAGACGAGATCGCCTTCCTGGCCGGAGGCGAAATTGCCGATCAGCGCCTCGGGCGCTTTGTCGCTCCCGGCCCAACGGTGCTGATCAGCATGGTCGGGGTACTGGTTCCAGAGGTCTCACCGGCCCGACGCCTGGCCGACCTGGCGGGCCAGACCGTCTGCCTGATGATCGGGAGCCGCGCACAGCGCGCGCTCGAGAGTGCCGCCGGTAGCCGGGACCTCGCCATCTCGCGGCGCACGTTCGAAGAGGAGGACGAACTGCTGGACGCCTACAACGCCGGCAGTTGCGATGCCGCGGTGGGCGAAACGACCTATCTGGCGGACATGCGGCGGAACCCGGGCATCCGGCGCACCGCCAGCCGGTTGCTGCCGGACGCCCTGGCGCCCGATCCGATCATCGCGGCGACGCCCCGCGCCGATGGAGACTGGTCCGCCACCGTGGGCTGGGTGATCGACGCGCTGCTGCTGGCCGATGCACCCCACGATCGGTGGGGCGGCAGCACGCCGGTGGTGGAGCTGCGGCCAGACTGGCACAGGGAAGTCAGCGCCGCGGTCGGAGGCTATGGGGCCATCATCCACCGCAACCTGACGGAGCGGCTGGGGCTGCCACCTGGCCCCAATGCGGTGTGGCCGGCCGGGATGCTGCTGCCGCCCTCGATCCGGTAAATCGAGCGTGTCCGCCGCTGCGTCACGAGGCGGTGTCCCGGCCTTCGCCGCCGGCTGCGGCTTACCACCTGCGGCTTCACCCTGGCGGCAATGGGGTTCCGCGGATGAAGTGGCTCGTCATTCTGGTTGGTTGCACCGTATTCGCCTTGCCTGCGATAGCACGGCCGCCGCCGAACGCCGATATGTCGCTCGCACCCTGGTTCCAGGGGCTGCGACAGCCCGGCACTGGTATATCGTGCTGTTCGATCGCCGACTGCCGACCGACGGACTTCCGTACCCAGGGCGATCATTATGAAGCCATGATAGATGGCCAGTGGCACCAGGTGCCGACCGCTACGATCCTGGAGCGCATGGACAATCCGACCGGCCGTGCCGTGGTCTGCTACACGCCGACCCGCGGTATCATGTGCTTTGTGCGCGGTCCCGAGACCTGAAGCACCTATAGACTGAGCGCGTAATTCAGACCTCCGACAACTCCGCTTCTGGTCATCACGCGCTCAGAGTTCCGCGGCCTCGACCGCCGCGACGTCGAGCAGGCGCTCGATCACCTCTGGCTCCTGCGCGCCGGCGATGGCGTGGCGGCCGGAGATGATGAAGCAGGGCACTCCATTGATGCCCAGCCGATGGGCTCGCAGGTTGTCGGCGTGCACCGCATCGATCTCGGCCGTGCTTGCCAGGAACCGACCCACGGCCGCGCCGTCCAGCCCGCAGGCCGCGGCGATCGCCACCAGAAGCGACGGGTCGCCGATGTCGAGACCATCGGTGAAATGCGCCGAGAATAGCGCGTCCGCCATTGCATCAGCCTGACCGTAGCGGGAGGCGAAGCGCACCACCCGGTGGGCGTCGATGCTGGAGGGCGTGCGGCGAATGCGGTCGAAACGGAACAGGATGCCCTCGGCGCGGCCAATCTCAGTAATCGAGGCATAGAGGCGCCGCGCGCGATCCTCGCCGCCGAACTTGCGGATGACGTAGTCGGGGCGGGCCATGCCACCGCGCGGCATGTCGGGGTTTAGCAGGAATGGCCGCCAGGTCAGGTCGAACAACAGGTCGGGGCGCCGGCGCAGGGTGCGCATCAGCCGCCTGACGCCAAGAAAGCACCATGGGCAGACCAGGTCGTGGACGATCTCCACGCCGAGCCGCGCCTTGGGTGGCGCGAGAATGTTCATGGCGAGCGCCACCGCCTTGAGCGCGGACCGGTCCCGGGTTCCGAGGACGCTTTGATCGCCAACATTTCTCTCCTTAGCAGAGCCGATTGTAACACGACCCCGGCAGCCAGGGGAGCGGCGTACGAAGATCTGGTGCTGAACGGATAGAATTATCGCCGCCTGGGGGTCGCGATCATTCGCCAATCAGGTGCAGCACCACCTCGCGCCGGTGCGGCGCGCCCCGATGCTCGAACAGGTAGATGCCCTGCCAGGTCCCCAAAACGGGGTGGCCCTCGTCGACCGGTATGGTGACCTGCGTCTGGGTCAGTGCCGACCTGATGTGCGCCGGCATGTCGTCGGGTCCTTCGTCCTCGTGGCGATACCCGGCGTGTTCCGGCACAAGGCGGCGGAAGAACGCCTGGAGATCGGCGCGCACGTCCGGGTCGGCGTTCTCCTGCACCAGCAGCGAGGCCGAGGTGTGGCGGCACCAGAGAGTGAGCAGCCCGGTCCGTACCGACTGCGCCGAAACCCAGCGGCATACCTCGTCGGTGATCGCGACCAGTCCTGGTCCGCCGGTGGCAATGCCCAGCCGGTGCAGCGCCTGCTTCATGCGGCAGACTTGTGCCCTGCCGCCCGAGCGCGCAAGACGCGGGCGATGGCACCACGGTTTCACATGCTGAGGGTCAGCGAGATCCGGCAGGAAACGGCCGATGCGGTTTCGCTGGCGTTCGGGGTGCCGGAGGCGCTGCGCGAGGACTATCGGTATCGGCCCGGCCAGTATCTCACGCTGCGGGCGGCGATCGATGGCGAGGAGGTGCGGCGATCCTATTCGATCTGCTCGGGGCTGGACGACGGTGAACTGCGCGTCGTGGTCAAGCGGCTGGCGGGTGGCGCATTCTCCGGCTGGGTCAACGAACGGCTGCACCCAGGCGACAGCCTGGAGGTGATGACACCGGACGGACGGTTCGGCGTGCCGATCGAGCCCGGTTCGTCCCGCACGCTGGTCGCGTTCGCGGCCGGGTCGGGCATCACGCCGATCATGGCGATCCTGAAGGCCGTGCTGCGGCGGGAGGCTGGCCGCTTCTTCCTGTTCTATGGCAACCGCACCACGGCCGAGATCATCTTCCGCGAACAACTGGAGGACCTGAAGGATCGCTATCTGGAGCGGCTCGCGGTGTTCCATGTGTTGTCGCGCGAGCAGCAGGACATCGCGATGCTGAACGGCCATCTGGACAGCGGGAAGATCGGCGTGCTGATGCGCTCGGTGGTGCCGGTCGCGAGCGTCGATCAGGCGTTCATCTGCGGACCGCAGCCGATGATCGAGGGGCTGGGGACGGCGCTGACCGATCTCGGGCTGCCGCCCGCGCGCGTGCACGTCGAGCGGTTCACCCCCGGCGTGGGCGGCCGGCCGCGACCCGTCGTGGTGCCACCGAGCGCGCCGGCGAAGGCAATCGCCACGGTGATCAGCGAGGGTGCTCGCTTCGAACTTCCGGTGGCCGAGGGTGAGGCGATCATCGACGCGGCGATCCGCGCCGGACGCAGCCTGCCGTATTCCTGCAAGGGCGGCATGTGCTGCACCTGCCGCGCCCGGCTGGTCGAGGGCAGGGTCGAGATGGCGGTCAACTATTCTCTCGAGCCCTGGGAGCTTAAGGCGGGATACGTGTTGACCTGCCAGTCCCGGCCGACGACCCGGCGCGTGGTGATCGATTACGATCAGGTCTGAACCTCTGGGCCCCTGTGCGTTGGACGGATCGCAGGCGCGGTGCAATTCTCGGTCACGGAAACTACTCCGGAGCCGCCATGCGCCGCCGCGCCTTCCTCGCCTCTGCCGCCACTGCGCTGGCCGCGCCCGCGATCGCCCGCGGCGCGGCTTCCTCCGTCCTGACGTTTGTGCCTCAGGCCGATCTCGCTGTGCTGGATCCGATCTGGACCACGACGTACCAGACTCGCGACCACGGGTTTCTGGTATTCGATACACTGTTCGGCCTGGACAGCCGGTACCGGCCGCAGCCGCAGATGGCCGAAGGCGCCGCGACCGAGGACGAGGGCAAGACCTG
>DATBKQ010000416.1:0-12451 GCA_036555825.1 Acetobacteraceae bacterium | reverse complement strand
CCTCGATCGGCGTCTTCCACACCTCCTTGCCGGTCTTCATGTCGAGGGCAACGATGCTGGCGTCGAGCTGCCCGAGGAACACCTTCCCCTCGCCCATCGCGAGCCCACGATTCAGCCAGCCGCAGCAGACCGTGGTGATCTGCTGGTCGATGCCCGACCAGCGTTCCCACTGTATCTCTCCGGTCTTCGCACTGAGCGCGAACACATCATCATTGCCCGTGACGACATACATGATGCCGTCCTTGACCAGCGGCGTCGCCTCCGCCGAGTACTTGCCGCCGTACCCGGAGCCCTTCAGGCGCGTCATCCAGGCGCCCTTGAGCTGCATCACATTGCCGGTGTCGATCTGCTTCAGCGTCGAGTAACGCTGATTGGTCAGATTGCCGCCGTTGGTGACCCAGTCCTTGCCGACCGGGCTGTTCAACAATTTGTCGATATCGGCATCCTGTGCCGCAGCCGGCGGCCGGCTCATGCATATCAAGCCGATCGCCAGAGCAGCCTGAAGAAGCAGGCATGATCGAGTGCCCATGTGTTTCCCCCAAGCAGTTGTTGTTCGACCTTCCCTGTCCCAGCAGGGTTGCCCGCGAAACTCTGGACCGCAAGCTTCAGTCTGGCAAGACGTATGTGGGTCTGCCGATCAGCGCGTCTCCTTCCAGCTGGCTCGCACCTGGATCTCGCACTCGAACTGAAGCGGACCTTGGCAGTACCCCCACAGGCAGATCCGAGTATTGTCATTGTCCAGTCGCGTGTGGGCTTCCGCCTTCTCGACTTTCCAGTCGGGATCGCCGCTCGGATCCATCATTCGTGCCGTCACCACCTCGGCCTTCACCGAGCCTGGAACGATCTTCCAGCCAGCTTCAGCGCTGGCACAGCTCTCCTTGGTCAGAAAATGCGTTGGAGCCTCGGGCCGGACAATCAGTTCTGTCTCGTGAACCTCCAGGCCGTTGGCGACGCTTCGGTCTTCCGCGTGCGCTTGCATGGCAACGCCCAGCGCTATCAATGCGGCCAAGTTCGCACGCTTCGTCATTCGGCCGTGCCGCACGTCATCCCCGCTCGTGCTGTTCCTGCTCGCGCCTGATCTTAGATTCATCCGGACTTGCCGCAAACAGAATGGCGGGAGTGACACTTGCCTCATGAGCTGATAACATCTCGACAATAAACGTTGGGGCAGAAGCGTTGCATGTCGTCGAATGGGTCCTGCAAACGCGGGGCCGTCGGTTGCGGTGATCGCACCACGGCGCGGCGAGTATTTCTCGGAGCGGGAGTGAGCATCGGCGTCGGCCTGCTGACTGGCAAAGGCCGGACGCAGTCCGATCCGGCGCGTGAGCGCCCGAAGGAAGGCGATCTGCTGGTACCAGTTGGCAGCCCGACTCCAACACCTCTGAAGCCCAGCGACCTGGAGCTCGGCGGGGTACAGGTCATGGCCTGGCCGATGGATCCCGCGGCCAAGGTGGTGCGCGACGGCTCGCGTCTGAACAAGGTGCTGCTGGTGCGGCTGGATCCGGCGGCACTCGGTGCACAGACGGCGGCGCGTGCCGCGGTAGGAGTGGTGGCCTATTCGGCGATCTGCCCGCACACCGGCTGCGAAGTGGTCAGTTGGCTCAGTGATCGTCAGATTCTCGAATGCCCGTGCCACAACTCGCAGTATGACCCGAAGGGAGGCGCGCGAGTGATCGCCGGTCCATCGCCACACGGACTTGCGGCGTTGCCCCTGCGGCTGACCGATGACCAACTGACGGTGGCGCGGCCATTCATCGGTCGCGTGGGAATCCAGCAGCTCTGAGCTGCGCCGCATCGGACGGCGCGGCGAAGGGTCTGGGAACTGAGAGGAGGAAACGAATGTCCGAACGACACGGCAGGTGGCGCGTGACCGCAGGCGCTACCCTGATCGGGGCACTACTGGCCTCATCCGCGCTCGCTCAGTTGGCACCGTCAACGCCGCCGACGCCGCCGGTCGCTCCCGATCCGGTACCGTCCAATGGCGAGCCTGTTGCCGCACCGTCTGCCCTTGCGCCGGCGCTTGCCAGCTATAAGCCGGTGACCGCCGATCAGCTTACCCGGCCAGCCGATGGCGACTGGTTGATGTTCCGTCGCACTTACAACGGCTGGGGCTATAGCCCGCTTGAGCAGATCACCCCAGCGAATGCCGCGCGACTGCACCCGGTCTGGAGCATGGCCACCGGCCAGGTCGAAGGGCATCAGGCACCGCCGATCGTCAACAACGGCGCCATGTTCGTCGCCACACCGGGCAATCAGGTGCTGGCCATCGATGCCAAGAGCGGGGAGCTGCTATGGCGCTTCAAGCGGCCGATCCCCGAGGATCAATTCCTGCTCCACCCGACCAGCCGTGGCGTGGGCCTGTGGGGCGACAAATTGTTCTTTGCCGCGTCCGACTGCTACCTGGTCGCGATCGATGCCAAAACCGGCAAGGAGGTGTGGAACGCCAAGGTCGGCGACTACGAGAAGGGCTACTACATGTCGTTGGCACCGCTGGTGATCAACGGCAAGGTACTGGTGGGTTCGTCCGGTGGCGAGCTCGGCGTGCGCAGCTTCGTCGCGGCATACGATGCCGAGAAGGGCCAGGAACTCTGGCGCACTTACACGATTCCCGCGCCGGGCGAGCCCGGCAGCGAGACCTGGCCCAAGGGCGATCAGTGGAAGACCGGCGGCGGTTCGGTCTGGGTCACCGGCGTGTATGATCCCGAAACCAATCTCACATTCTGGGGCACCGGCAACCCAGGCCCGTGGATGGGCGATCAACGCCCGGGCGACAATCTCTACACCACCTCGGTGATGGCGATCGATGCGACGACGGGCCAGATCAAGGGGCACCATCAGTATCACCAGAATGATTCTTGGGACTGGGACGAAGTGTCGCCGCCGATCATCGTTGACTACACACGCGACGGCAAACAGGTGAAAGGCCTGGTCGATGTGGCGCGGGACGGTTATCTCTGGATGCTCGAGCGCACGGCCGACAAGATCAACTTTGTAGCCGGCCAACCGTTCGTCTATCAGAACGTGTTCACCGGCCTCGATCCAAAGACCGGTCATCCGATCGTCGCTGACGAACACAAGCCGGGCACGGGCAAGCAGGCCGACTTCTGTCCCAGCCTGTGGGGCGGCAAGGACTGGCCGCCGGCCGCCTACAGTCCCAAGACCAAGCTGCTGTATATCCCGGCCAACGAGAACCTCTGCGGTATTATCCTCGGTCGTCAGGTCACCTACACGGCGGGTCAACCTTACACCGGCGTGACCAGTTGGCTCTACCTGCGCAAGGATGCGGACCATATTGGCGAGCTGCAGGCATGGAACCTCGATACCGGCAAGCGGGTCTGGACGCATACCTACGGCATGAGCCAGAACTGGGGGCCGGTGCTGGCGACCGGCGGCAACGTACTGTTCGAGGGTGGCACGAACGATCGCAAGTTCCGGGCAATCGATGCGACCAACGGGCAGGTGCTGTTTGAGTTCCCGATGCCCTCCGGCGTGAACGGGGTGCCGATGTCATTCCAGGCCGACGGCAAGCAGTATGTCGCGGTCCAGAGTGGCTGGGGCGTGGACGCGGCGCGGATGCAGTCGCGCCTGAACCTGGTGCGGCCAGGGGGCTATCGCGAAATCCCGCAGGGCGGTTCGATCTGGGTGTTCGCCGTCGATTAGCACACAGGTTGCCTGAGCAAACCGAGGCGTGCTCAGGTACCTCGATGTGCATCAGCTTGATGGTAACTTGCATCGCCTTGTGGGCGACGGTGGTGCTTGCGTCAGGTGCAGCCGTCGCCCAGGATTTTCGCTCCGGGCTGTCAGCCTACAACACGGGCGACTACACACGCGCGTTCCAAAACTGGCTGGGCCCGGCCGAGCAGGGCGACGCCGCCGCCGAAGCTGGCATCGGTTTCCTGTTCCATAAAGGTCTCGGCGTGGTGCAGGATGACGCGGAAGCCGCGTCGTGGTTTGTGAAGGCGGCCGAACAGGGGCAGGCGGAAGCACAGTTGCTGCTGGGGACGCTGTTCTTCTTCGGCCAGGGTGTGCCGCAAAGCTACGTCTCCGCCTTCGCGTGGTGCGACATCGCCGCGACCAACGGCCAATCCGATGCATCGGAATGCCGCGATGCCGCGCTGGAGCACCTCTCGCCGGCGGAGATGCGGCAATCCTTCGAGATCGTCAGCGAATGGTTCACCCGCCACCCGCACAGCGCGCCGTAACCGCAACTTGTGTCCACGCCGCGCTTGTGCAAGTCTACTGCACCAGACAAGTCAGGTCCGTGCTACCTTCGCGGATCGAAAATGCACCGTGGTCCGCCAGGTAGAATGTGACCGCCGGTAGCTGGGGAGAAACATCTATGGCCCAGGACAACTCCGGCCTGTACCGCGACGCAGATAGAGGCGGAGCGGCAGGCGATGCGAACACATCATTCGTGTATCGCAGTCCGCCCTCGCGGCGAGCCTTCATCAAGGGCGTGATTGCATCCGGCGCGGCAGCCTCGGCAGCGGGTTACCTGTTCCGCGGTCCGGGCGTGCCGTCCGCCTACGCTCAGTCGGCTGGCACGGTCGAACGGCTGGTGACCCTCAACGTCAATGGCACGAACCGCCGCGTCGACGTGCTGCCGCAGGAAACGCTGGCGCACACGATCCGCTACAAGCTCGGATTGACTGGCACGAAGCTCGGCTGCGATCACGGGGAATGCGGTGCCTGCACGGTCATCATCGACGGCACCGCCGTTTATTCCTGCACGACGCTGACGCACAGCGTCCGTGACCGCAAGATCACCACGATCGAGGGCATCGAGGGACCGGACGGCAAGCTCCACAAGGTGCAGGCGGCGTTCGTTGCGGAACTGGGACCGCAATGCGGCTTCTGTACCAGCGGCCAGGTAATGTCGGCCGTCGCCCTGCTGAACCACAGCCCGCACCCGACGGTGGAGGAGGCGCGCCTCGCGATGTCTGGCAACCTTTGCCGGTGCGGCGCCTACGACCACTACTTGCGTGGCGTCATGCGTGCGGCGCAGGAGGCGTGACATGGCAAGCAAATTGATCGGCCAGAATTTCGTCCCGCACGACGTGGTGGCAAAGGTCACCGGCCGGGCGAAATACGCGGAAGACTTCCGTGCCGAAGGCATGGTGTTCTGCAAGCTGCTCACCAGCCCGATGCCGCATGCGAAGATCCGCAGCATCGATCCGTCGGAAGCCCTGAAGATGCCGGGCGTCCTTGGCATCCTGACCGCCGACGACGTGCCGCAGTTTCCGCCGCCGCAGCGGCCGATTCTGCAGAAGGATGAGGTGTTCTTCATCGGCGATGCGATCCTGGCGCTTGCTGCCGTGGACGAGACCACCGCGGCGGACGCACTGGAGAAGGTCAAGATCGACTTTCAACAATTGCCGCACGTGCTGGACCCGCTCGACAGTCTGTACCCGGGCGGCCCCAACGCGCGCTCCAACGGCAATGTCGCGGCGGCGCAGATCAACCTGCAGACCGTAAAGTGGCAGGCCGGCGACTTCTACGACGACAGCAGGCTGCCGATGGGCAAGCCGGCCGAGGAGTGGAACTACGGCGACCTCGACGGCGCGTTCAAGGCGTCGAAACTGGTGATCGAGGAAAGCTTCGTCACCGCCGGCTACTCGCATCACAGTATGGAGCCGCGCACTGCCATGGCCTATTGGCAGGGCGGCAAATGCTTCCTTTACGGCTCCAACCAGAGCCACACCGCCGCGGTGCCGAATATCGCGCGATACATCGGCATCGAGCCGAAGGACCTCGTGTTCATCGCCGAGTACTGTGGCGGTGGCTTCGGCAGCAAGATTCCGGGCTATCCGATCATGGCGATCCCGGCGCTGATGTCGAAGAAGCTGAACCGCCCGGTGATGATGCGCATCACCCGCATCGAGGAATACTCGCTGGGCACCGCGCGTCCCACGTTCCAGGGCCACGTCAAACTCGGCTTCCGCGAGGACGGCAAGCTGCTCGCCGCCGATCTCTACGTCGTCCAGGAGAACGGACCCGATATCGGCGGTGGCGACTTCCGTTCCGCCGGCAATGCGTTGTCGTTCGTGTATCAGCCGACGGCGATGCGGTTCCGTGCCATCCCCGTGCTGACCAACACGCCGCTGCGCGGTCCGCAGCGCGGGCCAGGCGAGAACCAGATCGTCCCGGCGATCGAACCGCTGATCGACAAGGCGGCGCGTGAGCTCAAGATCGACCGCGTGCAGATCCGCAAGATCAACGCACCCGACAACAACGGGAAGATCGGCGCCGACCAGGGGCCGGTGACCAGCGCCTTCCTGAAAGAAGCGCTGGAGAAGGGTGCGACGATGTTCAACTGGGAGCAGCGCAAGCAGCGCTCCGGCCAGAAGAACGGTACCAAGCTCACCGGCATCGGTGTCGGCCAGGGTTACCACTCGGCCGGCAGCAACGGCTTCGATGGCCTGTTGCGCATCACGCCGGACGGCAAGCTGCACGTCCACACCGGCGTTGGCAATCTTGGTACCTACTCGCATTCGGCGACGGCACGCGTCCCAGCCGATCTGCTGAACGTCGCCTGGGAGAATGTCGTCATCGAGCGTGGCGACAGCCGGCTCGGGCTGCCCTGGAACAGCCCGCAGGCAGGCAGCCTGACGGCATCGACCGAGTCGCGCACCAACTACGTCGCGGCGATGGACCTGAAGGAGAAGCTGCTCGACATCGCTGCACAGATGCTGGGCGGCGGGCCCGGCGACTACGATCTCGGCGACGAGCGCGTGATATCGAAGACCGATCCGTCCAAGTCGATCACCTATGCGCAGGCGGCGCAGAAGGCGATTGAACTCGGCGGCAAGTACAGCGGCAAGGAGGCGCCGGCCGACATCAACCCGGTCACCAAGGACGGCGTGCAGATGATCGCCGGCACCGGCCTGATCGGCGTTGCCAAGGACAATCTGCCGCGCGTCGGCGTGACGCCGGGCCTGACCGCTACCTTCGTCGAAATCGAACTCGACACCGAAACCGGCAAGATCGCGATCAAGGACATGCTGTGTGTGGCTGACTGCGGTACGGTGCTGCATCCGCAAGGATTGGCGCACCAGATTCGCGGCGGCAATGTCATGGGCATCGGTCTCGCCAGGCTGGAACGCCACGTCTACGACCCGAAACTCGGTATCCCCACCACCGTGCTGCTGTATCAGGCAAAACTGCCGAGTTACCTCGATGTGCCTGCCGAGATCGGCTGGGGGGCGGTCGACAAACCCGATCCGCAAAACCCGGTCGGTGTGAAAGGTGTGGGTGAACCGCCGCAGGGCTCGGGCGCTGCCGCGATCACCACGGCGATCGCGGACGCGCTCGGTGGCCACCTGTTCAACCGCACACCGGTATCGATCGACATGGTCCTGAATGCGCTGAACGGGCGCCCACAGGCGCACAAGCCGCTTCAGGTCAACTCGGTCTGAGGGAGCATCACCATGATCGTCAAGGACATGATGCCCGCCTTCGAGCTGTATCAGCCGACACAGCTTGCCGATGCCCTCGCGCTGCTGGACCGCCATCGTGCGGATGGCTGGAAGCTCGCCGGTGGCAATGACAGCCTTAGCTGGTTCAAGGAGCGCATCAAGCGCCCCAAGGCCGTGATCGACATCAGCGGCATCGCGGAACTGAAGGGCATCCGCGAGACACCGGACGGCATTGAGATCGGCGCGCTGACCACGCTCACCGAGATCGAGCGCAGTCCTGTGATTCGGGCGAATTACCGTGTACTGGCCGACGCCGCGCGCCGGGTCGCCAGCCCGCAGATCCGCAATACCGGGACACTCGGCGGCAACGTCTCGCAGGACGCGCGCTGCCTCTATTACCGCTATGGGCTGCCCTGCTATCGGGCCGGCGGCAATACATGCTTCGCCGACACGCCGGAAGGCGTCAACCGCGAGCATGCGTTGTTCGATAGCGACCGGTGCATCGCCGTAAGTCCCTCGGACACCGCCCCTGCCCTCGTCGCCCTGGACGCGAAGTTCGTGGTCCGCAGCACCAAGGGCGAGCGGGTGATCGGCACCGAAGAGTTCTTCATCGGGCCAAAGGTGGACATCACGCATCTCACCTCGGTGCAGCCGAACGAGCTGGTCACCGCGATTCGCATTCCCAAGACCTGGGCCGGCGCCCACTTCTATTTCGAGAAGGTGGCGGATCGCGATGCGTGGGATTTCGCGCTGGTCAACGTCGCCGCCGCGATTGTCGTCAACAACGGCATGATCGAGCGGTCGCGGGTCGCCTGCGGCGGGGTCAGTGCCGTGCCGCGACGGCTCATCGTTGTCGAGGAGGTGATCCAGGGCAAGTCGCAGGACGCGAACATCGCCAAGCTCGCCGGGCAGTCGGCGGTGCGTGGTGCGCGCCCGGTAAACTACAATCAGTTCAAGATTCCCTTGATGGCGAACCTGGTCACCCGAGCGGTGCGCGACGCCACCGCCTGAGGACCGCATCGTTGTTTCGCTATGCCAGCGACGTTTACGGCCAGACCGTGCTGGTCGGGGCGTCGTGGGACCTGATCTGGTGGTTCGTCGGCGCCGGCGCCACCTTCATCGTCCTGCACGCCCTCGTTTCCGCGGTTACACGCCCGCGCGCAAGGATTCGGAGCGCCAGCTCATGAGCGGTGAGCGGGTTCTGCGACACCGCGCAGTGGATCGCCTTTACCACTGGACCATGGCGGTCGCGGCGTTGACCTGCTTGTTGACCGCATTCCTGCCGATCCTTGGCTGGAAATTCGAATGGGTGACGACGCACTGGATCACCGGCATCGTGCTCGCCGCCGCGGTCTTGTTCCATATCGTCCGCGCGGTGCTATGTCAGGACTTCTGGTCCATGGTGTTCGGGCCGCGCGATCTGCGGAGTTCGTGGCGATTTGTCCGCCGGGCCATGGGGCTTGGCGGACCTCCGCCGCTGCTCGACGCCAAGTACTCGCCGCTGCAGAAGCTGTTCCACTGGTTGATCGCCGTCGTGATGCTGGCCATCGTCGCGACCGGCCTATTGATGCTGAGCAAGATCGACACGCCTCTGTGGCGCCGCAATCCATATTGGCTCGCCGATACCCAGTGGGGAATGGTTTACGCCATCCATGGCCTTTGCGCCATGGGGATGATCACGCTGATCATGGCCCACATCTACTTTGCGCTACGGCCGGAAAAGCTGTGGATGACCCGTTCCATGTTCCACGGCTGGATTTCCCGCGAGGACTACCTGGCGCATCATGATCCAGAGCGCTGGCCGATCCCGGACGCGGCCTCGGTATCGCGTGAGGACAGAGCGTATTCCGCCGGCGAGTGACCGTAAATGGAAGGAAGCCGATGATGACGCCAGGTCCCGCCCTGTCGCTGGCCGAACGCATCGAGGCGATCGAGCAGGCCTATGAACTCATGCTGGCCTATGCTGCCCAGGGGCGCCAGGACGATGCCGATGACAGTAGTTCGATCCGCCGCTTCCTGCGGCGTGCCGATGCCGCGCTCGACGGACTGGCTGCCTGCCTGCGCGAGACGGTGGCGGCACAGCGGGAGGCCTTTGCGGATTTCGTCGCTGTGCTGGAAGACGACGCACGCCGCACACGTGCGGCGCTTCGCCTCGTTCTGGCGCAGAAGGCACTGAGCTCGCAGCTCATCGACAATCTGAATGCGTCCATCCACATTCGCGCCTTGCTGACCGACATCTTTCTGATCGACGAGACGCTGAAGAGTAGTACCAGCCATGAGTGACACGGCGCAACCACGGATCGGCGTGATCGGGCTTGGCGCCATGGGGGCTCGTATAGCCACCCGCCTTGTCTGGGAGCGCTTCAATCCGCAGGTCTACGACGTCGTGGACGTCTCGGTCCGGATGTTCACCAACGACGTCGGCGGTATGATGAGTGGCTCGCCCAAGATGATGGCGCAAACCTGCGACGTCATCATCGCCGTCCTTCCCTCGGCTGACACGTTGCGCGATGTGCTGTACGGCTGGGAAGGCCTGGTCGGTGGCTTCAGTCAAGGTGGCACGGTCATCGACATGGGCGGAGCAGAGCCGCTGGCGACCGCCGAGCTCGGCCAGCGGCTGGCGGAACGCGGCATCGATCTGATCGATGCCCCCGCTCTTGGCACGCCGGCCGAAGCGCGCGCCGGCAAGCTGACCCTGGTCATCGGTGGCGATGCGACCGCGGTGGCGCGCTGCCACACGATCTTCACGACGCTGGCTTCCCGTACATTCCATGTCGGGCCGGTCGGTTCAGGTCAGGCCGCTGCAGCCCTGGGCGACTTCCTGCGCGGCGTGCAGATCCTCGCCACGAGCGAGGCGCTGGCCATCGCCCAGCGCTTTGGTCTGGACTTGAAATCCGTGGTGGACGTCGGCCAAGCCCTGAGCGGAATCGGGCCGGTCATGGCAAGCCTGCTGCGCGAGCACGTGCTGACCCGCAGCTTCAACACCGGGCTCGCGCTCGGACATGTGCTGAAAGGGACGGCGATTACTGCGGGCGTCGCACGATCGACCGGCACTCACGCGCCATTGCTTGCTGCATGTCGCGACGCCTGGGCGGCAGCCGAAGCCGTAATCGGCTCCGGCGCCGACCAGAGCGAAATCATCAGATGGCTGGAATCGACGGTTGCCGGACAAGCGAGGGACCAGGTCTGATTGCGCCACTGATCGCCGCCTGGGGCGTGCTGATGTGGCTATCCGTAGCGGTCCCGGCCGGGGCAACAGCAACACCATCGCTGCTCGTGCTGCCGCTCGATTGGGTGGACACCTCGGGCGAGATGCCGTCGCATGCCAAGGAGCACGTCGATCGATTGGAGGAGCTGCGGCAATATCTGTCCCGTTCACTCGCTCAGGCCGACATCTACGCGGTCGTCGACCCGACGCCGATAGCAGCCGCGGTTGAGCAAGCGCGCGCTGCTCAGCCGCTCGATGCGTGCAATGGCTGCGAACGGGACCTGGCACGGCTGGTCCATGCCGATCGCGTCCTGGTAGGCGAGGTCGACAAGGTAAGCACACTGATTGGCAGTTTGCGGCTGTCCATTATTGATGTCACCAGTGGACGGACCGTGTTCGCCCGTGTGCTCGGCTTCCGCGGTGACACCGATACCGCCTGGGATCGTGCCATTCGGTTCTTCGTCCGGGATCTGGCTGCGACGCCGCCACAGGAGCGCTGAACTCAGCTGCCGCTGCCGGTTGTAGACCGTCTCAATGAACTGTCCGGCAGATACCAGGCCGGCCGCTCTTCCGGCGTTGCTCTCTGACATGCCGCAAGGCCACGCGAAAAAAATCCAGGTCCAGCTGTTGCTGGCCAACCTTCCGCTCCAGCTTCTCAATCCGACGCTGCGCGGCATCTGCCGATGGCGCTGGCACCAGCGGCGGTGCGAATGCAGGCACCCCGATCGGCGGCCGCCCCATCGGACGCAACGCTGCCGCCCCACCCGATCGAAAGCGCCGATGCCTGTCACACAACAGTTCCGCACGCACACCGAGTTCAGCCGGCAGCGCCGATACGCGCATCCGCGACACCGCCGCCAGCTTGAACCCACTCGTCCAGCGTCGCTTCCGCCGCCCGCCATCTTCCCTGTTCGGCACACCCGTCCTCCTCCACCAACCGTGTGTGTCTTTTCCGCGTCTCAGTTCAGGGGGTCAGTCCAAATCATCGTCCGGGGGACGCTTGCGTCATTTGCATGCTTCGCGGTTCACACGATCGCCGGCTTGAACGCACGCGACCGGGGCAGGCGCTACGTCTCCTCGCCCAGTGCGCGCCGGCGCAGGTCCTTCAGCCGTTCCTGACCGCCAGGGGTCTTCGGATCGATTTCCAGCACCTTCTGCCAGGCATCGTAGGCGCCCTTCCAGTCCTTCCGTGCCTCGGCAATCGCCGAGAGTGTCTGGAACGCCACGAAGCTGCGCGGCTCGTGCTGCAACGTCGCCTGCAGATCGGCGATCGCGCCTGGCGTATCGCCTGCGGCGAAGCGCGCGATCGCGCGCTGGTGGTAGGCCTCCGCCAGAGACGGATCGAGCGTAATGGCGGCAGAGAAATCCTCGATCGCATCCTGCTTTGCATCCGCCTTCATTTCCCTGAGGCCCCGGCTCATCAGCAGGGTGACCGCCGGCGTGCCGGCATTCAGCCAGAGCTCCTTGATTTGCCGTTCCAACGGCCCGGCAATCTCTTCGCTTGGCGCCGACTTCAACGACCCGAGCAATCTGTCGAGCGCGGCACGGCGATCGCTGTTCGGCGCATTGGCATTCTGTGCGACCGCCGGTAGCCAGGCGAACAAGAGAGCGGCGAAGATCAGGCGCTTCATCATGCCATCGCCCTAGGAACCGGCCCGCCGGCCATCCAGTCAAGCAGTTCGACCGTGTGCACCACCGGCAGCCCTCCACCGCTGAGTTGGGTGATGCAGCCGATATTGCCAGCAGCGACCAGATCTGGCCCGGTCGCCCGCAGGTTATCCAGCTTGCGCTCGCGCAACCGGCCGGCAATCGCCGGCTGCAGCATATT
>DATBKQ010000415.1:0-4124 GCA_036555825.1 Acetobacteraceae bacterium | reverse complement strand
GCATCCGGCCAGCGCTCGACCGGGCGCCATCGCTCCAGCGGCATGCAGACCGCGAAGGTGATCGCCACCTGCACCGCGCCGTACACCGCGAACAGCGCCCAGCCGTACGACACGTCCTCCCACTGCATCAGGCCGGCCGAGTACAGCAGCGGCAGGAGCAGATGTTCCTGCAGCCAGCCGGCGGCGAGGCCGAACGGGTCGCCCATCAGCGCGCCGCGACGGAGGCCGTCGCGGTGCCCTTGGGGCTCAGGAACAGCCCGTGCGGCGAGCGGCCCACGTCGATCGTCTCGTAGTCGCCGGTGCTGGGGTCGAGCACCGCCACCTTCTCGGCGAAGCGCCGCGTGATCCAAAGCCTGCCGTCGGGCGCGAATGCGATGTCGTCGGGGCCGCCCGGAATGGCATAGCTGCGGATCGGCGTCAGCGTCGCCGCATCCAGCGCGGTGGTGGTGCCGCCGATGCGGTTGTTCACCCAGATGATCCTGCGGTCCGGCGACAGGAACAGGTTGTGCGCCCCCTTGCCGGTATGGATGCGCCCGCTGACATGCCCATCGGCCGGATCGACCACGGCGACGTAGTCGCTCCCCATGTCGGCGACCAGCACCTTGCCGTCGTGCCACAGCACACCGGCCGGCGTCTTGCCGATCTTCGCCGTCCACAGTTCGGCCAGACGGTTCAGATCGATCGCCAGCATACTGTCGCTGCCCTGCAGGCTCACGAACACGCCCGAGGAATCCGGCGCGAAGTCCAGGTGGCTCGGCATCGAGTGGGCCGGAAAGCGCTTCAGCAACCGCATCGTCGCGGCATCGTAGACATCGACCTGGTTGCGCGCGAGACCGTTCACCACCAGGAACCGGCCGTTCGGACTGAAGCCAAGCTGGTAGGGATCCGCCACCGGAACCCGCTTCTGCAGCACGGCCGTGACCGGATCGAAGAACAGCACCTCGTTGCCGACGGTGTCGCCGACCAGCAGGCTCTTGCCGCCGGGGCTGAGCGCGACGTGGTGCGGCTCGCGCAGCACCGGCACGCGCCGCACCTCTTTGCGCGACGACATGTCCACCAGGCTGATCGAGGCACCGCCCGAGTTGACGATGAACGCCAGGCCCGATGCAGCCGCCGGCAGCACGCTCAGCATCAGCAGCGACAAGGCCAGACCAAAGGCACGAGCAACTCGCATACGGCACGGCTCCGGCGAACTTGACCGCGTGCCTACGCCACCTCGCCCGTATCCATCAAGCGCGCCGCGCCGCGAATACCCCCGTCGCGAAGGTGAAGAACACGCAGGCGGTCGTCGCGATCAGCACATTGTCGGTGGAGGCGTGTGCCGCGAACGCCAGGAAGGCCAGGCGCATGATCGCCCTGTCGCTCCCACACAGCCGGCGCGTATGCCGCACGACCCACAGCGCGAACAGCGCTATCAGCAGGCCGCAGCCGATCCGCCCGCCCTCCGCCGATACCCGCAGGTATTCGTTGTGCGCGGCGTGGCTCTGGATCAGCAGGGCCAGCTTGCTGTCCGGGCCGATGATCGCATTCCCCGCGCCGATGCCCCAGCCGAGCCATGGCGACTGCGCCGCCGCTTCCTGGAACGGCGGCCACAGCAGATCGCGCCCGCTCCAGTTCGTGGGCTCGCTGCTCAGCACCTGGAACAGCCGCAGCACCGGCAGCTCCTGCGCCAGTACCAGCACCATCGGCACCAGGCAGCCGGCCAGCAGTACCGGCAGCAAACGCGGGCGCATCGCGTACGCGCCTGAGCGTACGAAGCTCAGCGTCAGGACAGTCACCGTGGTCCCATAGGCCAGCGGGGCACGCGCGCCGGTCAGTACCAGGATCAGGAAGTTGACTGCCAGCAGCGACATCCAACGGGACCTGCCGTCGCGATAGAGCTCGATCAGACAGGCATAGATCGCGGCAAGGCAGAATCCGGCAAGAAACGCCGGGTGGCCGAGGCCGGCGAGACGCTCGCCGCCGCTGTCCTGGAACAGCGGACGCAACCCCGCCACGTCCAGCACGGCACCGGCCAACACCGACAGCAGCGGGACCAGGGTGGTGGCGCGCACGATAGCCCTGCCCCAGTTGGGCGAGAGCCGGCTGAAGGCGAAGGCGAACGGGGCGATCGAACCCAGCAGCGAGCGCAGGCTCGCCGCCATCGTGAGGTCCGGGTAAAGCCCATGTGCCAGGCCAGCAGCGAACATGGCAAGAAAGGCAAGCGCTGGATTGAACAGGTCCGGCGAAGGCCCGTAGCGCAACACGCAGAGCAGCGCCAGCAGCAGCTCGGCGAGCTTCACCACGGCGATCGTATCCTGGAACGCGTCGGGACCGATGAGATCGCCCAGGGTCATTTCCAGCGTGGCGCCGGCGATCAGCAGCCAGGCGACGCAGCATGCGGTCAGGTTCCGGAACACCAGGACCGCGGTCGCGGCGACCGCCAACACGACCAGGGGGAACCAGAACAACGTCGGGGCGAAGACCAGGCAGCCGGCGGACAGCGCGAACGCGCCGCAGACCGACAGCAGGATCGGCAGGCTGTGATCGGGCTCGGCAGGCAACCGGAGCGTCAGCGAATTCGCCACGCGCGGATCGGAGCACGAAAACCCTACCAAACCGCTGATGCTGCCGCACGATTGCGACCGGCCGCCCGACGCAGCAATCTGCCGCCAGCCGCAGGGGGAAACGGAACGATGGACGAATTGCGGGTGCTGGCAACCGGGCTGTGCTTCCCCGAGGGACCGGTCGCGATGCGCGACGGTTCGGTCGTGCTGGTCGAGATCGAGCGGCAGACCCTGACCCGGGTGTCCCCGGACGGCAGCGTGCAGGTGATCGCGCGAACGGGCGGCGGGCCGAACGGCGCCGCCGTCGGCCCGGACGGCGCGTTCTACCTCTGCAACAACGGCGGCTTCGCCTGGCGGCTGGAGGAGAACCTGTTCCGTCCCGCCGTGGTCGCATCCGATTATGTCAGCGGCAGCATCCAGCGGGTCGATCCGCGCACCGGCGCCGTCACGGCGCTGTACGACCGGTGCGGCGCCAACCGGCTGAACGGACCCAACGACCTGGTGTTCGACACGCACGGCGGCTTCTATTTCACCGACCTGGGCAAGACCCGCGCGCGCGACCGCGACCACGGCGTGATCTATTACGGGCTGGCCGACGGCTCCAGGATCGTCGAGGTTGCCTCCCCGGCGCTGACGCCGAACGGCATCGGCCTGTCGCCGGACGGCCGGGTCCTGTACGTCGCCGAGACCGAGCCGGCGCGGCTCTGGGCGTTCGACATCGCCGAACCCGGGGCGGTGCGAAGAGAGGGCTGGCCGTCGCCCCATGGCGGCCGGCTGGTCATCGGATTGCCCGGCTTTCAGCGTTTCGACAGCCTGGCGGTGGAGGCGTCCGGCAATATCTGCATCGCCACGCTGATCAGCGGCTGCATCAGCGTGATCGCACCCGACGGACGGCTCGTGCGCCAGGTGCCGATGCGCGATCCGGTCACCACCAACATCTGCTTCGGCGGTCCCGATCTGCGCACCGCCTACGTCACCCTGTCAGGCACCGGCCAACTGGTTGCCGCCGAGTGGCCCCAGCCCGGATTGCGCCTGGCATACGAAGGGTGATCAGGCCTCGTACGCCATGTAGCGGATGATCTTCCAACTGCCGTCGGGCTGGCGGGCAAATACGTCGAGCCCGGGCTCGTCGCTTTTGACGGGTTCCGACGCACCGACCTGCAAAGTCTCGTGCCAGGTCAGCCGCACGATCGCGAGGTCGCCCCGCACCAGCACCTCCTTGATGTCGACCGCATAGGAGTACCGCCGCGTCGGATCACCGAGCGCGCGCCGCAACTGGGTGCACATTTCGCTGTAGCCGCGGTCCGGCGGGGCGCCACGCACGTCGAAGCGCAGATCGGGCGCGAAGATGTCGCAAACGCGATCGGCGCGGCCGGCATTGAAATCGGCCGTCCAAGCCGCGAGCGCCGCGCGGATGCTCGCCGCATCGTCCTGCGCGGCAGCCGCGCCTGCCGCCGTCGCGCCCAGCAGCAGCGCGACGACCGCGCGCACCTACGGCACTCGCACCAGCCGGTGGTGCTTCCGCCCGGCCGACAGCTTGATCGTATCGTCGTGCAGATCCGCCACCGTGACCGTCTG
>DATBKQ010000414.1:0-1702 GCA_036555825.1 Acetobacteraceae bacterium | reverse complement strand
CCAGGGGGCGCAGGACCTCGACCTGTCGGCGGCGCTGAACCACGCCACCAACGAGTGGCAGGTGGCGGAGTGGACGTCGCGCGACTCGCGGCTGAAAGCGTCCGTGGTGGTGCCGTTCGAGGACGGCCCGACCTCGGCGCGGATGATCGAGGCGCGCGCCGGCGATCCGAACTTCGCCCAGGTGCTGCAGCTGACGCGCACCGCCGAACCGCTCGGTCAGCGGCGCTACTGGCCGATCTACGAGGCCGCCCAGGCTGCCAACCTGCCGGTCGGCATCCATGCCTTCGGCTATGGCGGCACCGCGCTGACCTCGGGCGGCTGGCCGTCGTTCTACATCGAGGAAATGGTAGGACACGCGCAGTGTCAGCAGGCGGTGCTGACCAGCCTGATCTTCGAGGGCGTGTTCGAGCGGTTCCCGACGTTGAAGGTGGTGCTGGTCGAGGCCGGCTTCGCCTGGGCGCCGGCGCACGCCTGGCGGATGGATGCCCACTTCCGCAAGCTGCACAAGGAGGTGCCGCACCTCAGGCGCCTGCCGTCGGAGTACATGCGCAGCAACGTCTGGTTCACCACCCAGCCGGTGGAAGAGCCGGAACCGCGCGCGCATCTCGCCGATGCCATCGAATGGATGGGCTGGGACCGCGTGCTGTTCGCCACCGACTATCCGCACTGGGACTTCGACGATCCCGTGCATGCCTTGCCGATCAGAATGACCGAGCAGCAGAAGCGCGGCATCTTTCGCGAGAACGCGCGCGCGGTGTACGGCTTCGCATAAGCCGACAAATCCCCCCCTCCCCTCGCGGGAGGGGGTTGGGGGGAGGGGGCACCGCAACCACATCATCTACATGGACATTGTACGAATCCCAGGTTCGCGTATCCTGGACATTGCCAAGGTTGCTTTTGCCACAGCCGGCGTTGACCTGCTCTGTTTCGGCGAATCGGATCAGCCGAGCCCCGCGTCCGCTGTCGCCGCGGCGATCACCGCGCTCGAAGCAGGTGCCACGCGTTATCCCGATGTGCGCGGACTGCCGGAACTGCGCACAGCGCTGGCTGATTATCTCACCGGGCTGCATGCACTGCCGGTCGGCGAGGATCGCATCCAGATCACCGCGTCCGGCATGGCCGCGGTCGCCACCGCCCTCGCGGCCACGGTGCGTGCCGGCGAACGCGTGGTGCTGCACAGTCCCGCCTGGCCCAACGTTGGCAATGCGGCGCGGGTCCGTGGTGCGCAGGTGGACGAGTTGGCGCTGACCGCGCTGCCCGAGGGCGGCTTCCGCATGGACCTCGACCGGCTCGATGCGATGCTGGAGGGTGCGCGCACCTTCATCCTCAACAGCCCCAACAATCCGACCGGCTGGACCGCGACACTCGAAGAACTGCGGACGATCCTGGAGATCGCACGCCGGCGCCACGTCTGGCTGATCTCCGACGAGGTGTATTCGCGGCTGGTCTACAATGGCTCGCCCGCCGCGCCGTCGCTACTGGATATCGCCGAACCCGACGATCGGGTCATCGTCTGCAACAGCTTCTCGAAGACCTGGGTGATGACCGGCTGGCGTCTCGGCTGGCTGGTGGTGCCCGAGGGCACGCGCGACGCGATCACCGAACTGGTCGAGGTGACGCATTCCGGCGTCGCGCCGTTCATCCAGCATGCCGGTCTGGCCGCGGTGCACGACACCGAAGTGGTGCGGCGGTTCCGCGCCCA
>DATBKQ010000413.1:0-7882 GCA_036555825.1 Acetobacteraceae bacterium | reverse complement strand
CGATGATCTCCGGATCGAGATGGATGATCTCCTCAAGCTCATAACCGAGCGCCTGGCCGACACGGATCGCCTCGCTGCCAAGGCGCGCAGAGAAGCGGCGGATCGCGTCGTTCTGCACCATTTCCTTGCCGATCATCCCGGTGCAGGCCGACAGGCCATTGCCCATAACGTTGGTCACCAGCTTCGACCAGCGCTCGCCCCACAAATTCTCGGTCACCATGGCGCTGTCGGCCAGGCCAACCAGCCGGCAGATCTGCTTGACGCGGTCGGTGACGCGGCCGTGCACCTCGCCGGTGCGGAACACGGTGTGGCGTGCCCCGCTCTTCCCGGCGGCACGGCGCACATGGCCCGGCTCGCACAGATCGACGGTGATCGAGCTGGCGATGCAGCCGACCGTCTTGCCCCAGCCGACCACGCCGGCGATCGTCTCCTCGTTCATGCAGTTCTGCAGCGAGACGACGAAGCCACCGGGCGCCAGATATTGGCTGATCAGGGTGGCCGCCCATTCGGTATCGTACGACTTCATGCAGACGAAGGCGATGTCGATCGGCTGCTCCTTGGCGAGATGCTGCGCGTCGGTCACGTGCATCGCCCGCACCTTGACGGTGAATTCCGGGACGTCGCGGATATGGCTGATCTTCAGCCCGTCGTGCTGCATCTTCTCGACATGCGCAGGCCATGGGTCGATGAACGTGACGTCCTCGCCGGCCTGCGCCATGTGCGCGCCGGCATAGCCGCCGACGGCGCCGACGCCCATGATTGCGATCCTGTTACCCATGGCCTTCTCCTTGAACGACTTCGATGATCTCGCGCGTGCGCGCCACGCGGTTGCCCCAGCGATCGTCGAACGCGGCGATCAGCGGGCGAATCGCCGGTGATTGGGTGATCGCCTGCGCGGCCGCGACAGCGGGGAACTGATAAAACGCATAGTGGACGGACGGATCGGACCGGCTCCAGGCACGCCAGCCGCGCTCTGCCTTGAACGCCTTGATCGCATCCGGCAGGTGCTCGGTGCGATACCAGGCGTCGAAATCATTCCGGTCCGCCTCGGCCACGATCGCACGCACGACCAGGTAAGCCGGCATCGTTCCCTCCCCCGTCCAGCCGTTGCCGCATCTTCTGCGCCAAAATGTCCTTCAGGTAATCGAGGAACGCAACCGAGCCTGGCCGGTATTACAGCAACTGGATCAGTTGTGTCTTCAGATACGCGGTCTCCGGCAGGTGCGGATGCACCGGATGATCGGGGCCGGCGCCGCCGGTGAACAGGATGCGGCCCTCGCGCCGGGCGCGATGCAGTCCCCAGGCGACCTGCGCGCTCCAGGCCTCCAGCGGTGCGTGGTGGCTGCACGAGGCGACGAACAGAAACCCGCCGGGGGCCACCAGCGGCGCGGCGAGGCGGGCCATGCGGCCGTAGGCGCGCAGCCCTGCTTCCGCATCTTTTCGTGAACGGGCGAAGGCGGGCGGATCGCAGATCACGATGTCGAACCGCTCGCCCGCAAGTGCACCCATCGCGTCGAATGCATCGTCGCGTCGCACATGCACCAGATCGGCCACACCATTCAACGCTGCTGCCTGCTGGGCCTGCGCCAGCGCGGGCGCGCTGCTGTCGATCAACGTCACCTCGCGCGCACCCGCCGCGGCGCAGCGCAGGCCGAACGCGCCGACATGGCTGAACACGTCCAGCACGCGCGCCCCGCCGGCTAGCGCCGAAACCCGATCGCGGTTCGATCGCTGGTCGAAGAACCAGCCGGTCTTCTGCCCGCCAAGCAGGTCCACCGGAAACCTGACATGGCCCTCGACCACCTCGGTTCGTGCATCCCGGCCCATTATCAGCGAGACGCTCTCGGGCAGACCTTCCTGCCGTCGCGCCGCCGAATCGTTGCGGGCAACCACGGCGCGCAGCCGCAGCCGGTCGGCCACTGCCTCGACGATCAGCGGCGTCAGGCGATCCATCCCGGCGGTGTTCGCCTGCAACACCACCACGTCGTGGTAGCGGTCGATCACCAGCCCAGGCAGTCCATCGGCCTCGGCGTGCACCAGGCGGTGGAACGGCGTATCGCAGACGCGTTGGCGCAGTTCGATCGCCGAGTTGAGCCGCCGGCGCACCCATGTCGTGTCGATCTCCGCAGCCGGGTCGCGATCGAGCCGGCGTGCCGCGATCAGACTGCGCGGATTGAACATGAACGTGCCGAATTGCACGCCGTCATCGCCTTCGATGCGAACCAGATCGCCCGGCGGCGTGTGCCGGTACTCCGGCTGCATCGCGATTTCGTTGGAGAAGACCCACGGCGATCCGGATCGCAGCCGCCGCCCCTGGCCGGGATTGAGCCGCAGCAGCGGCCGGTCCAACAGCTTCTGCACGATCGCAACTCCATCCGAGCCAGCCGCGCACTCTGCTCCGCCGGGCGCACCAAGTCACGGCGCGGACCGCTTGCGCGCCACAGATATCTGACTAAAGTCAGCGAATGGATATACATCAGGTCCAGCAGGTCCGGCGCTTCAATCGCCTGGTCACGCAGCGCGTTGGCGCGCTCGAGGACAGTTACCTGCGTCGCGGGCGTCCGCTCGGGGAAGCGCGGATCATCTTCGAAATCGGCAACGGCGCGGATGTGCGGACCCTGCGATCCAGGCTTGGTCTGGACTCAGGCTATCTGAGCCGGCTTCTGCGGTCGCTGGAGCGGCAGCGCCTGATCTCGGTCGAGCAACAGGCCGGAGATGGCCGGGTACGGCGGGTCACGCTCAGTCGCAGAGGCCGTGCCGAACTCGGCAAGTATAACGGACTGTCCGACGAGCTTGCGGCCTCGATCCTGGCGTCGCTCGATGCCCGCCAGCGCGAGCGTCTGGTGAAGGCGATGGCGGAGGTCGAGCGGCTGCTCGGCGCCACGTCGATCGAGGTCCAGGTGGAGGCGCCCGACAGCGCCGATGCCCGCTGGTGCCTGACCCAGTATTTCCGTGATCTCGCACAGCGGTTCGACACCGGGTTCGATCCCGCACGGAGCAATTCGGCGACAGACGAAGACCTTACGCCGCCGGCGGGCTGGTTTCTCGTGGCGCGCATCGATGGCATCGCCGTTGGCTGTGGTGCGCTCAAGCGGCTGGATGCGGTGGCGGCCGAGATCAAGCGAATGTGGACCGCGCCGGATGCGCGGGGGCGCGGCGTCGCGCGCACGGTGCTGCAGACGCTGGAGACGATCGCCCGCGAGCAAGGCGTAGAGACGCTTCGTCTGGAGACGAATCGCACGCTGATCGAGGCTCAGGCGCTGTACCGGCAACAGGGCTATCAGGAGGTTCCGGCATTCAACAGCGAACCGTACGCGCATCACTGGTTCCGCAAGCGATTGTAGCAGCGTTTCAGGCGGCGGCGCGTTGCTCCGGCGACAGTATCGTCCGCAGTGCGGTCACAAGCCGGTCCATCATGGCGTCGGTATGCAGCGGCGTCGGCGTCAGGCGCAGCCTTTCCTCGCCGCGCGGCACGGTCGGGTAATTGATCGGCGTCGCGTACATCGCGAACTCGTCCAGCAGCCGGCGGCTGACAGCGCTGCACCGCGCCGCATCTCCGATAGAGAGCGGCACGATGTGGCTGGCCGAAGGAAGCACCGGCAGTCCTGCCGCGGTGAGGCGACGCTTCAGTGTCTCGGCGCGCTCGAACAAGAGCGCCCGGCGTCCGGCGTCCGCGCGGACGTGGCGCACGCTGGCGAGCGCCGCGGCCACGAGCATCGGCGGCAGCGAGGTGGTGAAGATGAAGCCCGGCGCACAGGAGCGGATGTAGTCGATGACGGTCGCGTCGCCGGCGATGTAGCCGCCGTGGCAGCCAAAAGCCTTGGCCAGCGTGCCTTCGATCAGGTCGATACGCCCGGCCACGCCGTCGCGCTCGGCGACGCCGGCACCGGAGGCGCCATACATGCCGACCGCGTGCACCTCATCCAGATAGGTCATCGCCCCATAGCGATCTGCGAGATCGCAGATCGCGCCGATCGGCGAGATGTCGGCATCCATCGAATACACCGACTCGAACGCGATCAGCTTCGGCGCCGCCGGCGGCGCGGCGCTCAGCAGGTCCTGCAAATGCTCCAGGTCGTTGTGACGAAAGATGTGGCAGGTCGCGCGCGAGCCCTTGATCCCGGCGATCATCGAGGCGTGGTTGCGCGCATCGGAGAACACATGCCAGTCCGGCAGCGAGTTCAGGATGGTCGAAAGCGCCGCCTGGTTCGACACGAACCCGGAGGTGAACAGCAGCGCCGCCGGCTTGCCATGCAGATCGGCAAGTTCGGCCTCCAGCGCGTCATGCGCCGGGCTGGTGCCGCTGATGTTGCGCGTGCCGCCGGCGCCCGCGCCCATCGTCCGCGCGGCTTCGCAGGCGGCCTCGACGACCGCGGGGTGGCCGCCCATACCCAGGTAGTCGTTAGAGGACCACACCAGCACCTCGCTGCCATCCGCGCGACGATACAAGGGGAACCGTTCCGCCTGCTTGGCGAGCGGCGTGAAGCGCCGGTAGCGGCCCTGCGCCTCGATACCGGCCAAGGCAGTCTGACAATGGGTGTGGAAAGGATGCATGCTTGTATCGGCTCCCTCCGCTCGCGCGCCAGGTTCAGTCTATCGCCGGCGGCTATGGTGTCCCATGCGTACATTCCCTGACATCAGGTGAACAATTGTTCACCGCACGTAAACCCGGATCTCCTGCGGACTGCCCGCCGGGGCGGTTCGCAGCCCCAGGTGAATGCGGCTTGCCGGCACGCCCTGGTCCATGATGGCGCGCATAACTTCGGCGGACCGGCGCTGCGCCACCGCGGCATCGGCGCCGGACGGCAGCATGGCGGTGACGTCATATTGCACGCCGGGCGCCCGCGTCTCGGCCGCCCGCACCGCGTAACGCAGTACATCCTGGTAGCTCGGGTTCGGCTCGGTGTAGTTGATGGTGAGCAGCGCCGTTCGCGCATCCACCTTCGGCGCCTCCGCCGCCGCGGGCGCTGCCTCCGGCGACGGCGCGAACGTCGTCTGGTCGATCAGCTTGCAGCCGGCCAGCAGCAATGCCGCCGCGACACCCCATTTTCCTCTCATGCCGGCTAGTCTCTTGCAGCTTGCCGGCTGGCGGGCAAGATGCCTGCCGCAGCGCGAAACGGATCGCTCAATGCCTGCCCAGACCAACCAGCGCATCGACGGCAAGCGGCTGTGGGACAGCCTGATGGCCATGGCAAAGATCGGCGCGACGCCCAAGGGCGGCGTCCGGCGGCTGACACTGACTGACGTGGACCGGCGCGGGCGCGACCGGTTCCGTGCCGAATGCGAGGCCGCCGGACTGGCCGTCCGGGTCGACGCGATCGGCAACATGTTCGCCCACCGTCCCGGCCGCGATCCGAACCGGCTGCCGGTGCTGTTCGGCAGCCATCTCGACAGCCAGCCCTCGGGGGGCAAGTTCGACGGCGCGCTTGGCGTACTGGCCGGGCTCGAGGTCATCCATACGCTGAACGATCTCGGGATCGTGACCGAGGCGCCGCTCGAACTGGTCAACTGGACCGACGAGGAGGGCAGCCGCTTCGGTCATTCGCTGATGGGCTCCGGCGTATGGTCCGGCGTGTTCCCGCTGGAGAAGGCGTATGGCCTTACCGACATCGAAGGTATTGCGGTGCGGACGGCGCTCGATGGCATCGGCTATCGCGGCGCCGAGCCGGCCGCGGCCTTCCCGGCGGACGCGTATTTCGAGCTGCACATCGAGCAGGGGCCGATCCTGGAGCGGGAGGCCAGGCAGATCGGCGTCGTCACCGGCGCGCAGGCGATGGTGTGGTACGACGCCGTCGCCACCGGCCAGGACTCGCACGCCGGCACCACGCCGCCATCGGCGCGCAAGGACGCCCTGGTGTGCGCGGCAAGGATCATCGACCTGGTGGACCGGATGATGCGGGCGCGCGGCGAGGACGGGCGCGGCACCGTGGGCCAGCTTCTGGTCTCGCCCAACAGCCGCAACGTGGTGCCCGGCGAGGTGCGGTTCTCGGTCGAGTTCCGCCATCCATCGGGTGCCGAGGTGGATCGGCTGGACGCGCAGTTCCCGCGCGAGGCGGGGTTCGTCGCGCGCGACTGCGGGGTGCGGCTGGAGCTGACGCGGCTGTTCGGGATGCCGGCACAGCCGTTCGATCCGGAGTGCGTGGACCTGGTTCGGCAGGGCGCGGCGAAGCTGGGCTATTCGGCACGGGAGATCGTCTCTGGGGCCGGGCACGACGCGGTCTACGTGGCGCGGCATGTGCCGACGGCGATGATCTTCACTCCGTGCAAGGACGGGCTGTCGCACAACGAGGCGGAGAGCATTGAACCGGACGAGGCGGAAGCCGGTGCGCAGGTGCTGTTCGAAGCGGTGGTGGCGCGGGCGAACCGGGTGATCTGACGGTTGGTGGCCAGGTTGCCGCCGGTACGCCATCCTCCTATAGCCCGCCGTCAGCCCGAGGGAGGTGATATGGCAGCTCTCGACGCCCCCGTGATCGACAACCCGGTGCTGGCCCACCAGGCGGAGATCCTGGCCCGTCCCCACGATCAGGCCTGGCGGATGGCCAACGCCATCCGCGCGCTGGCGATCGATGCGGTGGAGGCGGCGAAATCGGGACATCCCGGTATGCCGATGGGCATGGCCGATGTCGCGACCGCGCTGTGGACCCGTTTCCATAAGTTCGACGCAGCCGATCCGCGCTGGCCGGACCGCGACCGCTTCGTGCTGTCGGCCGGCCACGGCTCGATGCTGCTCTACGCGCTGCTGTACCTCACCGGCCACGAGGGCATGGGCATCCCGGAGATCAAGCGGTTCCGCCAGCTCGAGTCGCCCGCCGCCGGCCATCCGGAATACGGCCTGCATCCGGCGATCGAGACCACCACGGGACCGCTGGGGCAGGGGATCAGCACCGCGGTCGGCATGGCGATCGCCGAGCGCATGCTCGCCGCCCGGTTCGGCCGCTCGCTGGTCGATCACCGCACCTGGGTGATCTGCTCCGACGGCGACATGATGGAGGGGGTCAGCCACGAAGCGGCGGCACTCGCAGGCCATCTCTGCCTGTCGAAGCTCACAGTGCTCTACGACGACAACCACATCTCGATCGATGGCGATACCGCGCAGGCCTATTCCGACGATGTGCTGAAGCGGTTCTCGGCCTATGGCTGGGTGGCGCGGCGGATCGACGGCCACGATCCGCAACAGATCAACGCAGCGCTTTCTTTCGCCATGCGGTCGAAGAAGCCGACCTTGATCGCCTGCCGCACCATCATCGGGCTCGGTGCCCCGACCAAGGCCGGCACCGCCGCGACGCACGGCTCACCGCTGGGCGGGCAGGAGGCGGCTGGCGCCAAGGCGGCGCTGGGCTGGCACGAGCCTCCGTTCACCGTGCCGGAGGACCTGCTGCAGCGCTGGCACGCGGCGGGCAGCCGCGGCGCGGGGACGCGTCGCGCCTGGCTCAGGCGGCTCGCGCACAACAACATGCGCGCCGAGTTTGAGCGCGTGATGGCCAGGCGGCTGCCCGACAATTGGCACGAGGCGGTGGCCGCCTTGAAGCAGGAGATCGCCGAGACCAGACCGAAGATGGCGACACGGCAGTCCAGCCAGAAGGCGCTGGAGGTGCTGATCCCCGCCACCCCGGAGCTGGTCGGCGGCTCCGCCGACCTCACCGGCTCCAACCTCACTTTCGTGAAGTCCATGGGCACGGTGACCGAGGGCAATTTCGCCGGCCGCTACATCCACTATGGCGTGCGCGAGCACGGGATGTGTGCCGCCGCCAACGGCATAGCGCTGCACGGCGGTCTGATCCCCTATACCGGCACGTTTTTCATCTTCACCGACTATATGCGCCCCGCCATCCGTATTGGCGCGATAACCCGGGCGCACGTGATCCACGTGCTCACGCATGAT
>DATBKQ010000412.1:0-6767 GCA_036555825.1 Acetobacteraceae bacterium | reverse complement strand
GTGCGGTTCGTATGCTGCGGCGGGCGATCCGCAATTCGCGCGACCATTTCATGCTCGGTCAGCACTCCTGCCGTTTCTTCTGATATTAGGGGTCGTGCTGCACCGCAGCAAAGGGGTTGCATGACGATCGTTCGGTGTCGTGGAGGTCACCTCATTGCGACCAACCCGCAGCTAACAATGTGTCATCTTTTCGGATGTACACCCAATGGCTCCCGGCAATTCCGCCGGGAGCCATTGGAGCAACCACAATGCTACACCGCATTGCTTGGGAGCTCTGTGGGGCCGCTGGCGGGTGAGATTCGCCATCTCTCACGCCGCCGGTAGCCCGAACCAGGGGGCGGAGTCGCTACCGCAGGGCGCCAAGTACCCAGGCAAGCACGCCCTTTTGCGCATGCAGGCGATTCTCGGCCCCGTCGAACACGACCGACTGCGGCCCGTCGATCACCTCGGCGCTGACCTCCTCGCCGCGATGCGCCGGCAGGCAGTGCATGAACAAGGCATCCGGCGCCGCCTTCGACATCAGCGCCTGGGTGACGCGATACGGTGCCAGCAGGTTGTGGCGATTGGTGTTGGGATCGTCCGACATCGACACCCAGGCATCGGTCACCACGCAGCGGGCGCCGGCCACCGCCTTGTCGGGATCATCGGTGAGCTCGATGCGCCCGCCCTGCGCCAGTGCCCAGGCGATCAGGTCCTCGGGGGGACGCAGCGCCTCTGGCGTGGCGAGCCGGAGTGTGAAACCGAACCGCACCGCCGCCTCGATCCAGCTTCGCGCCACGTTGTTGCCGTCGCCGCACCAGGCCACGACCTGGCCGGCAATCGGGCCGCGATGCTCCTCGAACGTCAGCACGTCCGCCATGAGCTGGCAGGGATGCGATGTGTCGGTCAGCCCATTGATCACCGGCACGGTCGCGAAGTGCGCCAGCTCATGCAGTTTCGCCACGTTGTCGGTGCGCATCATGATGGCATCGACATAGCGCGACAGCACGCGCGCGGTGTCGGCCGGCGTCTCGCCGCGCCCGATCTGCATGTCGCGCGCCGACAGCACGACGACCTCGCCGCCCAACTGGCGCATGCCGACCTCGAACGAGACGCGCGTGCGGGTGGACGGCTTCTCGAAGATCATCGCCAGCGTCTTGCCGGCGAGCGGCCGGGACGAGACATCGGCGCGCTTATAGTTCGCGGCGACGTCCAGCATCTGGCGCAGGGTCGCGGTCTCGAAGTCGCGCAGGTCGAGGAAGTGGCGCAGCCCCGACGCCTGATCGGTCGACCGACCCTCCGCGCGCGCGGCGCGGCGAAGCGAGGCGCTCATTTCGCCGCCTCTTTCGCCTTCGACGGCAGCACGCGCAGGCTCGCCCGGCGCAACATGGCGATCGCTTCGTCGAGGTCCGCGTCGGTCACGACCAGCGGCGGAGCCAGGCGCAGGACGTTCTCGCCCGCGGTGATCGCCATCAGCCCTTCGGCGACGCAGGCCGCCTGCACCTCGCCAACCGGCAGCGCACACTTCATGCCCTGAAGCAGGCCCATGCCGCGCGCATCCTCATAGACCTGCGGGAATTCGCGCGCGAGGCTGTCCAGCGCGGCCCGCAGCTTGTTGCCCTTGCGCTGGACCTCCTCGAGGAAGCCAGGGGCGAGGACCACGTCCAGCACCGCGTTGCCCGCGGCACACGCCAGCGGGTTGCCGCCAAACGTGGTGCCGTGCGTGCCGGGCTTCAGTGCCTGGGCGTACTGCTCCTTGGCCAGCACCGCGCCGAGTGGGAAGCCGCCGCCGATCCCCTTGGCCGCCGACATGACGTCCGGCGTGATGCCGGCCCATTCATGCGCGAACAGCTTGCCGGTGCGGGCCATGCCGGACTGCACCTCGTCCATGCCGAGGATGATGCCGTACTCGTCGCACACGGCGCGCAGATCGCGCAGGAACTGCATGTCGGCCGGACGCACGCCGCCCTCGCCCTGGACCGGCTCGACGATGATGCCGGCGGTGGCGGGACCGATCGCGTTGCGCACCGCGTTCATGTTGTTGAACGGCACCTGGTCGAAGCCGTCCACCACCGGGCCGAAGCCTTCCAGGTACTTGGCGTTGCCGGTGGCGGCCAGCGTCGCGAGCGTGCGGCCGTGGAAGGCACCCTCGAACACGATGAAGCGGAAGCGCTCGCCCTTGCCCGCGTCGTGCATCGCGCGGCGCATCATCTTGATCATGCCCTCGTTCGCCTCCGCACCCGAGTTGCAGAAGAAGACACTGTCGGCGAACGTCGCATCGACCAGGCGCTGCGCCAGGCGCTCGGCCTGCGGAATGCGGTACAGGTTCGAAACGTGCATCACCTTGGCGGCCTGATCGGCGATCGCCTTGGTCAGATGCGGGTGGCCATGCCCCAGCGACGCGGTGGCGATGCCGGAGCCGAAATCCAGAAGTCGTCGCCCGTCGACCGTCCACAGCCAGGCGCCCTCACCCCGCTCGAACGCGAGGTCGGCACGGGCATAGTTCGGCAGCAGGGCGGAAATCATGGATTTTGCAGCCTTTTCGTTGTCGTTTCCCAAATGGATCACCTACCCGCGACCATTCGGGGCAGGTCCAGAGGAAGCCGGGATCATTGGCGGGTGTGGCTTGCGGTGTCAAACCAGTCGATGTGCGATCACCCGACGCGGGAATGACAAGCCGCTTGGAGGACAAATGCCTGCATCCCACCTGCTGACGTTCCGGGCGATGGCCTACAACAATGCCTGGGCGAACCATCGGCTGCTCTCGGCATGTGCCCACCTGACGCAAGCCGAGTTCGAGGCGCGGCGCATCGGTTTCTTTCCATCCCTCCAGGCAACGCTGAACCACATCCTGATCATCGACTGGTTCTACGTCGATGCGTTGGAGGGCGGCACTCTGGGCCCGGCGGCGTGGGCCGACCGCATCCCTTGCACCAAGATCGAGCACCTGCGCTCTGAACAAGGCGCGGTCGACCGGCGATTGATCGCTTGCTGCGAAGCGATGGATGAGACTGGCCCCGACCGGATCATTCAGGTGCACCGCGGCAGCCGCATTCAAACCGAGCGCGCCGATCGCCTGCTGCTACACCTATTTCAGCATCAGGTGCACCATCGCGGACAGGCGCACGCGATGCTGAGCGGCACGTCGGTGCCGCCGCCGCAACTCGACGAGTTCTTCTCTTTCGGCGAAGCACCCTTGCGAGCGGCTGAGTTCCGTGAGCTTGGCTGGAGCGAAACAGACATCTGGTGCTGAACGCTGCCTGAGCGGTACACCTTGCCTGATGGCAGATACACGTTCTCCACGCCGTGCCGGTCCCCCGCCCGATGCGGCGACGCTGCACGACGCGGCGCTGACATATCTCGCCCGCTATGCCGCCACCGAGGCCAGCCTGCGCCGCGTGCTGCAGGGCCGGGTCGATCGCTGGCAGCGTCTGGCCGAACGTGGCGGCCTGGATACCGAGGTGGGCGCGGCGGAGGCTGCGAAGGCGCGGGACGCGGTGCGCACCGTGCTGGCCCGATTGGTCGCTGCCGGCGCGGTGAACGACGCTGCCTATGCGGAAAGTCGCGCGCGCAGCCTGGTGCGGGCCGGCCACTCGCGCCGCGCCGTCGCTGCATATCTCGCGGCCAGGGGCGTCGATCCCGGAACCGTCGCCACCGCCATGCCCGCATCAGGATCAAGCGAGCTCGCGGCGGCATTGGTGCTCGCACGCAAACGAAGGATCGGCCCGTTCCGTACAGGCGCGGTGCCGGACGAAGCCGGGCGGCGCCGCGAACTCGGGGTGCTGGCACGCGCGGGATTTCCGCAGTCCGTTGCACGGCGGGCGCTCGCGATGGAACAGGATCAGGCGGAGGCGCTGGTGAACGAATTGCGACGCTGACGCCCGCCCAGCCGCCGGCTCAGCGCGATCGCCGGGCGGTCAACGGTGCGCTCGAAACCGAGCGCCGCGACCACGGTGACAGCGAGGAAAACCACAAAGGCAACACAGGCCGATGGCACCACCGTGTAGGTCAGGCAGACAACGGTGAACAGAATGGGGAAATGCAGCAGGTAGATGCTGAACGACAAGCGCCCGAGTTGGCGGCAAGGCGCGCTACCCAGGAACGGCCAGGCCAGCGGCGTTAACAGAGTGCCCAGATAGAGTACGGTCGCACCAAGCTGGCTTTGGAATTGGAACAGGCTGGGTGTGCAGGCCAGCTCGGATTTGCAGAGCATTTGCCGCAACCATTCGACGACCTGCCAATCCTTGGTGGTGCACAGGGCGAAACCAAGCAGCAGCAGCGCAACGCCCCGCTGATCCCTCAAGGCCCCTCTTGCCTGCCGTGAAGGCTGGGCCGGCCGCAGCAGGTGACCCAGCACGAACAGGAACATGGGGTGGGCAGCGAACGTCAGCACCGCCGCCGCGATGGCGATGCGGTGCGCCGTGGCCGACCAGGCGCGCAGCGACACCAGGCAAAGCACCAGAAGCGAGCCATACAGTTCCAGATGCAACGACCAGAACGGTGCGTCGAGCGACCACGCCATCGGCGGCAGGTGTGGCGCGAGCGGGCCGAACAGCGTCGCCTCGCGGTACCCCAGCAACAGGCTGTCCAGGCCGATCTCGCGTGCCAGATGCGAAAGCGTCGGCGCGCCGCTCGAGTCCATGGCGAGCCACGCCGAACCGTTCATGGCCGAGGCGTGGAGATGCGCATCCGGCATCAGCGCCAACAGCGCCGTCGCGATCGCGGCAGCGGCGGCGACGGGAATGCCCAGACGGACGAGGCGCTTGGCCAGCTTCGCAAGGAAACTGCCGGGACGCGCGAACGACGGCGTCAACACCGCTCCGCTGATCAGGAAGAACACATAGACCGCGGTATGGCCATCGAACGCGACGCGCAGCGGCGGCCAGACGTGCTCCGCCGTCCACGGCAGGAAGCCGGTGACGAAATGCAGCAGCACCACCTGCAGCGCGGCGATGCCGCGCAGGCCTTCCAGATACTGCACCTTGCCGGGCTGCATCCTGGCGGTTTATCGCATCCGGGCGACAAGCACGGAAACCAAATCGACCGGCTGACGCCGTCCCGAGGAGCGAGCTTGACCTGGATCCGCGGTATCAATCTCGGGTTCGCCGTGCTCGCCGTCCTGGGGCCGATGGCGCATGTTCTGGAGCTGCCGAACAAGCTGGCGCTGGGCCCGGAGCTTTGGCTTGCCGTGCAACAGCACCTGTATCGCGGTTGGGGACCGTTTCTCGGTGCGCCCGCCGAGCTGGGGGCATTGGTCACGAGCCTGCTGCTGATCTACCCGCGGCGACGGTCGCGACCCGCGCTCGCGGCCACGGTTCTGGCAAGCCTCGGATATGCGGGCATGCTCGCCGCCTTCTTTGTACTGAACCGGCCGGTCAATTCAGCGATCGTGTCGTGGACGGCGGCGGACTTGCCCTCCGACTGGATGGCGTATCGCGCGCGCTGGGAAACCGGTCACGCGATCGCGGCCGCGCTCTCGGTGGTCAGCCTGGCGGCATTGGCGTGGTCCTGCGTGCGGGAGAGGCAGGCCTCGCGCGAGCGCGCCGATGCGTGAACCTGGTTCATGCGATGATGACATGGGCGGCGGTTCCTGGCTGAGATGCGCTGCCCGAGGGCGCATGACCTACCTCTACGCCCTTCCCAGCATGGCCTCGTGTACCGCGAGACGGCGGTGCAGCAGATACATCGGCACCGCGAAAGCCGACACCGTCGCCGCGGCAAGCAGCGCCCCTTCCGCCCCGCCCGCCTTGTCGGCTGCCCAGCCGCAGAAGGCGGGCACCGCTGCACCACCGGCGTAGTACATCGAGTAGAACAGCCCCATGCCGGCGGCGCGGTTCTCCGGCCGCGCCGACAGCGTGCCGACCGTCATGATAACGCCCGGATGGAACGAGCCGACGATGCCCACGACCACGGCACAGATCACTGGCCGATCCAGCAGCGCGGCGCCGGTCATGCCGATCACCAGCGCGGCGGTGCCGGTCAGAAAGACGCGGAACCCGCCGAACCGGGCCGCGAGGCCGGCGCCCAACAGCGTCGCGGGAACGTTGCCCCAGGTGGCGATGGTCAGCACGACGCCGGTGAGCACCAATCCCTCGCCGCGCGCCGCCATCAGCGATGGCACGTAGCTGGTATAGCCGGAATAGCCCGCGGTGTAGGCGGTCCAGATCAGCCCGGCGACCACCAGGAGAAGACACTCACGGCCACTTGGCAGCGGAAAGCCGCGCGGCGCCGGTGCCGCCTGCGGCGACGGGCGGAAGCTGACCAGGAACAGTGCAAGCGCCCCCGCCATCGGCGCGGAGTCTGAAAGGAACGCGGCCTGCCACCCATGGCTGCGCGCCAAGGGCGGCAGCACCAGCTGCGCCAGACCAATGCCGATCGGGTAGGCAGCAACCGATACGCTGATCGCCCACAGGAAACGGCGGCCGGCGAACCAGTCGGCAATGATCTTGTTCTGCAGGACGATCATCGCCACGGCGCCGGCTCCGGCGAGGCCGCGGCCAAGCGCGATGCCGGTGGGATCGGCCGCGGCGGCGCTGATCGCCGGGCCCGCGACCATCAGGCCGATCCCGCCGCCCAGCACCAGCCGGTCGCCGAGTTGACGGGCAAGCAGCCCCAGCGGCAGGGCCAGGAAGGCGCCCAGCAGCATATACGCGCCGATCAGGGAGCCGAGTGTGGCGTAGTCGATCCGGAACAGCTCCATCAGGTCGGGGGCGAGCGACGCGACGGTCTGGTACTGGTAGCCAAAGCCCGCCCGGGCGATCGCGATCGCCGCGAGGATCACCCAGGGC
>DATBKQ010000411.1:0-7706 GCA_036555825.1 Acetobacteraceae bacterium | reverse complement strand
GCACTTGCTGCAATGCACTTCCGTGCGGGTCATGAAGAAGCTGCGGTCCTCGGTGGTGCCGACCGCGCCTTCCAGCGGTTGGTAGAAGCTGGGCCAGCCGGTGCCGCTCTCGAATTTCGTATCCGAGGCGAACAATTCCTGTCCGCAGCCGGCGCAGATGAACCGGCCGTGCCGCTTCTCGACATTCAATGGGCTGGTGCCGGCCCGTTCCGTGCCATGTTTGCGCAGCACCTGATACGCGGCCGGCGACAGCTTCGCGCGCCACTCCTCCTCGGTGTGGGTGACCGGAAACGTCTCGGTGTCCGCTGCGTGCGACGAGCCGAACAGCCGCATGGGCTCTCTCCTGCGTGGTTGGACGTAGTATAGGGTGCCGCATCTGGGTTTGGGAGGCACGGCATGGCGGGGTTGCGCGAGAGTTTGCGGCCGGTGCTGCCGGACGACGCCGGAGAGGCGCTGTTGGCCGGGCGGGTGTGGCGGCCGGATGTGGCGGGTCCGTCGGTGGTCGCGGTGCGCGACGGCGACCTGATCGACGTGTCGCGCGCATTCCCGACCATGCGCGACCTGTGCGAGGCGGCCGACCCGGTCGCGGCCTTGCGTGGCGCGGCGGGCGAGCGGGTGGGCAGCGTCGATGCGGTGCTGGCCAACACGTCGGTCGCGCAGCGCGACACCGGCCAGCCGTGGTTGCTGGCGCCGATCGATCTGCAGGCGATCAAGGCGGCCGGCGTCACCTTCGTGCTGTCGATGATCGAGCGGGTGATCGAGGAACGCGCACGCGGCGACATGAGTGCCGCGGCCGAAATACGCGCCGTGGTCAACCGCCTGGTGGGCGACGATCTCGCGAAGCTGAAGCCGGGTTCGGCGGAGGCGGCGCACCTGAAGCGGGTGCTGATCGAACAGGACGCGTGGAGCCAGTACCTGGAAGTGGGCATCGGGCCGGATGCGGAAATCTTCACCAAGACACAGCCGATGGCCGCGGTGGGCACCGGGATGGATGCCGGCATCCACCCGAACTCGTCTTGGAACAACCCCGAGCCCGAGGTGGTGCTGGCCGCATCGTCGGCCGGCCGCATCGTCGCGGCGACGCTGGGCAACGATGTGAACCTGCGCGATGTGGAAGGACGCTCGGCGCTGCTGTTGGGGAAAGCGAAGGACAACAACGCATCGTGCGCCATCGGTCCGTTCCTGCGGCTGTTCGACGATGCCTTCACGCTGAACGATGTACGGCAGACCACGGTGTCGCTGATGGTCGAAGGCGAGAATGGATTCAGGCTGGAGGGTACCTCATCGATCGCGCAGATCAGCCGCGACCCCGAGGACCTCGTTTCGCAGATGGTGAACCGGCACCATCCCTATCCGGATGGCGCGGTGCTGTTCCTGGGCACGATGTTCGCGCCGGTGGAGGACCGCGACGCGCCGGGCAAGGGGTTCACGCACAAGACCGGCGACATCGTGACGATCGCGGCGCCGAAGCTGGGGCGGCTGGTCAACCGGATGATGCCGACCGACCGGTGCGAGGCATGGAGCTTCGGTGCGGGCGCGCTGATGCGGAACCTCGCGGGCCGCGGGCTGCTGGTATAGCGCCCGCCGATGCACTTGCTCTGGCGCCTTGGCAACCATCCTGGCAGGGTCTGAGCACTTGCCCAGCACACGGAGACTTCGATGACATCAGGCTTCAACGTCCACGACGCCGCCGGTTATGAGCAGCTCATGGGCCGCTGGAGCCGAAAGCTCGCGCCCCTATTCATCGACTTTGCTGGGTTGGCCAATGGCGAAAGAATTCTCGACGTCGGCTGCGGGACCGGTAGTCTGACTTTCGCGCTCGCCAGGGCCGCCGACCTCGGCGAGATTGCGGCGATCGACTATTCGCCCGTCTTTGTCGAGGAAGTAACGCGGCGCAACACCGACCCGCGCATAAGTATCCGGCAGGCCGATGCCTGCGCCTTGCCGTTCGAGAGCGATGCGTTCGACCGCGCCTTGGCGCTGCTCGTGCTGCATTTCGTCCCCGAGGCCGCCAAGGCAGTCGCCGAGATGCGCCGCGTGGTTCGGCCGAGAGGCGTGGTCGCGGCAGCCGTGTGGGACCATCTCGGCGGCATGCCGGGCATGCGCATGATGATCGACACGGTGGCAGCGCTTAGCGAAAGCGGACGTCAGCTGCGCAGCCGCTATTGCTTCCAACCGATGATGCAGCCGGGGGAAATGAAACGGACGTTTGTCGAGCAAGGTCTCGTGGACGTTACGGAAATGGAGCTGATGATCCGCATGGACTACCAAAGCTTCGACGACTACTGGGCGCCGATCGCAGCAGGCGAAGGGCCGCTTGGAAGGCATGTGGCGACGCTCGGCGCTGCCGATCGCGCACGCACCGACGCCGCTGTGCGCGAGGCGTACGAGGCCGGCCAGCCCGACGGCCCGAGGTCTTTTGCGAACGTCGCATGGGCCTGCCGAGGTATCGTTTCGTGACATGCTGGCCATTGCACACCGGGTCAGACTTAATGCTTTGTTAAGCCCGCCGCGCCTAGCGAGCCACGGCAGGGCAAGGGCGAGAGCAGGTCGGCCATGGCGCGAACCATCTCCGGCACCACGAACACAGGCATCACGCTAACCGACCAGGCCGACAATCCTGTGTCGGTAACCGGCACGATCGCGGAGAGCAACGGACCCGAGGCTCTGTACGGGCCGAGTGGCGGGACCGAGAGTTGGACCATCGGGAACTCGGGCCGCATCACCGACAGCTACAGCGCCGGCTATGGGGTTGTCCTGGGCTCCGTAGCACCCGGCAGCAACACGCCGGTCGTCAGCGGTGTGGTCAGCAACGCGGGCGGTGGGGTGATCGCGGGTGGCGCATCCGGCGGGGGTGTCGCGATAGTCGGGCCCGGCTCGGTCACCAACGCGGCGTACGGGTCGATAGCGGGCGGTCACAACGCTGTTGTCATGCTGGCGGCGCCAGGCACGGTTACCAATTTCGGCAGTATCACCGGCGCGACGGGGCACGGCGTCTACCTCGGAGACGGGGGCACTGTGACCAACAGCGGTTCCGCCGCCTCGATTGCTGGCGGCCAGTACGCTGTTTTCGCCCAGACTGCGCCTGGCACGGTCATCAACTCCGGCAGCATGACCGGCACCACTGTCGCGGGCGCCTATCTCAAAGCAGGCGGCGCGGTGACCAATAGCGGCTCTGCCGCCGTCATCGCCGGCGGGGCGCGTGGCATCCACCTTGGCGACGGCGGTGGCACGGTAAGCAACGCAGGCACCATCGCCGCGACCGACACGACCGGCAGCAGCAGTTGGGGCGTTGAGCTGTCGCGCGGCGTTGTCACCAACAGTATGTCCGGTACGATCTCCGGCCATTACGACGGGGTGGTATTCGATCAGTCCGGCGGCGCAGGCACCCTGACCAACGACGGCAATATTGTCGGCACGACGAATCTCGGTGTTTACGTCGGATCAGGTACGGGCGTGATCACCAACAGCGCGTCGGGCACCATTACGGGAGGGTCCTGGGGCGTTTTTCTCTACGACAACGCCAATCCTGGGACGATCGCGAACTACGGCACCATCGTGGACACCGGGACCAAGCCCGGGACATTCAGCATCGGCGCCTATCTCAAAGGTGGCGGCACAGTAACCAACGCCGGCGCGTCCTCGCTGATTCAGGGTGTGGATGCGGGTGTCGCCATAATCAACGCCCGCGGCTCGGTGGACAACAGCGGCACCATAATCGGCAACGACGCCATCGTGCTGGACGATGCGGGCCAGGTCATCAATCGAGGTGTCGTCAGTGGAGCGGCCAGCGGCACGTTGACGACCGGTGTGTATCTGCGGGATTTCGGTGGAGGCTCGATCGAGAATCTCGCAGGCGGCACGATCTCGGGCTATACTGGCGTCTATATTCACAACCTGGGCACGGCGGGCGACACATTCACCAATGCGGGAACCGTGCAATCGACTGGCGCCGGCGACGCTTTTCGCATCAACGCTTCAGGCGGCTCCGGCACAGACCGGCTCATTGTCGACCCGGGAGCGGTGTTCGTTGGCGGCGTGGATGGTGGCAATGGCATCGTTGAGCTTGCCTCGGGCAGCAGCGCCGGCGCACTGAGCGGGTTCGGCAGTTCGATCAGCAACTTCAGCAGTCTGCAATTCGATCCTGCGGCGCGGTGGACCGTGGCGGGCGACAGCTCCGACACGGGCCTCGGCACCATCACGATCGGCGGATTTGACAATACCGACACGATCGACGTGACCGACTTCCAGGCCGCGTCCGCCGCGTTCGCCGAGAACACGTTGACCTTGACCAGCGCCGGCGGCGACCACACGACGCTGACCATGTTGGGCGCGTTTGCCCCCGACGCGTTTCGGGTGTCGCCCGACGGCGGCGGCGGGACGTCGCTTGCCTTGGTCGCCTGCTTCCTGCGAGGCACGCGCATCCTTACGCCGGCCGGCGAGGTCGCGGTGGAGACGCTGGCGATCGGCGACAGCGTGACCACTGCCTCCGGTGCGACGCGGCCGATCAGGTGGATCGGCCGACGCAGCTATCATGCAGGCACATTCGCGGATGATCGCGACATCCTGCCGATTCGCCTGGCCGCTGGCTGCCTCGATGAAGGCGTGCCGAAGCGTGACCTTTGCATCTCATCGCAGCACGCATTGCTGGTCGACGGTATGCTGGTTCCCGCCGAGTTGCTGGTGAACGGCAGCAGCATCCGGTGTGACGAACAGGCCGGCCGGATCGACTACTACCACCTCGAACTCGACTCGCACGATGCGATCGTCGCCGAGGGTGCGGCAGCCGAGACCTATGTCGATTGCGGCAATCGCGACATGTTCCACAACGCGGCGGATTTCGCGCGGCGCTATCCCAATGACGCCAGCCCGCGCTGGCGGTTCTGCGCTCCGCGGCTCGCGGCCGCATCGGCGGAGTTGCAGCCGATCCGCGACCGCATCGGCAGGCGTGCCGGCGTCCTGGTGAGGCACGGGCCGGCCGAGGCCCTGATGGGCCATATCGACTGGTGCACCCTGCGCGGCATCGCTGGCTGGGCCTTCGACACCGCACACCCCGAACAGCGGGTACGGCTGGAGCTGCTGTGCGACGGGCAACTGCTCGGCCACGTGATGGCGGACCGCTTCCGACCGGACCTGTTGGCCGCTGGCTATCTGGGTGACGGGCGCTGCGCATTCCATGTGAACTGCCCGATCCGTCTCGATCCGTTGGTGAGCCACATCGTCGAGCTGCGGCGCGCAATCGATGGTGCACCAGTGCCAGGCTCGCCGGTGACCCTGCCGGCCGTGTCGCACTCCGACGCCGATTGCCTCGCCGAATTGAACCGACACGTGGCGAAGCTGGCCGATGCAGCGGCGGATGCGTCCGAGCTCGATGCGCTGATCGCGTCCCAGATGACCCAGGTCGAACTGCTGCTTGCCGCACGCGCGCGGTTGGATGGTGGCACCCGGGCCGACAGCCCCGATCTGCATGACCGCTGGGGCGGCTTCGTGCCGGTACCCACGGTCCAGGCGGCACTGCTGCCGATGCGTCGCAGGGCGTTGTTCGTCGACGCGGAGTTGCCCGCGCCGGGTCTCACCGGTGGCGACAACGCCGTCGTCGCTCACATGCGGTCGCTGCAACGTCTTGGCTTCGAGGTCAGCTGTGCGGCGATGCACGACCTGCACGACCGGCACGGACGGGCGCGTTCGCTGACGGCGCTCGGTGTGAAACCTCTGCTGGCACCCTGGTACGGATCGGTCGAGGAAGTGCTTCGCCGCAACGCGGGCACTCTGGATGTCGTCTATCTGCATCGCGCGGTCAGTGGTGCGGCCTATGGCAGGCTGGTGCGCCAGTTCTGCCCAGGTGCGCTGCTGGTCTACAGCCTCGCCGACCTGCATCACCTGCGGCTGGCGCGCCAGGGCGAGGTGCAGGACCGCCCCGAACTGAAGCGTGCCGCGCAATACTGGCAGGCAGAGGAACTGGCCGCGGCGCAGCGGGCCGATGTGGTGATCACCCACTCCGCCGTCGAGGCGACGCTGCTACGGCGCCAGTTGCCGCATGTCGCGATCGCCGTGGTACCGTGGGGCGTGCCGGCGCGGCAATCGCAGCGTGGCTTCGCCGAGCGCCACGGCGTGATGTTCGTGGGCAACTTCGGTCACGATCCCAATGTCGATGCGGTGCACTGGCTGGCGCGTGAGATCGTTTCGCTGGTGTGGCGGCGGGACTCCGGGATCGGTTTCCGCATCGTAGGCAACGGCATGACGGACGCGCTGCGCCAGCTCGCGCGGCCGGGGCTCGATCTGGCGGGAGGTGTGGCGGATCTGGCCATGGAGTTCGACAGGGTCCGGCTTACGGTGGCGCCGCTGCGCTACGGCGCCGGCCTCAAGGCCAAGGTGGTCGAGAGCCTGGCGGCGGGAGTTCCTTGCATCGGCACGCCGGCCGCTTTCGAGGGTATGGAGCTGCCCCCTGCGTTCGCGGCCTGCATCGCTGCGAGCGCCGACGAACTGGCCGCGATGATCGTTCGGTGCCACAACGATCCGGTGCTGCATGCCGATGTCGCAGAGGCGGGACGGAGTTTCGCCGCTGCGGAGTTCTCCGAGGCGCGCATCGATGCGCTGATGCAGCGCGCGCTGGCGCCAGTACTGGCCAACCTTGGCGAGGCCGGGAAGAACCCGCTTGGCCGGGCAGCGTGACGGTTGCAGCACCGAAGCTCGACCGACCGGCGCGAGCCGTGGCACTTCGGTGCGGGTGCGCTGATGTGGGACCCCGCAGCACGCGGGCTTCTGCCATAAGAGAATCACCACAAGACACCGAGAGCACAAAGACTTCGTGCCGTTCGGGTCTTTGTGGTGAATCTTACTTCAGCACCGCCTCGGTCTTGCGCTCGATGAGGTCGAAGTCGATCTCCGCCGCCAGCCCCGGACCGGTGGGCGCGTGCAGCATGCCCTCGCGATCGATCTCCAGCTCCTTCGCCATGCCGTATTTGTGCGCGCCGTCCGGCAACAGCACCTCGAACATCGTGGTGTTGCGGATCGCCATGCAGAGATGCAGGTTCGCCAGGTTGTTCAGCGAATTGCCCGAGTGGTGCACTTCGTATTTGATGTTGAACGCCTCGGCCAGATGCGCGGTCTTCAGCATGGTGGTCAGGCCGCCCTTGTTCGGGATGTCGCCGCGCAGATAGTCGGTGGCGCGCTCGGTCAGCCAGATCGGATAGGTCTCCAGTCCGCCCGCGGGGAACTCCGTCGCCATGATCGGAACATCCAGCTTCTCGCGCAGCTTGACGTAGTTGTAGATGTCCTCGTCCGACATCGGGTCTTCGTACCAGTAATAGCCCATCTCCTCGATGGCGCGGCCGACGCGCAGCGCATCGGTGTAGTCGTAGCTCCAGGTCGAATCGAGCATCAGCCGGAAGTCGTCGCCGACCGCCTTGCGCACCGCCTGGCACACCTTGATGTCCTGCTCCGGCTCGCGCGGCGGATGGATCTTGTAGGCGCGCCAGCCGTTCGCCTTGAAGCTCTGCGCCTGATCGACATAGGCGGCAACGTCCGGCAGGACCTGCGAACTGGCGTAGGCCAGGATCGAATTCCGGCAGGTGCCCATCAGCGCGTGCACCGGCAGCCCGGCGATCTTGCCGGCGAGATCCCACAGCGCGGTATCGACCGCACCGATCGTGCGGTAGCTGACGATGCGCGACACCAGCCGCATGGCGCCATGGATGCGCTCGCGC